>CAYQMA010000253.1:0-1519 GCA_964418535.1 uncultured Zetaproteobacteria bacterium | reverse complement strand
TGCCCAGATCGCGGGCCAGCCATACGCCCTCGCAGGCGGCGCGGGCGCGCGCCACGGCCTCCTGGGCCGCGCCGAGACTGCTCCGAGCCGGCACCATCACCGTCACGCGGCGCAACGGACGCCGGTTCTCCTCCTTCTTGGTGCGATACTTGTCGAACCGGTACAGGCCCAGCCACACGCCCTCGGCCACGGCGCGAACCCGCTCGGCGATGCTGGCGCCGCGCACGTTCAGATCAGCCAGATACACGGAAATATCGCGCGCGCCTCGCTTGTCCAGTTCGCGGGCGGTCTTCGCGGCCAGTCGCCGCAAGCCGTTCAGCGTCAGCTTGCGCTCCTCGCCGGCGCCGACCACGACCAAGCGCGTCGCAAACATGCCCGGCACGTCATACAGCGTGCCGATATCGCCGAACTTGCCCAAGTGGTCGAAACGACGCAGCCAGCCGCGCAAGGTTTGTCTGGTCTCATCCTGTTCAAGCAGTTTCTCGCCGGCGGACGTGAACCTGCGCCCTTCCAACAGCGGCAGCACCACCGCATCGTCGCGCTGCTTGGCTACCGCGCCCGCCTTGACATCAATCGTCACCATCGAATTCATGTCCGCCTCCGGTCACTGTCATTTTTTTGGCTTTTTCCAGAAAGAATGACGCAGGATACGCCTTTGAACGCAAACATCAAGTTTTCCCGTCCGTCAGTCGCCCGAAGGCAGCAGCCACCGCCCGCATTCTCTCGCGCAACGCATCGGGATCGCGAATGGCCGCATGCCGGCGCAGACTCTCCCATTGCGGTGCGGCCGGATCCCACGGGATGGATGAAACCGGGCAACCCAACTCGACCCGCAGCACATGCTCCATCCAGCGATAATCGAGCCATGTGTCGGCCAGCCAGCCGGCTTGCTCACGCCAGGCTTCGGGTGCGTCCGGCGGCAACGACCGCAGGATTTCAACCACGCCGCGCCCGCGGCAGCCCAACGACAGGCGCGCGAATTGCGCCAGAAACTCGATATCCACCAAGCCGCCCGCATCCTGTTTCAGGTTCACGATGTCCGCACGCTTGCTGGCCAGGTGCGCCCGCATCTTCTCCCGCATGGCGCGCACATCGGCCGCCAACCGCGCTGCATCCCGAGGCATGTCCAGCACGCGTTCGACCACGCGCTCCACCGCAAGCATGGCACGCTCGGGGCCGGCGCAGGCTCGCGCCCGTGTCAGGGCCTGATGTTCCCATGTCTGGGCCTGGTGAATCTGGTATTCCTCAAATGCCGCCAGCGTGGTGACCAGCACTCCATGATGCCCGGACGGACGCAGCCGGGCATCAAACTCATAGCCGGCGCCCCAAGGCGGCGGATCGCTCAGAATCCGGATGACCCGGCGGCCCAATCGTTGCGCCTGTTCGCGCATCGTACGCCCATCGAGCGGCTGCGTCGCATCCTCGCAAACCAGCACGAAGACCATGTCCAGATCGGACATCAATCCCATCTCGCGGCTGCCATGCTTGCCCATCGCCAAAGCCACCATCGGAACATCCG
>CAYQMA010000252.1:0-1530 GCA_964418535.1 uncultured Zetaproteobacteria bacterium | reverse complement strand
CAGTCCAGCTTTTCCATGATGCGCGTGCGATGCGCGCCCACGGTCTTTTCGCTCAGATGCAGAATCCCGGCGATGTCGCGCACGCTCTTGCCCTCCGCCAGCATCTGGAACACCTCGAATTCGCGCGCGGTGAGCCCTTCCAGTCCGCGCGTGCCGTCCGAGCGGTGCAATGCCATGCGCCTGGCCAGGTCGCCCTCGAGGAAACGCTCGCCCGCGGCCACGGCGCGCACGGCCCGAATCAGCACCTCCGGTTCCACCACCTTGGGCACATAGCCCCGGGCGCCGATCTCCATCGCCTTGAGCGCCAGCAACTCGTCGTCGTATGTGCTGAACATCAGCACCCTCGCCTCGGGGTCGCGCCGCAACAGACGGCGCAATGTCGCCAGGCCGTTCTCACCCTCCATCGCGATGTCCAGGATCACCACGTCGGGCCGGTGCCGGAAATACTCGCCATACCCCTCCTCGCCCGAGGCCGCCTCGGCCACCACCTGCATGTCCGCTTCGCTTTCCAGCACGGCACGGAATCCCCGTCGCACGATGCCATGGTCGTCCACCAGCAGAATACGAATCACTCGACGGTTTCTCCTTCGTTGCCAATGGCTTGGCGAAAAGATGCCGAAGAATATAACATTTACTGCCTTGCGCTATCGGGCAGAGCCCCGCCCGAGGTAAGGATTTTCCTTACTACGGTCCGGGAGCGGCGCCCGCAGCGTCACCGTCGTGCCCTGGCCCTCGCGGCTGTGAAGATGCAAGCGGCCATGCAGCAGTTCGGCCCGCTCCCGCATGCCGGCCAGGCCCAGGCCATCCGTCGCCCGGTCCGCATCGAAGCCGCGCCCGTCGTCCGACACGTCCAGCCGCACCTCGCCCTCGCCAACGCTGAGCCTCACCCGCGCGTGCGTGGCCCGGGCATGGCGCGCCACGTTGGTCAGGGCCTCCTGCACGACGCGGTAGAGCTGAATCTGGAAGTCTTCCGGCAGTGCATTGGCCGCCGCATCCACCTCCGCCTCGCAGGGCACGCCGGCCTGCGCCGACCAGCGCGTGCAAGCATCGCGAATCACCGCATCCAGGCCCAGTTCCCGAACCGGCGGCGGCCGGAACGCCTCCAGTTGCCCGCGCACCAGATGCACCAGTTCGCCGGCCTCCCGCCTGATATGCTCCACGCCATCACGCGCCTTCGTATAATCCCGCACCTTCTCCGAGCAAAGTCTCGCCACGGCCGCCGCCTGCATCTGGATGGCGGTCAGGCGCTGACCGATCTCGTCGTGCATCAAGCGAGAGAGACGAATACGCTCCTCCTCACGGAGCCGGAAGAGCCTCCGCAACAGGCGACGTCTTGCCCGCTCCGTGGCCAACCGCTGTGCTTCGATCGCCTGCCGCGCTGTCCGGTAGCGGGCCCAAAGCGCACAAGCCGCGCCCAGCAACGCCAGCATGGCCGCCAGTACCGCCAGAACCGGAGCCACCGGCGCCAGGGCTCGCACCTCTGCGAGCGGAACATACGACACCACCTGCCAGGCCGGCGGTTGAACCACC
>CAYQMA010000251.1:0-1540 GCA_964418535.1 uncultured Zetaproteobacteria bacterium | reverse complement strand
TTTCGCGAACACGATGGCGTTCGATTTCACATGCTTGGCCACCGTCCAGGCAAAGAGCATGTCCCGCCATTCCTCTTCGGTGGGCTGACGCTTCGTGACCACCTTGCAGGCCTCGCGGTCGAGCAGGTGGGTGTCGCGTTCCTGCACCAGCAGACCGCCGGACACCCGCTTGAAATCCCAGCCGCCGGCATTCGGCTCGGCCGAAGGCGCCGCCAGCAGGCGCAGGTTCTTCTTGCGGGCAAGGATTTCGCGCGCCTCATCCGAGAAGCCGGGCGCGATGACCACCTCCATGAAGGTCTCGGCGATGCGGCGGGCGGCATCGGCCATCAGCGGTCGGTTGAAGGCGGCGATGCCGCCGAAGGCGGACACGGCATCCGCCGCGCGGGCGCGAAGATAGGCTTCTTCCTGCACGTCGCCGACAGCTACGCCGCAGGGATTGGCGTGTTTGACAATGACCACGGCCGGTTCCGCGAAATCGCGCGCCAGCGCATAGGCTGCGTCGGCATCGGCGATGTTGTTGTAGGACAGCGGCTTGCCCTGCAACAGCTCGCAATCGGCCATCGAAAAGCCGTCATCCTCGGGATCGGCATAGAAGGCGCCCTGCTGGTGCGGGTTCTCGCCATAGCGCAGCTCATGACGGGTTTTGACGAACTGGCGCGTGAAAATGTCCGGGAACGGACGGCGGGAACCATCTGCATTCAGGGCCGAGAAGTGGTTGCAGATGGCGGCGTCATAGGCGGCCGTGTGCGCAAACGCCTTGACAGCCAAGGCGCGCCGCCGGGATTCGTCCAGTTGCTGCTCTTCGATGGCTTCCAGCACCCAGCCGTAGTCGCCGGGATCCACCACCACGGTCACGAAACGGTGGTTCTTGGCCGCCGCGCGCACCATGCAGGGGCCGCCGATGTCGATGTTTTCAATAGCATCCTCGATCGTGCAATCCGGCCGCGCCACCGTCTCGCGGAAGGGATAGAGATTGACGACCACCATGTCGATGGCCTCGATGCCGTGCTCGCGCATCGCGGCCAGATCGTCCTCGCGGTCGCGACGGGCCAGAATGCCGCCATGCACCTTGGGGTTCAGCGTCTTGACGCGACCGTCCATCATTTCGGGGAACCCGGTGTAGTCGGAAACGTCGCGCACCTGAATGCCCGCCTCGCGCAGCAGCTTCGCGGTGCCTCCGGTGGACAGGATTTCAATGCCGAGTTCGTCGAGGCGGCGTGCGAAATCCTCGATGCCGGTCTTGTCGGACACGCTGATCAGCGCGCGGGAAATGGTGGCGGTCATGGTGGCTCCAGAATGATGGGTGAATGCTGACGGGGTTTGAATTTGCCCCGGGGCGCGGTAGGCTCCGCGCCGCCCGGCGCATGTCAAGCGGCCCGAACGGACATGCGCTTGCCGAGCGCTCGGTGCAATGATCGAGGCATGGTTGGCGCAAGGCGGCACGCATGCGTTTTGTTGGATGGATGCGCCAGCAGTTTTCGGCCGCAAATGGTCACAATAGCGCGGTTAGCTCAGCTGGATAGAGCGTCGGCCTCCGGAG
>CAYQMA010000250.1:0-1541 GCA_964418535.1 uncultured Zetaproteobacteria bacterium | reverse complement strand
CCCTCGCCGCCGCAGAGCGCGGTCAGCACCGCCATGCGCACGGCCACGCCGGATTCCACCTGATCGAGGATGCGGCTTCGGGCCGAGTCGGCCACCTCGGTTGCGATCTCCACGCCCCGGTTCATCGGGCCCGGATGCATGACCACCGCATGTTCGGGCGCCGCCGCGAGCCGCGCCGCGTTGAGCCCGTAGGCCTCGTGGTATTCGCGGATGGACGGAAACGTGCAGGCATCGGCCAGGCGCTCGGACTGGATGCGCAGCATGTAGATCACGTCGCTGTCGGAAAGCGCCGCATCGAAATCGTGGCAGACCTCGCAGCCGTAGCGTTCCACCGCCGCCGGCAGCAACGTCTTCGGCGCGACCAGACGCACCCGGTAGCCGAGCTTCGGCGCCGCGATCAGATGCGAGCGCGCCACGCGCGAGTGCGCAATGTCGCCGACAATCGTGATGCGCTTGCCGCGCCAGCCGCCGGCCTGCGTCTTCAGCGTCAGCAGGTCGGTCAGCGCTTGCGTGGGATGCTCGTGCGCGCCGTCGCCGGCATTGACGATGGCGGTTCCGGGCAGGTATTCCGCCAGCAGTTCACAGCAGCCGGCAATCGCATGACGAATAACCAGCACATGCGGCCGCATCGCGGCCAGCGTCCGGGCCGTATCCAGCAGGGATTCGCCCTTTTTCACCGCCGAGGCCGAGGCCGAGATGTTGATGACATCGGCCGAAAGCCGCTTGCCGGCGATCTCGAAACTGGTGCGCGTGCGCGTGGAGTTCTCGAAAAACAGATTGATGATCGTCTTGCCGCGCAGCGTCGGCGCCTTGCGAATGGGTCGGCGCGAAAGTTCCAGGAAGGATTCGCCGAGATCGATCAGATATTCCAGTTGACTGGCCGAGAGCGGCTCGATGCCGAACAGGTGGCGCAGACTTGCGGATGCGTTCATGGCCGCACCTTTCGCAATTCAATGCGCCAATCGCCGTCGCGCGCCAGTTTCAGCGATTCGTTCGGCGCCGCCTCATGTGTCAGGCCGGCCAGATCGGCGGCGATGGGCAGCTCACGACCGCCCCGGTCGAGCAGCACCGCAAGCCGCACCCTGGCCGGACGGCCGTAATCGAAGATTTCGCCCAAGGCCGCGCGCACGGTGCGACCGGTATAGAGCACGTCGTCCACGAGCCAGATGTCGCGACCGCCGACATCGAAGGGAATATGGCTGGGACGCACCTCCGGATTGGGGCCGATGGTGTCCAGATCGTCGCGATAGAAGCTGATGTCCAGATCGCCGCGCGTCACGGCAAGTCCCGCCGCCGCCAGCCGATGCTGGAGCTCGTCGGCCACGGCCGAGCCGCCACGCCGGATGCCGATCAGGCAGGCGCCGTTTCCATCCGCAGTCTCGATCATCCGCCGGGCCATCGTATCCAGAGCCTCGGCGATGGCTGCGGCATCGAACAGCGTCTCAGCCACGAGCCAGCTCCGGATGCGCGGCCAGAAAATCCTCCAGAATCACCGCTGCTGCTGTCTGATCAATCAGCTTTCGCACCTTCTTCTCGGACAG
>CAYQMA010000249.1:0-1546 GCA_964418535.1 uncultured Zetaproteobacteria bacterium | reverse complement strand
TCCACATGTCTTCCCGTGATGGACACTTGCATAGGCTATCTCCTTGTGTGTTGATGGCGTCGCGGATGCATCCGCCGACGCTGGCTGCTGGGCGGAATGCCCAGCGACTCCCGGTATTTCGCCACGGTTCGTCGGGCGATTTCGATGCCTTCCGCCCGCAGGCGGTCGGATATGGCCTGGTCGGAAATCGGACGACCGGCCGGTTCGGATTCAATCAACGCCTTGACGCGCTGTTGCACCCGATAGACGGAAATCTCGCCGCCGCCGCGTGTTGGCAGGCCGGCCGAGAAAAAGCGGCGCAGCTCGATGAGTCCCAGCGGCGTTTCGGCATATTTGCCGCTGGTGACGCGCGAAATGGTGGATTCGTGCAATCCCACCTCTTCGGCCACGTCCTGCAGCGTCAGCGGTTTCAGGCCCAGCAGGCCGTATTCCAGAAAGGCGCGTTGGCGTCGGGCCAGACATGTGGCCACCTTGTAGAGCGTTTCGCGCCGCTGATCCAGGGCATAGAGCAGCCATTTGGCTTCGCGCATGGCCTTGTCCACAAACTCGCGCTCGGCGCCCTGCCACTGGCGATCCTTCCACTGCTCGTTCAGGCGCAGCCCCTGCCAGGAATAGCCCGGCACCTCGACGGCGATGTCGCCGTCCGGCATGCGGCGGAAGATGATTTCCGGTCGGATAAAGATGTTTTCCTGCCCGTACAGCCCGTGGCCGGGGAAGGGATCCAGTCGCCGCAAGCGGGCGCGTGCGCAGGTCAGTTCCTCCACTTCGCAATCCACCAGCCGAGCCAAAGCGTCGTCCGGCTCCAGCAACTGATCGGGAAAATGCAGCAGCAGCTGGCGGGCCAGACGGTCGCAGTCGGTATCCGCATCCAGTTGCATCAACAGGCATTCAGTGAGATCGCGGGCGCCGATGCCAGCCGGCTCCAGTTGCTGCACAATGTCCGTCAGCACCCGTTCGATGGTGTCGGCATCCGTTTGCAGGGTCGGTGACAGTTCTTCCGGTGGTGTCCGGAAATAGCCGTCATCGTCCAATGAGTCCACGATCGCATGCGCGATGGCGCGGTCGGTTTCAGGCATCGGCTGTTGGTCGATCTGTTCGTGCAGGGACTGACCAAGCGTCTGCGTGGCCTGCCAGTTCTGATCGCGCATATCGGCGCCATCGCGCGGTTGGGCGTTGGAATACAGGGTTTCCCAGCGGTTGTCGCCGATTTCGCGCCAGTTCGCTTCCGGGGCGCTGTCATCCCTTGTTTCCGCCGGCGGCGCAACCTGTTGCGCGAGCTGTTCATCGCGTTCCAGCATGGGGTTGGATTCGATGCATTCCTCGATGTAGGCCTCAAGATCCATGGCGTTCATGGCCAGCACCTTGAGGCTTTGCGTCAGCTGCGGCGTGAGCGCCAGCCGCTGGCCCAGTTTCTGGGTGAGCTTAGTTTGCATCCCTGCTTCCATGCTCGGCCGGAGACGGTTCCGGCAGGTGAGTCGTTGCTGACAGGAAGAGAATCATCGCCACCGGATTTATAGACCAGCGCAGGCCTGGGGACAAGACCTAG
>CAYQMA010000248.1:0-1571 GCA_964418535.1 uncultured Zetaproteobacteria bacterium | reverse complement strand
AAACATTGTGAAGGCTCTTTCCACACTCCATCATTGCCGCATGGCACAGGTCATCGCGCTGGTCGCTGCATTCAATGCGGACAGGGAATTGCTGCTGCTCAAGCGGCCCGAGGCCGCGCATCAGGGCGGGCTGTGGTCGCTACCCGGCGGCAAGGTGGAAGCAGGCGAAGCTCCGCTTGCCGCCGCCCGGCGTGAATTGGCCGAGGAAACGGGCCTGGAAGGCCAGGACTGGCGGCTCTTGGGCGAGCATGAACATGCCTACCCCGATCGCACCTTGCACTTCCACCTCTTTGCCTGCCGGGTTGCCAGCGCGCCCGTGCGGGCCGAATCCCCCTGGCGCTGGGCTGGACTGACCGAGGCGCGCGACCAGCCGATGCCCGAGGCCAACCGGGCCTTGTTGCGCCTGATCTGCCGATCGGCAGCGACCGTCGGCTGAAACGCAAACGGGCCGGCATTGCCGGCCCGCGTTCCTCGCGAGTATCGAGGTTCCAGGACTAGTCGGCGTCCCTGTCCGGTTCCAGATACAGATAGGTGATGCCGCCGCTGACACCAATGCCCTTGCTGCCCGAGAGCACGATGGGCTCCAGCGACACGCTGTTGTTGCTGCCACCGATGAGCACATGCGCGCCCACGCCCACGCCCACCGTGGCCGTGGCGCCGCCGCCGCCATATTTGCCGGCGAGCTTGTAGGAACCCTTCTTGAAATCCGCAGCCAACACCACGAACGCAATCTGCTCATCGCGCTTGACGTGCAGGTCAATGCCCAACCCCACGCCGGTCTCGCCCTTGTAGTGCTCCACCTCGCCGGCCGTGGATTTGAACGTGCATTTGACGTTCACGGTCGAATGGATCAGCAGGTTGACCGTGGTGTCCGGGATGGTCTTGCAGGTGAGCGTGCCGATCTTGGTGCCCGATGATGTCACGGTCGACGCAGCCAGCAGCGACGCACTCGGGAGCAACATCAGCCCGGTGAGAATCAGAAACAGCCCAAATACCTTCAATGCCTGTCGTTTCATGACGAAACCTCCTTGCAATGAACCGCCGCGATGCGGGGGTCATCCTGTTGTTGTTTTGGACGAAACAGGCCCTGTCGTCAAGGGCGTGAAATCCGTCTGCAAAGGAGGTCGCGCCGCCGGCGCAATGCTTACGGCCGGAACGGCAGCCGACAGAAATCAGACCGGCGCCAGCCAGTCCCGGTGGGCCTGGGAGCGGCCATGCACCACATCGAAATACATGCGCTGCAGGGTTTCCGTGACCGGGCCGCGGCGGCCCGTGCCGATGGCGCGCCCGTCCACCTCCCGGATGGGCGTGACCTCGGCCGCCGTGCCAGTGAAAAAGGCTTCGTCCGCCACATAGACTTCGTCGCGCGTGATGCGCTTGACCACCACTTCATAACCGGCCTCGCGGGCCAGTTGAATCACGGTGGCGCGGGTGATGCCGTCCAGGGCGCTGGTCAGATCCGGCGTATAAATCACGCCGTCGCGGACGATGAAGATGTTTTCGCCGGAGCCCTCGGCCACGAAGCCTTCCACGTCCAGCAGCAGGGCCTCGTCGTAGCCGTCGCGCTGCGC
>CAYQMA010000247.1:0-1593 GCA_964418535.1 uncultured Zetaproteobacteria bacterium | reverse complement strand
GTCCAGCAGCCCGCCCAGCAGCTTGTTCATCTCCGGGCCGGCGTCCCGCTCCAGCGCCCGCAAAAAGGCCGCATCGTCCATCGCCATCACCTCGCCCGCCCGGCGCGGCGGCAGCGTCCAGACAATCGAATAGCGCTCGGCATCCAGCGGCAGAAAGGCCAGCGGCCCCGCCGGCCGGAAACACTCGTGCGCCACCGAGCGATGCGGTAGGCGCGGCCGCACCGAGGCGACAATGCCGAAACGATTGTGATCCCAGCCGCGACTGCCGATGCCGCACAGCGTCCGCACGCGGCTTCCGGTGCCATCCGCGCCCACCAGCAGGCGGCAGCGCGGATGCATCCGTCGCTTGCGGCGCACGGTGGTTCGCAGCACATCCCCGGCCGGTTCCACCGCCTCGATCGCGGCCGGCGCCAGCACATGCACCGATGGCGGCAGGGCGTCGTACAGGGCGCGCAAAATCACGTCGTTGCGCGCCACATAGCCCAAGGCCTCGAGCCCGGCGTCGCGCTCGCGCATCCGCACCACCGGCGGCATGCCGGGTTCGCGCACGTGAACTTCGCGAATGGGTTCGGCGCCGCCCTGGGCGATTGCATCCCACACGCCCAGCCGATGCAGGAAATCGCGGGACGCATATGAGAGCGCAATCACGCGCTCGGGGCCGCGCCCGTCCGCACCGGCATCCACCGCCGGATCGCGCGCCTCCACCAGCGCCACGGAAAGCCCCGCGCGCGCCGCCGCAATCGCCAGCGCGGCCCCCGCCATGCCGCCGCCGGCGATCAGCACATCCCACACCTTGCGCGGCGCGCCGGCGTTCGTGGTTCCGCGTGATTCCATGTGGGGAGTTTCGGCTACCGGCGCGGATTTTGCAAACCCGCCCCCGCCGCTTGACAGTCAGGCCGGGAATGGCAATGTTTCGCGCGATTTCACACGACTCCCATGTGCCGGGATGGTGAAATTGGTAGACACGCCAGACTCAAAATCTGGTGCCCGCGAGGGCGTGCCGGTTCGACTCCGGCTCCCGGTACCAGTTCCCTTCCACGCCGGGGCATTCGCGCCGGGCGGCCATGCGTTCAGGCCGGCGCCAGATGCTCCCCCGTGTCCGTCGGCGCGCCTGCCAGCGCGCGGCGCAGAAACGACGCGAAGCGCTCGTAGCGGAACGGCTTTTCCAGAATGCGCAGGCGGCGACCCGGGAAGCGCGCCTTCAGGTCGTTGCGATAGGCCGTGATGAACACGACCGCATCGAGCAGATGCGGTTTCTCGCGCGCCAGCCAGTCGTAGATTTCATCACCGCCGAGCTTGGGCATGCGCACGTCCAGCGCGATCAGGTCGTAATACTCGCCGGACATGCTGAGCTCCAGCACGCCCTGCGCCGGATCCGTCACCCCGCGCACGGAAATCTCCACGCCCTGCTCCTTTCCAAACCGCTCCAGAAAGGCCCGCAGGATACGCTGGATGTGATCCTCGTCCTCGATCAGCAGAATCCGCATGACACGGCCCGATGACACACATTCATCATGGGCATGGACGCTACCCATCAGGCCCGTTCATTGTCCAGTTCGCCCCCGGCCTCGTCATCGGCGAGCAGCCGTTCCA
>CAYQMA010000246.1:0-1619 GCA_964418535.1 uncultured Zetaproteobacteria bacterium | reverse complement strand
TCGATCAGACCGGGAATGTCCGCCACCACGAAACCGTCGCCATCCTCGGTGAACACCTCGCCCAGCACCGGCCGCAGCGTGGTGAAGGGATAATCCGCCACCTTCGGGTGCGCATTCGACACCCGCGCCAGAAACGACGACTTGCCGGCATTGGGCAGCCCCACCAGCCCCACGTCCGCCATCACCTTCAGTTCCAGCGTGCGCCGGCCTTCCTCGCCGGGCTCGCCGGGCTGCGCGTAGCGCGGGGCCTGATTGGTGCTGCTCTTGAAATGGGCGTTGCCCAAACCGCCGCGGCCACCGCGCGCCAACACATAGCGCGCGCCTTCAACATCCAGGTCGGCCAGCGTATCGCCACTCTCGTTCTTCACCACCGTGCCCACCGGCACCTCAACCACGATGTCCTCGCCGTCCTTGCCGTGACGATTGCCGCCCATGCCGGGCTGACCGTTCTGCGCATGCAGATGCTTGCGCAGATACAGCTCGCGCAGCGTGTTCCGGCGCGTGCTGGCAACCAGAATCACATGCCCGCCGCGGCCGCCGTTGCCGCCGTCCGGCCCGCCCTTGGGGATGTATTTCTCGCGCCGAAAGGACACGCAACCGGCGCCGCCGTGGCCGGCGCGCACGTCTATGGTCACTTCATCGATGAACCGCATGGGTAAACGCTACTCCAAATCCCGAAGGGGCAAAATGAAAAGGGGCGCGATCGCTCGCGCCCCCGAAGCCCGGTTCCGGCCGCGTCAGGCCGTCACGCGCACCGTCGTGCGCCCCGCCTTCTTGTAGTACTCGACCTTGCCGTCAATCAGCGCGAACAGCGTGTAGTCCTTGCCGCAGCCCACGTTCTCGCCCGGCCGGATCTTCGTGCCGCGCTGGCGCACCAGAATGTTGCCCGCGCGCACGGTCTCGCCGCCGAACTTCTTGACGCCCAGACGCTTGGAATGGGAATCGCGCCCGTTTCTGGACGAACCGCCTGCCTTTTTGTGTGCCATGACTTACTCCTTCTCTTCCGTGCTGGCGGCCTGCTCCGCCGCCTGGCCAGCGCCGATCCCGACAATGCGCACCTCGGTGAACGGCTGCCGGTGCCCCATCGTGCGCTTGGAATGCTTGCGACGGCGCTTCTTGAAGATTTCCACCTTCTTGCCCAGGCCATGGCCGGTCACCTCGGCGGTGACGCTGGTCTGGGCCGCATCGGCGCCAGCCTTGATCTGCTCGCCTTCGCCGACGAGCAGCACACGGTCGAACGTTACCGTCTGGCCCGCCTCGGCGTTCAGCTTCTCCACGCGCAGCACGTCGCCTTCCTGCACGCGATACTGCTTGCCACCTGTCTGAATCACTGCATACATGATGTTCGTCTCCCGTTAGGCAGCCTTGCCCGGCTTGCCGTACTTGCGGTAGAAGCGCTCCACGCGACCCTCGGTGTCCACGATCTTCTGCTTGCCCGTGAAGAACGGGTGGCAGGCCGAGCAAATCTCGACATGGATGTCGCCCTTGGTCGAGCGCGTCTCGAAGGTGTTGCCGCAGGTGCATGTCACCTTGGCGGTCTTGTATTCCGGATGGATGCCTGCTTTCACGTCGCTGTCTCCCGTGTAATCTGAAAGGGCGCGATTTATACTCAGATGCGC
>CAYQMA010000245.1:0-1630 GCA_964418535.1 uncultured Zetaproteobacteria bacterium | reverse complement strand
CGCGTTTTGTGGAAGAGGAGGGGCTGGCATGATGCGGGTGGGACAGGGATTCGACGTTCACGCCTTCGCGCCGGAGCGGCCGCTGGTCTTGGGCGGTGTGCGCATTCCGCACGACTTGGGTCTGGCCGGGCATTCCGATGCCGATGTGCTGATTCACGCCATTTGCGACGCGCTGCTGGGCGCGGCCGGATTGGGCGATATCGGCCGGCATTTCCCGGACGACGATCCGGCTTTCGCCGGCGCCGACAGTTGCGATTTGCTGGCGCGCGTCCGCGAACTGACGGCGGAGGCCGGCTGGCGCGTGGTCAATGTGGATGCGACGGTGATTGCGCAAAAGCCCAGGCTGGCGCCCCATGTGCCGGCCATGCGCGCGCGTCTGGCCAGCGCGCTGGGCATCGAGGAAACAGCGATCAACATCAAGGCCACCACCACCGAATACCTGGGCTTTACCGGTCGCGGCGAAGGCATTGCGGCGATGGCGGTGGCGCTCTTGGTGGCAGGCAATGGCTGAATCGCCATCTTCCGCCGCGCCCGCAGGCTCCGGCGGTGCCGTCTCCGGCCCGGCATCCGCTGCGGATGCAACCGATCGGGGCGATCTGCGGGATTTCTTCACGGTTTGCGATCCGGCCCATCGCGAGTTCTTTTCCGCCCTGATGCATGACTGGCGCGAGGCGGGGCAGGCGGTTGGCGTCCGGCCGCCGGAAGTGCGGTTGGAGGCGCGTTCAACGGTGCGCGATGCGGACGGGGCGCGGCCATGCCTGTTTCGGCTGCGGGCGGATCGGGGACGCGAGGGCGCGCGCATCGAGATGGACATCGAGCGTTGGCGAGGATGGCTGGGCGAGGAGGCGACCGATGCCTGCGTGCAGGCGTTGGCCGGCATGGAGGGCCTGACGCTGCGCTGGCAGCGCGATGCGCTGACCATCATCCAGCCCGGCCATGCTTCGGGGCCGGTTCAGCAGGCGCTGCGGAACGTGCTGGTGCGGCAGGGCCGGATGGCGGCGGAAGCGATCGGCGTCTGAGCGAGCTTTCTACGACCGGCGGGCAACTGGCGAAAGCGTGAACGCGCCCGCGTTTTCGGGCAAATCGTCCAGCACCAGCACGAATCCGCGTTCGCCCAGCGCGGCCACGGGCAAATCGTCCACCGGCGGCGCCGCAAACGGCGCATGACGGATGGTGGCCATCAAGGGCGGCTGGGTGACGGGCAGCGTGCGCTCGGCCAGCACATGATCGGGACGCCGCTTGTCGTAGATGGTCACATGGATGAAGGGCGGCGGCAGCTCGCAATCCAGCCGGTTTTCAACCCTCCCCTCGATGACCATGACCTGCGAGCCGTCGTCGCGGCGCACCCACTCGGCGTTGACGCTCTCGGGTATGATGTTCCAGTCCTTGTCGCGCACGGCCAGCGGCAGACCGAGGTTGATCAGCGTGCTGCGCAGTTCCGGATCATTGAGCCAGGCATCGCGCTGCATCCAGAAGCCTGTTCCGGCGATGAGCAAGAGCATGGCCGCAAGCCAGGGGGCAACGCGCGCGCGCGGCGGCCTGGGGGCGGGGATGTCGGCCTCTGCATCGGCCGTTTCGGCGGAGGCGGGTTCAGTGACGGCAGGCCCCGGAACCGGCGTGGCTGCCGGCG
>CAYQMA010000244.1:0-1646 GCA_964418535.1 uncultured Zetaproteobacteria bacterium | reverse complement strand
TTCGGCGCGACCTTGCGCCTCGCGCAGCATGGCTTCCAGTTCGCGCATGCGATCCACTTCGGGAGGAACAGGCGGCGGCGCCTCGTCTTTTGCGCCCAGTTCGGGAAAGGGCGCCGGGCGACGTTCGCCTGCCACATGTCGCACCGGCAGCGGCGACAGGCCGGATTCCGTCATCTCAGACCATCTCCTCGCCGCCGCTCAGGGTGATGGCGCCTTCGTCATCCAGCTTGCGCACGATCTTGAGAATGTTCTGCTGCGCCTCTTCCACATCCGCCAGCTTCAGCGGCCCCATCACTTCCATGTCTTCGCGCATGATTTCGGCCGCGCGGCTGGACATGTTGCTGAAGAATTTCTCGGCCAGTTCGTCGGGCGCGCCCTTGAGGGCCTTGACCAGATCGTCGGAGGAAATGTGCTTGAGGATGGTCTGGATGTCGCGATCGTTGAGATCGTTCAGGTCCTCGAACACCAGCAGCAGCCGGTCCACCTGATTGAACAGCTCTTCGTCCTTTTCCTGCAGCCGTTCCAGAATCGGCTTGGAGACCGTCTTGTCCAGCTTCTTCAGAATCTCGACCACGCTGACCATGCCGTCGAAGGTGAGGCCTGAGGCGCCTTCCATGCTGGAGAGTTCTTCCTCCAGCGTTTCTTCGATCTCGCGCACCAGATCGGCGGGCACGGTTTCGATTTTCGACATCCGCATGACGACGGACATCTGCATGTCTTCCGGTAACAGGGCGATGACGCGGCTGGCCACCGAGGGATCGATGTTGCCCAGAATCAGCGCCACCGTCTGGGGATGTTCCTGCTCGACATAGGGCTTGATCATTTCCGGTTTCAGGCGCGACAGCTTTTCCCAAATGGTGAGCTTGCGCGGGGCGCTGAGGCCCGCCAGCACCCGTTCGCGCCGTTCCTCATCCACCGCATATTGCAGCAATCCGATCACGTCCTTGCGGCTGGAGCGCAGCAGGGGATCATCGGAATGATGCATTTCCAGGTATTCCCGGAACACCGCATTGAGCGTGTCCGCCTCGATCTTGCCGAGTTCGGACATGCGCTGGCCCACGCGCACCAGCATATCGTCATCCATTTTCTGGATGATGGGGGCGGCGGCTTCCGGCCCCAGCGCGTAGAGCAGGATGGCGGCCTTGTCCAGGCCGGAGAGCCTGGCGGCGGCGTCCGCGCTCATGCGTGCTCCAGCCACTCGCTCACGACGCGGGCAGCGCGATCAGGCTCCCGGGTGATGGCCTGTCGGGCCTGTTCCATCGCTTCCACGCGCTCGTAGGTTGCGGCGCTCATGGCCGGCAAGGCCTGCATGCCGGCCGGCTGTTCGCCGGCGCCGCCGGCAGCCGTTTCGGGCGCAGCCAGCCGGCGCGACAGCGGACGCAGCACAAACCAGGCCAGCAGCGCCAGCGCCAGCGCGGCCAGGCTATAGCGGGCGATATTCATGTAGAGTTCGCGCTTGGCCGCGGTGTCCATGCCGGAATCCGCATGCGCGGTCACATCCATCAGCGGCAAGCTCTGAATTTCCACCGTATCGCCGCGATCCTCGTCATAGCCGATGGCCTTCTCGATCAACCCCTGGAGCACCTTCAGCTCCTGTTTGCTGCGCGGCTTGAAGGTGGAAACATCGCCGGGCTTGCCGAAGGTGC
>CAYQMA010000243.1:0-1648 GCA_964418535.1 uncultured Zetaproteobacteria bacterium | reverse complement strand
ACGCAGGCGTCGGTCACGCTCTGGCCGAAGACCAGCTCGCGGCCGGGCACGACATCCTGCCGCCCCGCCACCAGGTGGCTTTCGATCATCGCGCCGATGATGCAGTCGTTGCCGGCCGCGATCTGACCCGCCACGTCATGGCAGACCACCTTCTGCCGCTCGTGCTGCTTGCGGCTGTTGGCATGCGAGAAATCAATCATCAGCCGGCACGGCAGTCCCGCCTCTTCCAGCGTTTCGCAGGCCCGGTGCACGCTCTCGGCGTCGTAGTTCGGCTGCCGGCCGCCGCGCAGAATCACATGGCAATCCTCGTTGCCGGAGGTGGAGAAGATGGCCGAGCGCCCTTCCTTGGTCAGCGACAGGAAATGATGCGGATGCGAGGCGGCGCGGATGGCGTCCACGGCCACCTTCAGCCCCCCGTCCGTGGCGTTCTTGAAACCGACGGGGCAGGACAGGCCGCTGGCCAGCTCGCGATGCGACTGCGATTCGGTCGTGCGCGCGCCGATTGCGCCCCAGCTCACCAGATCGGCCACATATTGCGGGCTGATGAGGTCGAGAAACTCGGTGCCGGCCGGCACGCCCATCTCGTTCACATCCAGCAACAGCTGGCGCGCAAGCCTGAGCCCCTTGTTGATCTGGAAGGTGCCGTCCAGGTTCGGGTCGTTGATCAGCCCCTTCCAGCCGACGGTCGTGCGCGGCTTCTCGAAATAGCAACGCATCACAATCAGCAAATCGTCCGCGTGCTTTTCGCGCTCGCCGGCCAGCCGCCGGGCGTATTCCCGCGCCGCATCGGGGTTGTGGATCGAGCAGGGGCCGGTCACCACCAGCAGCCGATCGTCCTCGCCGCGCAGAATGCGACGGATGGCCTGCCGGGTCTTGTAGGTCGTCTCGGCCGCGCGCTCGGTAATCGGATGTTCGCGATGCAATTGCACCGGCGGGATCACTTCGTCCACGCCAATGATGCGCAGATCGTCGGTCGGATATTTCACATGTTGGCTCATCGCTGTTCCTCGCGGCGCGCAACTCTACGCATGCCGGAACGATTTTCGAGCCGCTATTCCGATCCCTTCTTCAACACCGTGTCAATCTGGCGCAACAGGGCGGGATTGGCCGCCGCCAGCGGCAGCCGCACGCGGAAAGTCGCCCCCTGCCCCGGTTCGCTTTCGGCCTCGATGTGCCCGCCATGGGCCTCAACGATGCGCTTGCTGATGGCCAGGCCGAGTCCGGCGCCGCCGGTCTTGCGATGACGCGAATCATCGGAGCGATAGAAACGGTCAAACACATGGTCGATATGCTCCGGCGCAATGCCCGGCCCCTGGTCGGCCACCTCAATCACTGCCTCGTCGTCCTCGGCACGGGCCGTGAAACGCACCCGGGAATGCCTCGGCGCGTACTTGTAAGCATTGTTCAGCAAGTTGAAGATCACGCGGCTCAGGCGGTCGTAATCGCCGATCACCACCAAACCGTCCTCAATCTCCATCTCCAGCCGCACGTCCTTGCTGGCAAACAGCGTCAGATGCTGCTGGCCGGCCTCTTCCAGCAGCAGGCTCAAATCCACTTCCTCATGCGCCAGCTCCAGCAGCCCCGCATCGGCCCGCGCCAGCGTCAGCAAGCCATCCACGATGCGCTGCATCCGTTCGATAATCTCCAG
>CAYQMA010000242.1:0-1653 GCA_964418535.1 uncultured Zetaproteobacteria bacterium | reverse complement strand
CGGGGGCTTGTCCCCATCCGTTCCAGAAGCCACAGGGCCAGATGTTCGGACAAACCCGAGCGCATCATGCCAGCCGCCAGCATGAACGCGCCCAGAATGAAGAAGATGGCCGGCGAGCCGAACATCGCGAAGGCAGCCCTGGCCGGCAGCACATCCAGCATGGGCAACAACGCCAGACCAAGGATCGCGGTTACGGCCAGCGGCAACAGACGACTCACCCACAGCACCAGGCACAGCATAAACACCACCAAGGCCCGCCAGCCTGCCACATCCAGCCCCGCAGGCGCCGGCGCGGCCACCGCCCGCCAGGCAACCAGAGCCAACAAGGCCAAGGCGATGAACGGCACGCTCCGATGCGCCAGTAGCACCGGCAAAGGCCGGGTGTCGATCCGCGCACTCATGATGCGCCGCCCTCGCCATCCGCCGGCCGCACCCGCAGGCTGCGGCGCAACGCATCCATCCAGCCGCCCATGCGCCGCCCCAATGGCGACAGGCTGAAGCGCTCGGCCAGCGTCGTCTCCCGTCCGACCAGCACGCGACTTTCCATCGGCGTCAGCACACGCCCCATATCGCGCAGCCGATGCGTCGGCAGACCGGCATCGGCCAGCAATTGATACAGGGCCAGAAAGGCGCGTTCGGAGGTTTCCAAATCCGGCGGCTGGCGGCCGGCCAGCGGCGTTTCCGGCAGCGGCCTGAACGGCACCAGCAGCGGCACCACGCGCCGCTGCACCAAAGCCTCCATGCCGTCCTCGGTGGACTCCAGCGGTTCCAATCCGAGAATCAGATGACTGACCACGGCGCCGGCGCGAAACACGGACACCGCATGCTCCAGTGCCTGCCAGATGGCCTGTTGCCCACCTTCGTCTTTCTTGCCCGGACACAGCTCGGCGAACCGTTCCTCACTGAACAGTTCCAGGTTGCAGATGAAGATGTCCAGCCCCGCTGCATACAACTCATCGATCATGGCCGTATCCCGCGGCGCCACGGTTTCCAGCGCAATCTGCCGATGTCCGACATGACGCCGCAGCAACGCAATCAACGAGCACAGCCGATCCAGTCCGGCCGCATCGCCCGGCACGAAACCGTTGTAGAGATAAACGGTATCCACCTCCCGTTCGTCCAGGGCGGCGCGCACCACTTCCACCAGCTCCAGCGGATCCCGCAGCGGCGGCACGGCTTCGTTCAACATGGAATCATAGACGCAGTACTGGCAGGCGCGTCCCGCTTCGGCAAAAAATCCGCAGCCCATCAAGGGATGCAGAATCAGGAGCTTGTCGTGCAGTGAAGCGAAGTTGCCCATGCGCGCGCCACCGCGCGTCGTCCGGTGATACCAGGACGGCACCGGCAACAGGCGCACCTCCAGCCGCTCGCCATCGCACTCCAGCCGCGCATTTCCCTGGCCATCATTCCCTTCGGGATACAGCGCGATCGGGCTCGCCTCGGTGAACGGTTGACCCACCGGCACGGTTGCAAAATGACCGCTGGGCAGACGCAGATCCAGCACGGTTTCAATCGCATTGGTCCGCGAGATCCAGCGCGACGCCCCGGGCAAACCTTCGGGCAGGCGAACACCATGCGTCACCAGCGCCAGTTTGGTTCGGCCGGGGTTGTCGAACACAGACATGGCCCGTGCGTCAGCCTTGTCGTTCAACC
>CAYQMA010000241.1:0-1654 GCA_964418535.1 uncultured Zetaproteobacteria bacterium | reverse complement strand
TTCTGGCCGAGAATGCGAAGAAGCCGGGCGTGAAGACCACGGCCAGCGGCTTGCAATATCAGGTGCTGAAAATGGGCGACGGGCCGAAGCCCAAGGCCACGGATCGCGTGAAAGTGAATTACGAGGGGCGCTTGATTGACGGCACGGTGTTCGATTCCTCCTACAAGCGCGGCCAACCGGTGACCTTCCCGCTGAACCGCGTCATCAAGGGCTGGACGGAAGGGCTGCAGTTGATGCCGGTGGGCAGCAAGTTCCGGCTGTTTTTGCCGCCGGAGCTGGCCTATGGCGAGCGCGGCGCGGGCAGCGCCATCGGGCCGAACGCGACGCTGATTTTCGATGTCGAGCTGCTGGGGATCGAGCAGTAAGCAACCGGGCGCGGAAGGTGGAGGTGCGCGATGTTTGACCGGCTGAGCGAGAAGCTGGGCGGCATTGCCGAGCGGCTGCGGGGGGCGGCGCGCGTTTCCGATGCCGATCTGGATGCGACCTTGCGCGAAATGCGCATTGCGCTTCTGGAAGCGGATGTGGCGCTGCCGGTCGTGCGGTATCTGATGAACGAGACGCGCGAACGGGCGCGCGGTGCGGAGGTGGCCAAAAGCCTCCAGCCCGGGCAGGTCATCATCAAAATCCTGCACGATGTGCTGGCCGAAGTGCTGGGCGGCAGCCGCCGGGATCTGGATGTGTCCCGCATTCCATCGGTGGTGCTGCTGTGCGGCCTGCAGGGCGCGGGCAAGACCACGACGGCCGGCAAACTGGCCCGCTGGTTGACCGCGCAGGGGCGCAAGGTGGCGCTGACCAGCGTGGACGCCACGCGGCCGGCCGCGCGCGAGCAGTTGCGGGTGCTGGCCGGGCAGGTGGGCGTGCCCTATCTCGATGGCGCCGGAGACAGCGCCGCGGGCATGGCGGCAGATGCCGTGCGTCAGGCCGGGCGGAGCGGCTGCCATGTGCTGATCCTGGATACCGCCGGCCGGCAGGTGGTGGATGAATCCCTGATGGCGGAGATTCGCGAGGTTGCCGGCGCGGTGAGCGCCAGCGAGCGCCTGCTGGTGCTGGATTCGATGACCGGCCAGACAGCCTTGGGCATTGCCGAGCAGTTCCACGAGGCCGTGAATCTCACCGGCTGCATCCTGACCAAGACCGATGCCGACGTGCGCGGCGGCGCGGCGCTTTCGGTTGCGCATGTCACTGGCGTGCCGGTGAGGTTTGTCGGCACGGGCGAGAAGGTGGATGCACTCGAACCGTTTGATCCGGTGCGATTCGCCGGTCGGATTCTGGGACAGGGCGACGTCGTGGGTCTGGTCGAGAAGATTCAGGCCAGTGTGGATCAGGAAAAGGCCGAGAAACTGGCGCGCAAGGTCAAGAAGGGCGCGTTCGACCTCGAAGATTTCGCCGAGCAGTTGGGCCAGATGCAGAAGATGGGCGGCATGAGCAGCCTCTTGAAGATGCTGCCGGGCGCGAAGCTTCCCCAAGAAGCGCTGGCGCAACTGGATGACAGGCCGATCCGCCGCATGCAGGCCATTGTGTATTCGATGACCCCCAAGGAGCGGCGTTATCCGAAGATCATCAATGGCAGCCGCAAGAAACGCATTGCGCGCGGGGCGGGCGTCAGCGTTCAGGAAGTGAACCAGATGCTCAAGCAGTTCGCCCAGATGCAGAA
>CAYQMA010000240.1:0-1674 GCA_964418535.1 uncultured Zetaproteobacteria bacterium | reverse complement strand
ATCGAGGGCGGGGACGCCGACGGCGTGCTCTCCGGCCGCCGCCGCGTGCTGCGTCGGGACGGCCGCGATGTGACCGATGCCTTCATCGCCGGCGCTGAACGGGCATTGGCGGCCTGCTGGCAACATCGCATCAAGGTGGCCGTGCTCAAGGAGGGCAGCCCTTCCTGCGGATCGAAATCCGTGCGCGACGGCAGCTTTTCAGGCAGGAAGCTCCAAGGCCAGGGCGTGACCGCCCGATTGTTGGCCCGCCACGGCATTTCCGTGTTCTCGGAGGACGAGGTCGAGGCCGCCGCCCGCCGTTTGGCGGAGCTGGAGGCCTGAACGGCTCCAGGCCTGCGGTCAGGCTTTTTTCACAAACTCCGATTTCAGCTTCATCGCGCCGAAGCCGGGAATTTTGCAGTCGATGTTGTGGTCGCCTTCAACCAGGCGGATGTTCTTCACCTTGGTGCCCACCTTCAGCGGCGAGGAGGCGCCCTTGACCTTCAGATCCTTGATGATGGTCACGGTGTCGCCGTCCGCCAGCAAGGTGCCGTGGGCGTCGCGCACTTCCAGACCCCGATCGCCGGCGGCGGTGTCATCCGCCGTCCATTCATGGGCGCATTCGGGGCAGACGAACATGCCGCGATCCTCATAGGTGTATTCCGACCCGCAGGCGGGGCACTTGGGGAGATTGCTCATGGTTCCGATTCCTTGACGAAAGATGCCGGCCCGGATCGGCGCCTATTGTCGGCTGCCTCCGCACCTGGCGCGCAACATAGCCGCCGCCGGCCTGAAGTCAAACAGCGGAGCCGCTTGCAAAACTCGGAAGCAGCGACAAGCGCCCCGCACCACCCCCTTTCCAAGCTGGAATTTCAGCCCATGGAACCACCATGCGCTTCATTCCATCCCGACATTCCGAACACGGTCTCGATGCGGGATGGCCCTTCATACACCCGGAATGTTGCAAGTGGCTCTGCAGTCAACCACGGGGTGGTGAAGCGGAGCGGGAAGGCCACAGGGATTCGCCGAGCAGTCGCGCGGCCAAAAAGAAGATGCCGGCGCCGCCTACCACGGCCACGGTCAGCCAGATGGCCTGCAAGGCCTTGTGTGCGGGCCAAGGCCACAGCATTCCCAGTCCTGGCAGAAAGGCCGCCAGCGGCACGCAAGCCAGCGCCGCGCGCAGCATGCGTTTGAGAACGCTGGTGTCGAGCAGGGCTCCATACCGTTTGCGCAGGTGCAGAAACAACAGCAGCGCATTGACCCATGAGGCCAGCGAGGTGGCCAGCGCCAGCCCCAGATAGCCGAGCGGCCACATCAGCGTGCCGGCGGCGACGATGTTCACGGCCACGCTGATGGCCGCAAAGCGCATCGGCGTTTTGGAATCCTTGGCCGCATAGCAGGCGGTGGCGAGCACGCGCGTCCAGCAAAAAGCGATCAGTCCCAGCGCATAGGCTTGCAGCGCGTGCGCGGTGGCTATGCTTGCGGCGTGGGTGAACCGGCCTTGCTCGAACAGCGTGACGATGATGGGCTTCGCGAGAAACAGCAGTCCGACAACGGCCGGGAGCGTAATCCAGGTCAGCCAGCCCAGGCCCTGCCGCAGTTCATTGAGGGCCGAGGCTTCGCGCCTGGCGGCGAAATGATCGGACAGCGCCGGCAGCAGCGCCGTGCCCATGGCGATGCCGAACAGCGCCAGCG
>CAYQMA010000239.1:0-1681 GCA_964418535.1 uncultured Zetaproteobacteria bacterium | reverse complement strand
CCCGCGCCCCAACGCAAGCTGGCCGAGCCCTGAACCATCTCGTCGTTCAGCCCCAGTTGGAGATCGCGCAGCTCCACATGCCGCGTATCGCCGGCCACAAACGCCCCCAGACGCAGCTTCTGCCAGGGCGCGGGATGGGTGGCATAGAGCTTGCCGATCTCGGGCAACCAACCGGCAAGCAATTCCCGGCTCAACGTCGGCGTCTTCAATCGCGCCTGATAGCGCAACCGTCCGCCAATGCCGCGCACCAAACCCGTTGCGCCCAGCGCCTGTTCATCATTCAGGCGCAGGGTCAAAGCCGCCAGTCGAACCTCGTCCGGCTTCGGCATCTCACCCTTCAGCGCCAGTTCGACATCGTGCACGCCTTCCAGCGCGCCATGAAACCGCAGCGAACCCGCAAACGCCCGCACGCCCTTCGGCCGCTGCTCCACATCCATGTCCAGCGCCAGCGAACCGGCCGGAATCGAAGCCGCGGCTGGCGCCAGCGCCGCCAATTGCTCCAGCCGTATCTCCTTGACATGGATGCTGGCCTGCAGGGGCAGGCGCCGCACATCCAGTTTCGACAAATCGCCCAAGGGCCCCACCTCGCCCTGAAGGGCAAAACTTCCGTCCGCGAAATGTCCGGACATTTCCAGCCGCACCGGCCGTTCCAGTTGCAGATCGGTGATACGCAGGTTCAAATCCGTCAGGTTCACCTGCTTGCCGGCGGCCGCATCGGAGAAATGCACCGCCGCATCCTTGATTTCCAGCTCCTTGGCGGACAACGCCGCCAACCCGATGCCGCCGGCCGAACCGTTCGCCGCGCCAGCGGATGCGCGCTTGCCTTCGCTCGCAGCGGCGGGCCCGGAAGGCGTTCCGCCCGCACCGATCAAATCGTCCCAGTTGTTCTGCCCGTGGGCGTCGCGCGCCAGCCACAGCTCGGGCGCATCGAGCACGAAACGGCGGATTTGCACCTCCTTGCGCAACAGCGGCAGCAGCGCCAGTTGCACATCCAGCCCGCGCACGCGCAGAAAATCGCCGCCGGCCTCGCCCGCCGGGCCGGGTCGGCCCGCAAGGCGCACATCCTTCAGCTTCAGTCCCACCCAGGGAAACAGCGACGCATGCAAATCTCCAATACTCACATCACGCCCGGTGGCGGCCTCAATCCGATCGGTGATCAGGCTCTTGTAGCGGCTGGCATCGATGAAGAACGGCGCGATCAGAAGCGCCGCGATGATCAGCGTGGCCAGAATCAGGCTGGTGCGAACCGTGCGTTTGGCGAGTTTTTTCATGCGCCTATCGTGCAGGAGCCTGCCTCAAGCCGCAAGGGCGGAAAATGCGCCAGCAGTTCCTCAAAGCGATCCACGACGTGCTCCGCACCGGCATCCGTCAGGGCCCCGGCGCTGGCGGCGCCGAACGACACGCCAATTGCCCGCGCACCGGCGGCGCGCGCCATCTGCATGTCCATCACCGCATCGCCCACCACCCAGGTGCGCTCAGCCGGCATGCCGAGTTCCGCCATGCACTCCCGCGCCATCGCCGGGTGCGGCTTGGAGGGGCACTGGTCGGCCGTGCGCCAGGCAAGGAAAAATCGGCCCAGATCAAACTCCTCGAACACCCGCAGCAGACCCGCCGAGGACTTGCCGGTCACCACGCCCATCCACCAGCCGCGTTCGGCCAGCGCGGTCAGCGTTTCGCGCAC
>CAYQMA010000238.1:0-1692 GCA_964418535.1 uncultured Zetaproteobacteria bacterium | reverse complement strand
GCCATGCGGCGAATCCATTTGTCCGACTTGATGGCCATGATGCTTGCTCCCCCTGATGGGCGTTCAACGGTGGCCCGCGAGGCTAACGTGCGCGGAACAAAAGAAAAGCTGGCGGGCGTGCGCGTGAGTGCGCCGCCCGCTACACTTTGCGGCTCGCGCACGCCGCGAAATCAAGCATGCAGGCAAGGACGGCAGGCCATGGGCAAGACATTGTTCGACAAGGTGTGGGATCAGCATGTCGTGATGGAGAACGACGACGGTTCCACGCTGCTGTATATTGATCGGCACCTGATTCATGAGGTGACCAGTCCGCAGGCCTTTGAGGGCTTGCGCCTGGCCGGCCGCAAGCCGTGGCGCCCGCAGGCGGCCGTGGCCACGCCCGATCACAATGTGCCGACCGCCGATCGGGACAAGGGCATTGCCGATCCGGTGTCGCGCGCCCAAGTGGAGGCGCTGGATGCGAACTGTCGCGAGTTCGGCATCACCGAATTCGGCATGGACGACATCCGGCAGGGCATCGTGCATGTGGTCGGCCCCGAGCAGGGGCTGACACTGCCGGGCATGACGGTCGTGTGCGGCGATTCGCACACTTCGACGCACGGCGCCTTTGCCTGCATTGCGATGGGCATTGGAACCAGCGAGGTCGAGCATGTGCTGGCCACGCAGTGCCTGATCCAGAAGAAGCCGAAGCGCATGCGTATCACGGTCGAGGGCGCGCTGCCAAGGGGCGTCACCGGCAAGGATGTGGCGCTGTATATCATCGGCCGGATTGGCACGGCCGGCGGCACGGGGTTCGCGATTGAGTACGCGGGCGAAGCCGTGCGGCAGCTTTCGATGGAAGGGCGGATGAGCCTGTGCAACATGAGTATCGAGGCCGGCGCGCGTTGCGGCATGGTGGCCGTGGATGATGTCACGCTCGAGTATGTGAAGGGGCGGCCGTATGCCCCGAAAGGCGAGATGTGGGAGCGAGCCGAAGCCGCCTGGCGGATGCTGGTCTCCGATGCGGATGCCCAATTCGATGCCGAGCATGTGTTTCAGGCGGCCGATATTGCGCCGCAGGTGAGTTGGGGCACGAGTCCGGAAATGGTCGTGCCGGTGACCGGATGCGTGCCCCATCTGGATGAGGCGCGCGACGAGGTGCAGCGCGCAAGCTGGCAGCGGGCGCTTGAATACATGGATCTGCGCGAGGGCACGCCGATGACCGAGATCGCCGTGGACAAAGTGTTCATCGGCTCCTGCACCAACGGCCGGATTGAGGATTTGCGGGCGGCGGCCGAGGTGGCCAGGGGCCGCAAGGTGGCGGCGAACGTGAAGCAGGCGCTGGTCGTGCCGGGTTCGGGGCTGGTGAAACGGCAGGCCGAGGAAGAAGGGTTGGATGCGATTTTCCGCGAGGCCGGGTTTGAATGGCGCGAGCCGGGCTGCTCGATGTGTCTGGCGATGAATGCCGACCGGCTGGAGCCGGGCGAGCGTTGCGCCTCGACCAGCAATCGCAACTTCGAGGGCCGGCAAGGCATGGGCGGGCGCACGCATCTGGTCAGTCCGGCGATGGCGGCAGCGGCGGCCATTGCCGGTCATTTCGTGGATGTGCGTGAATGGAACTGATCGCCGGGATGCAAAAATCGGGAAAGAATGTTTGTCTCCTGGCGTTCCGGGGTGAAAAAGAGGGGCTGATATGGAAGCGTTTACGAGGTT
>CAYQMA010000237.1:0-1707 GCA_964418535.1 uncultured Zetaproteobacteria bacterium | reverse complement strand
ATTTGATTCCCGCGCGAGAATCGTGCAGGATAAAAATATGAGCAAGAACGCATTGATGAACCAAGCCCATGACATTCTGAAAAACGTTTTCGGTTACGAGCGCTTCCGACCGGTGCAGGGAGACGTGGTGGAGGCGATGCTGGAAGGGCAGGACGCCTTCGTGCTGATGCCGACCGGCGGCGGCAAGTCGCTGTGTTATCAGATCCCGTCCATCGTGCGCAAGGGCACCGGCATCGTGGTGTCGCCGTTGATCTCGCTGATGAAGGATCAGGTAGACGCGTTGACCCGCTGCGGCGTCTCGGCCGCCTACTACAACTCTTCGCTGAAGGCCGAGGAAGCCAAGCTGGTGCTGGAACGGCTGAAGAGCGGCCAGTTGGACATGCTCTACGTGGCGCCGGAACGGCTGCTGTCGCAGACCTTCATCAAGACCATCCAGTCCATCCCGCTGGCCTTGTTCGCGATCGACGAAGCGCATTGCGTATCCCAATGGGGGCATGACTTCCGGCCCGAATATGAAAAACTCGGCAGCCTGCGCGAGATGTTCCCCGACGTGCCGATTCTGGCGCTCACCGCCACGGCCGACGAACACACGCGGCAAGACATCCTTCAATGCCTGAACATTCCGGAGGCCAAACGCTTCATTTCCAGCTTCGACCGGCCGAACATCCGCTATCTGGTGGCCGAGAAGAAAAAGCCGATGGCCCAGTTGCTGCAATTCCTGAACGACTGGGAAGGCGAGTCCGGCATCATCTACTGCCTGTCGCGCAAGCGCGTGGAGGAAGTGGCGGTGCACCTGCAACGGCACGGCATCCGCGCCGCGGCCTATCACGCCGGCATGCCCGGTCGCCGGCGCGACAAGGTGCAGGAAGACTTTCTGCACGACCGCATTCGCGTGATCGTCGCGACCATCGCCTTCGGCATGGGCGTGGACAAGCCGAACGTGCGCTTCGTCGTGCATCATGACGTGCCCAAGAGCATCGAAAGCTATTATCAGGAGACCGGGCGCGCCGGCCGCGACGGCATGGAATCCGAGGCCCTGCTGCTCTACAGCTCCGGCGACGTGAATCTGGTGCGGCGATTGATCGACAATGTGGAAAGCAAGGAGCAGCGGCGCATCGAGATTCACAAGCTGAACAGCATGATCGGCTTTGCCGAGGCGCTGACCTGCCGGCGTAAGGTGCTGCTGGGCTATTTCGGCGAGCATTTGGAAGAACCGTGTGGCAACTGCGACATATGCCTGGATCCGCCCGAAACCTTCAACGCCATCGAGCCGGCCCGGTTGGCCATGGCCTGCGTCAAGGAACTGGAAGAGCGCTACAGCAAGGGCTATGTGGTGGACGTGCTGCGCGGCGCCAACACCGCCCGCATCCGCGAGCGCGGTCACGACAAGCTGGACACCTACGGCAAGGGACATGAGCTGAGCGCCAACGAATGGACGGTGATTCTGCGTCAGCTGGTCCATCACGGCTATCTGGCGCAGGATATCAGCCAGCATTCGGCGCTGAAGATCACCGACCGGGGCAAGAAGCTCGCGCGGCGGAAGACCCTGATGCTGGCCCGTTTCGAACCGGGCGTGCGCCGCGGCTTCAAGCGGCCGCCGCGGCGTCATGGCGATCCGGTGTTCGACGAACTGAGCCGGCTGCGCGGCGAGATGGCGCGCGCCGAGGGCGTGGCGCCGCATGTGCTGATGGGCGACGCATCGCTGGT
>CAYQMA010000236.1:0-1714 GCA_964418535.1 uncultured Zetaproteobacteria bacterium | reverse complement strand
TCCGGCAGCTTCAGATCGCGGATATGCACCGTATCGCCGACGTCGAGATTGGCGCAGTCCACTTCGATGGCCTCGGGAATCGCATCGGCGCGGCAGGCCACTTCCAGCTCGTGGCGGATGAGTTCGAGCAGACCGCCTTTCACGTCGCCCGGGCTCTTTTCAAAGTTCACCGCATGCACGGGCACGGTCACATGCACCACGTCCTTGGAGGATACCCGCATGAAATCAATATGCATGACCTCGTCGCGCACCGGGTGCCACTGCACGTCCTTGACTAGCGCCTTGTTGGCACCGCGCTTGCCCTTGACCTTCACGTCCACGATCGAGGTGTAGAAGGCTTCCTGATCCAGCAGCTTGGTGACTGCGATGCGATTCACGGAAATCGGCAGTTCGGGCTTGCTGCCGCCGTAGATGATGGCCGGAATGCGACCGGCGCGACGCAAACGGCGGGCGGCCGCGCGACCCGTGTCTTCCCTGACCTCTGCTTCAACAACAAATTCGCTCATGGTGTCTTCTCCCTGGATGTGATGCGCCGACGGGTATTCCCGTTTCGGCGTGCCGGATCAACGCCGGCAGCGGGCACGCGAGTATAGCCGCGGATGAGCGGAAAACAATCGCGTTTGCTCGCCGGCAGTCTCTAGTCGTACAGGCTGGAGACCGAACGGGCGCTGTAAATGCGGCTGATGGCTTCGGCGAGCAGGGGGGCTGCGGTCAGCACGCGCACCTTGCCGGTGGCCATGATGCGTTCCGGCTGCGCGATGGTGTCCGTGATGACCAGTTCATGCAGCGGCGCATCGGCCAGGCGTTCGGCGGCAGGCCCGGAAAGTACGCCGTGCGTGGCATAGGCGGAGACTCGGGAAGCTCCGGCATCGAGCAGCGCGCGGGCCGCCCCGACCAGGGTGCCGGCGGTGTCCACCATGTCGTCCACCAGGATGCAATGACGATTCTTCACGTCGCCGATGATGTTCATGACCACGGCCTCGTTGGCCGCAGGGCGTCGCTTGTCCACGATGGCGATGTCCACATGCAGTCGTTTGGCCAGGGCCCGGGCGCGCACCACGCCGCCGACGTCGGGCGAGACGATGACCACGTTGTCCAGTTCGAAACGGGACTCGATATCGCGCTTGAAGATGGGTGCGGCGTAGATGTTGTCCACCGGGATATTGAAGAAGCCCTGAATGGCGCCGGCGTGCAGGTCCATGGTCAGGATCCGGGTGGCGCCGGCAACGGTGAGCATGTCTGCCACCAGCTTGGCCGTGATCGGCGTGCGGCTGGCGCTTTTGCGTTCCTGCCGGGCGTAGCCGAAATAAGGGATGACAGCGCAGATTTGCCGCGCCGAGGCGCGCTTGGCGGCGTCGAGAAAGATCAATAGCTCCATCAGCGTGTCATTGACCGGCGCCGCCGTGCTCTGGATGAAGAAGGTGTCCAAGCCGCGAATGGTCTCGCCGATGCGGATGAAGATTTCACCATCGGAAAAGCGCTGGATCTGGAGGTCGCCCTGCGGAAAATCCAGATATCCGGCGATGTCGCTGGCAAGCTTCGGGTTGGCGGTTCCCGAAAAGAGACGGAAGCGTTTCTCAATCATGCGGCGCAATCCTCGTTTGCAGCGTTGGTGCCGGCACTGGCCGGCGAAATATGGCTGGGGCGGCAGGATTCGAACCTGCGCATCACGGGATCAAAACCCGTTGCCTTACCGCTTGGCTACGCCCCAATC
>CAYQMA010000235.1:0-1731 GCA_964418535.1 uncultured Zetaproteobacteria bacterium | reverse complement strand
CTGCCGCCGACGCCCATTTGCAATCCGGGGCGCGCCAGTCTGGAGGCGGCGGCGCATCCGGCCGACGTGGATTATCTTTATTTCGTGGCTGACGGGACAGGCGGTCATGCCTTCGCCTCCACGCTGGCCGAGCATGAGCGCAATGTGCGTGCCTGGGTGCGCATCGAGCGGAAGCGGGCCCGTGGGCGCTGACGAAGCGCGGATTGCGGTGCTGCGGCTGGAACTGCCACGCGCGATGGTGGTGCGTGTGCAGGGCGCGCTGGAAGGCGAGGATGGCTTGGGCGTGCTGCGTGGAGGTGGCGACGGCCGGCCGGAAATATGGACGCCGGCTGCGCGCGCGGAGGAAGTCCGCCGCTGGGTGGAAGGGCTGCCGCGGACATGGCAGGTTCGTCTGATCGACATCGCGTGGCTGGACGAGGCGGGGGAGGACAGACAGTGAGCGGTTTTTTCATCACCTTTGAGGGTGTGGATGGTTGCGGCAAGACAACCCAGCGCCAGCGCACGGCGGCCTGGCTGCGCGAACGGGGACTGGACGTGGTCGAAACCTTCGAGCCGGGTGACACGCCGCTGGGGCGCGAGATTCGCGGGCTGCTGCTGCACGAGGCGGATGCGCCCGTGCCCGAGGCCGAGCTGCTGCTGTTTCTGGCTGATCGCGCCCAGCATGTGCGGCGCGTGATCGAGCCGGCGCTGGCGCGCGGCGCGGTGGTGTTGTGCGATCGCTACACGGATTCCACGCTGGCCTATCAGATGGCCGGGCGGGGGCTGGATGAAGCGCGGCTGGCGCCGGCGCTGGCCCTGGCCGAGGGCGGCGTGCGCCCGCATCTCACCCTGTGGTTCGATTTGCCGGTTTCCGAAGCGCTGGCGCGCATGCGCCGGCGGGAACGCGCCGGCGGGGAAGCCACGCGCATGGACGAGGAGCGGCGTTCCTTCCACGAGGCGGTGCGCGCGGGCTTTGCGCGGCTTGCCGAAGCCTCGCCGGAACGCATCCATCGGGTGGATGCCGCGGGCGATGTGGAAACGGTGCAACAGCGGGTGCGCGGTATTCTGGCGTCGGCGCTGGGGCTGGATGGATGACGACGATGGCGCATGCCGAGGTGCGTGAGCGCTTTCTGACCGCGATGCGGCGTGGCCGCTTGCACCATGCCTGGCTGCTGCACGGCCCGTCGGGCGTGGGCAAGGCGGAGTTGGGCCGGACGATGGCGAAGGATTTTCTCTGCGAGCGGAATCGGGCCGATGCGAATGCCGCGGCGCCAGCCTGCGGCCAATGCCATGCCTGCCGGCTGATGGATGCGGGCAGTCATCCCGACTTTCTGCTCGTGGAACGGGAATGGGATGAAAAAAAGAAGCGCCACAAGCGGGATCTCGGCGTGGCTCGGGTTCGCGATCTGCTGGATTTTCTGAGTCTGCGAGGGGCGGAGAGCGAACGGCGGGTGGCGTTGCTGGCCGAAACGGAACTGATGAATGTGCAGGCGGCCAACGCCCTGCTCAAGGGGCTGGAAGAGCCGGGCGCGGGCAGCCTGCTGATCCTGACTTGCGCCGATGTCACGCGGCTGCCGGCCACGATTCGTTCCCGCTGTCTGCTGGCACCGGTGCGGCCGCTGGACGATGACGCCTGCATGGCGGTGCTGCGCGAGGCGGGCATGGCTGCGGACATGCTGCCGTTTGCGGTGCGGTTGGCGGCCGGACGCCCCGGGCGGGTGATGCCGTTGCTGGAGGCGGATGTGGCGGGCG
>CAYQMA010000234.1:0-1737 GCA_964418535.1 uncultured Zetaproteobacteria bacterium | reverse complement strand
GCGGCATTGTCTATATCGATGAGGTGGACAAGCTCTCGCGCAAGGCGGATTCGCCCTCGATCACGCGCGATGTGTCCGGCGAGGGCGTGCAGCAGGCATTGCTGAAGCTGATTGAGGGCACGGTGGCCGCGGTGCCGCCGCAAGGGGGACGCAAGCACCCGCAGCAAGAGTTCCTGCAGGTGGATACGACGAACATTCTGTTTATTCTCGGCGGCGCCTTCGCGGGCCTGGAAAAGATCATCGAGGAGCGCAGCGAGAAACGATCCATCGGTTTCGAGGCGCTTGTGGCTTCCGAGACCGAGAAGGACATCGGCGCGATTCTGAGCCAGGTCGAGCCAGAGGATCTGATCCGCTATGGCCTGATTCCCGAACTGGTGGGGCGGCTGCCGGTGGTGGCCACATTGCACCAGCTCGATCGCGAGGCGCTGCTGCGCATCCTGACCGAGCCCAAGAATGCGCTGGTCAAGCAATACAAGGCGCTGCTCGAATACGACGGCGTGGAGCTGAGTTTCACGCAGGATGCGCTGGAGGCGATCGCCGACAAGGCCATCGCCCGCAAGACCGGCGCGCGGGGCTTGCGTGCGATCATGGAATCCGTGATGTTGGACGTGATGTACGACATCCCGTCGCGAGGCGATGTGAAGCAATGCATCGTGAATGCCGACGTGGTCGAAGGGCGCGCCAAGCCGATGCTGGTGCTCGAGGATCAGGACGAGGCCGCTGCCGCGCGCTGAGACCTTCGGCAAGGGCCGATGAATCCGGCGGAACGCCGCCCGGCATGAATCACCGAAACAGAACATGCGATATGCGTTGGCGCCTGGCGCGCCCGCATGTCGCCAGGGAGTCAATGAATGGCTGAATGGAATCAGGACGACGCGAGCCACGCTGCGGACGAAGGGTTTCTGCCTGTCTTGCCATTGCGGGATATCGTGGTGTTCCCGCACATGATCGTGCCGCTGTTTGTCGGGCGCGACAAATCTGTCCGCGCCTTGGAGGAGGTGATGCGCAGCGGCAAGCAGATTCTCTTGCTGGCGCAGAAGGACGCGGCCGATGATGAGCCTGACGAATCGGGGCTGTACCGGATCGGCGTCATCGGTCACATCCTGCAATTGCTGAAATTGCCCGATGGCACCATCAAGGTGCTGGTGGAAGGTGGCCCGCGCGCCGAGGTGATGCGGCTGGATATCGGCGAGGACTGCCTGCGCGCCACCTACCGCTTGTTGGAGGATGCGGCCGACGATGCCTCCGAGCTGGACGTGCTGGTCAAGAGTCTGATGCAGCGCTTCGAGCAGTATGTGAAGCTGAATCGCAAGGTGCCGCCCGAGGTGATGATGTCGCTGGCCGGACTGGAGGATGCCGGCAAGCTCGCGGACACCATCGCCGCGCATCTGAGCCTGAAGCTGGAAGACAAGCAGGCGTTGTTGGAAATGTCCTCGGTGATGGAGCGGCTTGAGCATCTGTTTGCGATCATGGAAGAGGAAATGGAGCGGCTGCAGGTGGAAAAGCGCATCCGCAGTCGGGTCAAGCGGCAGATGGAGAAGTCGCAACGCGAGTATTACCTGACCGAGCAGATGAAGGCCATCCAGAAGGAGCTGGGCGAGGCGGACGAGCAGTCCGATCTCGAGGAGCTGGAAAAGAAGATTGAAGCCGCCGGCATGAGCAAGGAGGCCGAGGCCAAGGCGCGCGCCGAGCTGAAGAAGCTGAAGATGATGCCGCCGATGAGCGCCGAGGCCACGG
>CAYQMA010000233.1:0-1748 GCA_964418535.1 uncultured Zetaproteobacteria bacterium | reverse complement strand
GGCTGGCCGAAACCATCGTGGATCGGTTCCACGGCGAGGGCGCGGGGCGGCAGGCTCGGGAGGCCTTTGAGGCCCAGTTTTCCCGCGGCCAGTTGCCGGACGATATTCCGGAAGCCGCGCTCACGGCCGAGGATGGCGGCCTGTGGATTGCGCGGGCGCTCACCCAGGCCGGCCTGACCAGCTCCAATGGCGAGGCCATTCGGCTGATTCGCCAGGGGGCGTTGTCCATCGACGGCGAGAAGGTGAGCGACAAGGATCTGAAACTTGCGCCCGGCGGGCCGTATCTGATCAAGCTGGGCAAGCGTCGCTATCTGCGTCTGACTGTCACGCCATCGTAAGCCGAAGGGGCGATGCCTGCCATGTATGATGTTGCGGTCGTGGGCGGCGGGCCGGCCGGCGCGATGGCCGCATGGCAGCTTGTGAGACGTGGTATGTCGGTCATACTGCTTGAAAAAGCAAAGCTTCCCCGACCCAAGGTGTGCGGCGGCGGTATAGTCTGGCGGGCGCGCCGGATGCTGCCGCCGTCGCCGAATTCGCTATGGCTCGCCGAATGCAGGCGCGCTCGGCTGATCGTGGATGGCAAAAGCTATGCGAGCGAGCGTTCCGATCCGATCGTCTCGATGGTGCGACGGGATGCCTTCGATGCCTGGCTGTGCGATCATGCCATGCGTGCCGGCGTCGATTGCTGGCAGGGTTTTGAGGTGCGCGAGGCGGATTTCGCAGCCGACCATGTGTGTTTGAGCGACGGAAGTCGTCAGGTGCGGGCGCGCCTGGTTGTGGCGGCCGACGGGGCGTCCGGACGCATGGCCCGGTTGGCCGGCTGGCGCGCTCATGAGCGGCCAGCGGCGGCCGTCGAGGCCGAGATTCAGGTTTCCGATGCGCAATATGTGCGTTTTGCAGGCACGGCCCGCTTTGATTTCGATCTGCCCCTCCGCGGATACGGCTGGGTGTTCCCGAGGGACGGTTGTTTGAATGTAGGCTTGGGCGTATTTGCGGGCCGAACTTCGGGCGCGGGGCTGCGCTCGCTGTTGAAAGACTATTGCGATCGTTTGGAGCTGCCGCATGGCGAGTGTCACGGGTATGTGATTCCCCTGCGGCCGCGCAAGCCTTGCGCGCGCGGGCGTGTGTTTCTGGTTGGCGATGCGGCCGGTCTGGCGGATCCGGTGACCGCGGAGGGCATTTCAGCGGCGTTGAAGTCCGCCTCATTGCTGGCCGATGCAATCGAGGAAGGCGGGCTTGATGCGCGGCGTTGTCGCGCCGCGTATCTGAACGCTCTAGAGCAAACCATGCTGCCCGAATTGAAGGTTGCGCGCCGGCTTGCGCGCCTGCTGTATGCATCGGCGGATCTGCGTGCCTGGATGATGCGCCGCTATGGCGAGCGCATGTGCGAAGCGGTCACCGAGCTGTTCATGGGTAACGGCAGCTACCGCGACCATGCGGAGGCGTTTTTTCAGCGTCTGGCGCATCGCCGATGGCGCCGGTAGGGATTCGGGCTGAACGACGCTCAATGTCCCGGATGCGCACGTTCGCCGAAGTCATGTGAACCGCGCCATCGCGTGCGGCCGGAGATGCAGCCCGGCCGGATTGGCGTTCAGCCGCGCTGTTCCGAGTTGCCGTTTCCGTCCAGCAGGCGGTGGATGACCGCCGCGCACTGCTCCATCGGGAACGGTTTTTTCAGGATGGCGAAGGGCTCCAGTTCCTGTCGGTTGTTCGGAACCACGCTGTTGCTGTCGTAGCCCGTGATCAGC
>CAYQMA010000232.1:0-1751 GCA_964418535.1 uncultured Zetaproteobacteria bacterium | reverse complement strand
GAGGCCATCCGCCAGGGGCGACCCCATCTGCTGTTTCTGGACGAGATTCATCGCTTCAACAAGGCCCAGCAGGATGTGCTGCTGCCGTTCGTGGAGGACGGCACGCTGGTGCTGGTGGGCGCGACCACCGAGAATCCATCGTTTTCGCTGAACAACGCGTTGCTCTCGCGTTGTCGCGTGATTGTGCTGAAGGCGCTGGATGCCGAAGCGTTGCGGGAGATTCTGCGGCGGGGCGTGGCGGCGCTGCGCGCCGAGGCGCCGGATTTCGGGCTGGAGGAAGCGGCGCTGGACTGGCTTGCCCGGTCATCCTCCGGCGATGCGCGGTATGCGCTGAATGCGCTGGAATCGCTGTATCTGGCCGATGCCCGCCGGGTCTGGACGCTTGAGGATGCGCAGACGCATGCGGGCCAACGGGCGGCGCTGTACGATCGCGACGGAGACTTTCATTATGACCTGATTTCCGCGCTGCACAAAAGCGTGCGCGATTCGGATGCCGATGCAGCCTGCTATTGGCTGGCGCGCATGCTGGAGGCGGGCGAGGAGCCACTGTATATTGCCCGCCGATTGATCCGGATGGCCACCGAGGATGTGGGCCTGGCCGATCCGCGGGCGCTGGCCGTGGCGCTGGACGCTCAGCGCATGTTCGAGGTGCTGGGCTCGCCGGAAGGGGAGCAGGGGCTGTTTGAGGCGGCGATTTATCTGGCCTTGGCGCCCAAGAGCAACGCGGCCTACATGGCTGAGAAGGCGGCCCGCAAGCTGGCCCGGGACACGGCGGATGCGCCGGTGCCCATGCATCTGAGGAATGCGCCGACACGGTTGATGAAACAACTTGGACATGGCGCGGGTTATGAATATGCGCACGATGCGCCCGATGCGGTGACGGCGCAAACACATGTCCCCGAGGGCGTGCGCATCGAAGGGTTGTATCGCCCCACAGGGCGCGGCTTCGAGCGCACGCTTCAGGAGCGCCTGCAATGGCTGGCCGAACGCCGCCGGCAACGGGAGGCGCAGGGCAAAAGGCGCGGCGGTGGCAAGGCGCCGGCGAAGGAGGAGACGAAACCATGAAGGAATGGCTGGCGATTGCGGCGGGTGGCGCCGTCGGCGCCTCCCTGCGCTGGTGGCTGGCGGGAACCGTGCAGCGGTTGAGCGGTGGCGCCTTTCCTTGGGGCACGTTTGCGGTGAATGCGCTGGGCAGTTTCGCTCTGGGTTTTCTGTTTGTCTGGTTGCTGGAACGTTCCTCGGCCGGTGAGCTTGCGCGCTTGTTCATCACCGTGGGCATGCTGGGCGCGTTCACAACCTTTTCCACCTATTCGCTGGAGTCCGTGCGCCTGCTTCAGTCGGGCGCATTTCTACTGGCCTTCGGCAATGTGCTGGGGCAGGTGGCCGTGTGCCTGCCGTTGACCTGGCTGGGGGTGCAACTGGCCCGGGCGCTGTAGCGTCGGAGCTGGCGCGGGTCAGCCCACGCGTTTCAGGGTGTTGGCATCCGTGTGGTGAAACGGCGTCTCGCGGCCGGGCAGTCGCAGTTGCGTATCTTCTTCATAGGCGAAGGTGTCGTTCGGCATGATGCGCACGGTCAGCTCGTAGCGGATGGTCTTGAAGGCTTCGTCCAGGAAGGGATTGGACAGAATGCCGAAGGTTTCGCTGCCGCAGGTGGCGCTCATGCGCAGCTCGGCGGCATCCGGCGAGGCCTTGCCGCCGGCCAGCACGGTGACGCCGCGCGGCACCATGAAACAGCGCATCACGAGTTTCCG
>CAYQMA010000231.1:0-1758 GCA_964418535.1 uncultured Zetaproteobacteria bacterium | reverse complement strand
TATCGCCAGCGCGTGGGGCTGGCGGCCGCGATGCTGCACGATCCCGATTGCCTGATTCTGGACGAGCCGACCACGGGTCTGGATCCGAACCAGATTCTCGATATCCGGAGCCTGATCCGCGAACTGGGACGGGAGAAAACGGTGCTTTTGTCCTCGCACGTGCTGTCCGAGGTGGAGGCTGTCTGCGATCGGGTGATGATTATTGATCGGGGGCGGCTGGTGGATGTGGGCACGGCCGCCGAACTGGAACGGCGCGTTCAGGGTGGCTGTGAGCTGGCGCTGTGCCTGCGCGGCAGCGTCGAGGGCTTCCGGGAACGGCTGGCGCAACGATTGGCCGAGGTCGAGGTGGAGGAGGAAGGTCGTGAAGAAGGCGATCATCGCTTGCGGCTTCGTCATCCCGATCGTGAGGCGCCGCTGGCCGAGACCGCGTTCCACGCGGCCGTGGATGCGGGGGCGGTGATTCTGGAGATGCGGCCCGATAAGGCGAGCCTGGAGGATGTGTTCCACCGTCTGACCCAGGGAGAGGCCCCGGACGAGGATTCCGACAGGAGCGAGGCATGAAGGCGGTGCGCGCGCTCATCTGGAAGGAATGGCGGCAGACGGTGGACACGCCGCTGGGCTATGTGATTGCGGTGGCGTTTCTGTTGGCGGCCGGGTTCTTTTTCGGCAACCGGCTGTTTCTGGCCGGCCAGGCCGATATGCGCGATTTCTTTGCCATGCTGCCGGTGCTGTTGATGTTTTTCGTGCCGGCCGTGGGCATGCGCTCGCTGGCCGACGAGCGCAAGGCGGGCACGTTTGAGCTCCTGGCCACGATGCCGGTCACCACATGGCAGATCGTGGCCGGCAAGTATCTGGCGCTGCTGCTGCAATGGGGCGTGCTGCTGGCGCTGACGCTGTTTTATCCGGCCACATTGGCGATGCTGGGCGATCCGGACGGAGGACAGATTGCGGCTTCGTATCTGGCGGCGGCGCTGCTGACCGGCGTCTATGCGGCGATCTGTCTGTTCGCCTCGTCGCTGACCAACAACGGCGTGGTGGCCTATGTGCTGGGGTTTTCGATGCTGCTGGCCGTGTTCCTGCTGGCGCAGGCTGCGCCGCTGCTTTCGCCCGCGATGCAGAACTGGCTGGAGCTGGTCAATCCGCTGGCGCGCTATCAGGGCATGCTGCGCGGCGTCGTGCATCTGGATGACGCGGTCTGGCTGGCGTCGCTGACGGCCGTCTTCCTGGCTGCCACGCATTTGCAACTGGAACGGAGGCGCTGGCAATGACGGGGAACGCAACGGATCGGCGCGGCCGCTTCAGGCGCCGGGGCTGGGCGGCGTTTCTGACGGTCGTGGCAGGGGCGCTGGCGCTGGCGCTGGCGGCAGCGGCGCTGAATGTGCGCGGCGACTGGACGGAGGATCATCGCTATACGCTGTCGCCGGCCACGCTGAAGGTGCTCGCCTCGCTGGACGAGCCGGTGATGATCCGCGCCTGGGTTACGCGCGACCTGCCGCAGCCCTACGGACGCCTGCGGCGCTTCATTGCCGACATGCTGGCTGCCTATCACGAGGCCGGTCATGGCAAGGTGAGCTATGAGGTGAAGGATCCGGCCGACGATCCGAACCAGGCCATGGCGCTTTCTGCCTTGGGCGTGCCGCGCGTGCAGGTGCAGGTGGTCGAGCACGATCGGGCGCAGGTCAAGCAGGGCTATATGGCGGTGGTGATTGAATACCTCGACAAGAAGGAAGTCATTCCCGTCGTGCGCGGGGAAACGGG
>CAYQMA010000230.1:0-1759 GCA_964418535.1 uncultured Zetaproteobacteria bacterium | reverse complement strand
GGCTCGCGCAGCCGCTTCAGGGTCTCCAATCCGGCGCGCATCGCCAGCGGATTGCCCGAGAGGGTGCCGGCCTGATAAACGGGGCCGTCCGGTGCGATCTTGCGCATGATGTCCTCACGGCCGCCATAGGCGCCGACCGGCAGCCCGCCGCCGATGATCTTGCCCAGACAGGTGAGATCAGGCGTGATGCCAAAGCGTTCCTGTGCTCCGCCGGCAGCCACCCGGAAGCCGCACATTACTTCGTCGAAGATCAGCAACGCCCCGTGCGCATCGCACAAGTCACGCAGCCCCTGCAAGAATCCGGTGGAATGCAGGTCGAGAACACCGGTGTTGCCCGGCACCGGCTCGACGATGACAGCCGCGATGTCGCCCCGGTTGCGTTCGAACAGGGTTTCAACTGCTTCGAGATCGTTGAACGGCGCCGTCAGTGTCAGCTTCGCATAATCGGCCGGCACGCCGCCCGAATCCGGTACGCCGAAGGTGGCGGCGCCGCTGCCGGCCTTGACCAGCAGGCCATCCGCATGGCCATGATAGCCGCCGTCGAACTTGATGATTTTGTCGCGACCGGTGAATCCGCGCGCCAGTCTCAGGGCGCTCATCGTCGCCTCGGTGCCCGAGTTGACAAAGCGCACGACCTCGATGGACGGCACCATGTCCACGACCAGTTCGGCGAGCTCGATTTCCAGTTCGCAGGGCGCGCCGAAGCTCATGCCGCGCGCGGCCGTTTCCTGCACGCCGGCCACCACGTCGGGGTGAGCGTGGCCGAGGATCATCGGCCCCCAGGAACCGACATAATCAATGTATTCATTGCCATCCACGTCGCGAATGCGGCTGCCGGAGGCTTCGGCGATGAAGCGGGGCGTGCCGCCCACCGATTTGAAGGCGCGCACGGGGGAATTGACGCCACCCGGCAGCAGCTTGCGGGCGCGTTCGAAATCCTGTTCGGATCTGGCGATGGACGGCATGGAACCTCCTGTTTTCAGGGCATTTGAGCCAAGGTTGGCGGACGGTAGAAAGCGGTTGCGTTCATGTCAACGGCGGCTGACCTAGGCATAGTGGATATGCAGTTGCTGTTCCAGCGATTTGCGCGCCTCGTCGGCCGCCGCCCGGCTTTCAAAACCCGTCACGCGGATGCGCTGCCAGGTGTGCCCGCCTGCCTTGATCTCGATTCGTTCGGCCGCGATGCCCATCCGGTTCAGGCGCGCCACCTCGGCTTTGGCTGCGCGACGATCGGTCATCGAGGCGAGATTCACGACCCATCCGCCTGTCATGGTCCCTGACCGAGGCGTGGCGGGCGTGATGACAGGTTTGTGACGGATTGCGGCCTGATGCTTCGCCTTGGTGGAGGGCTGGTCGGCTTGGTGCGATGCGGGCATGGCTTGCACCGGTTCGATGTTCGCTGGCTCAGTTTGCGCTGGTTCGGTCTGCGGGGGTGTGGTCGTTGTCTGCCCGGGTTGCGCGGGTTCCGGGGGCATGGCTCGGGCCACGGTTTGCAGGTGTTTTTCAAGGCGCGCTTCCAACAGCCGCACCTGATCGGTCAGGGCTTCCAGCCGGGCCTGCATTGGCTGTGCGGCTAGCGGGGCGATGCGGCGCTCCATTGCGACAAGGCGATGCTCCAACCTTTCGAGGCGATCGGATGCTTGCATGTTCATCCACAACGATGCGCCGGAAACGGCGAGCGCCAGGAGGCCCAGCAGCAGGGCGGGCATGGCGCTGCGCGGCGGTCGGGAATGCTGTCCGGCCGACGACGATGAAGGCG
>CAYQMA010000229.1:0-1774 GCA_964418535.1 uncultured Zetaproteobacteria bacterium | reverse complement strand
AAAGGCCAGACAGGCATCGTCCCAAGGCAGGCCGCAGAACTTGAGCAGCCGCCGGGTCTGGCCCTCCAGATCAGCCACCAGCGCCTCATAGTCCAGATCGAGCATCACGCCCTCGGGCAGCACGCGCCGCCAATGATCCATCAGCCGCAGATAGGCCCGATAGCGATAACCAATCTCGCCCAGCGAATAGATGTAGCCATGTTCCCAGCCTTCCAGATCGGCCTTGAACAGCGACCAACAGGCATCGAGCGGATGCCGCCGCACATGGATGATTTTGGCTTTCGGCAAGGCGCAGTGAATCGCGCCAATCAGTCGGATATTGGTCAGCGTCTTGTCCGTGATGCGGGCGACCTCCCCGTGCCCTTGGCGCAGCTTGGTCACGAAGCACTCACCAATAGTTCGCCACTCATCCGGCCCGAACGACGTAACCTGCTCCAGCGTCAGCGGCGCATCGGATGTCTGCCGTTCCGACAGCACGCGCTCGAATCCTTGCCATTCGCCTTGCGCCTCCACCTCGGGGTGCGCAGCCAGAATCTGCTCTACCAGTGTGGAACCGCAGCGGGGCATGCCGACAATGAAGATGGGCGTATCATCCTCGCTGCCGCTGACATGCGAGATAGCCTCGGGTGTCCAGGCCGCCATCACGGCTTCCAAATGGGCGAGTTCCGCATCGGAATCGTAGTTCCGGCGGGCACGGCAGATCGCATTGCCCTCCTCCAGCAGGGCGAAAGCCTGCTCGTACTCGCCCACCGCCTCCAGCGCCCGCCCCAGCGCAAAGCACATGCTCTTTCGATCCTCGGAACCCTCGCTGGCATTCGCATGGATGCGACGCAGCATCGCAATATCCGGATCGCTGGAGTCTTCAAAACGTTTGATCTGGCTGATCATGAAGGCGGCAACCGCATGATCGGGCTCAGTTTCCAGCACCCGGCGCAGCAGGCGCTCGCAAGCCTCGAAATCACCGGCATCGCGCAACAGGTTGGCCTTTTGCATCAACGCCGGCACGGCATTCGGATGCAGCTCGAGCGCCCGATCCGCCCAGCTCATGGCGATTTCATGCTGTCGAATCTGGTCATGGACGGCGGACAAGGCCAGCAGCACATCCAGATTGCGCGGATGCAACCGAACCCCGCGCAGCAACACCTGTCTTGCCTGCTCATAGTCGTGCACATCCATCAGCGCCTTGGCGAGCCCCAGCAGTGCCTCCACGCTGCGTTCATTCAGCGCCAACGCCGCGCGGTAGGCCTCGGCCGCGGCTTCCCTCCGCCCCCGGCTGGCTTCAACAGCCGCCAGATTCTTGTGGAATTCAAACCGGCGTGGCGCAGCCTGCGTCGCCTTGCGGAACCACTCGGCCGCCGCATCCGGATCGCCGTCGCGCGCGGCCATAACACCGCGCACATTCATCAAATCGGGATTGCCCGGCCACAGGCGTTCGATCTCCCGACACATGGCCTCGCAGATATCACGTCGGCCTGCCAACACCGCCTGTTCGGCATTGGCCAGCAGCATCGCAACCTTGCGTTTTTTATTATTGGAAATGCGCTTCGCCGCCTTCGCCATCTCAGCCCTCACACATGCGCGGCCACGAGCCCCAGCCAGTAGCGGATCAGCGCGCGGCCGTAGTCCGCGCCCGTCTTGCCCTCCAGCTCGGCCAGCAGCGCATCCACATACTCGCCCGGAATATAATAGACCGCGCCGCTGGTCTCCCAGGCGCCCAGATTCTCGGCCAACCGCAGGCCCACCACGTCGCCCTCCTCCAGCATCCGCGAGGTCC
>CAYQMA010000228.1:0-1800 GCA_964418535.1 uncultured Zetaproteobacteria bacterium | reverse complement strand
GGCGGCGGCACGATGCTGGCGCCCCTGCTCCGGCGGCGTCTGCCGCTGCGCGAGGCGGTAGGCACGACGGCGCTGTGCGGCGCGCTGATGGCGCTGTTGGCGGTGGGCGTGAATCTGGCCCTGGAGCGCGACTGGCGCTTGCTGCTAGGCCCGCTCGCGCCCTGGATCGCCGGCGCCTGGCTGGGGGTGGCCCTCAGCACCTCCCGTGCCGTGCGCCTGGGTGCGGAGCTGCACGCCCGCTGGCGCGAGGATGCGGTGCGTATGATGCTGCGGCTGATGTTTGCATCGCTGGCGGCGGCCTATCTGGCCGCCGCCATATGGACGGCCATTCGGTCTTGAACCTCAGGCCAGCGGACTGCCGGGTCGTTGCCAGAACACCCGGCCTTTCGACTCGATGGCCACGCGCATGACCAGTCCCAGCGCCAGCAGCATGGTCATCAGCGCCGAGCCGCCATAGCTGATGAAGGGCAGCGGCACGCCCACGACCGGCAGCACCCCGGTCACCATACCGATATTGATCGTGGCATACAGGGTGAAGATGGTGGCCACGCCCACGCAAATGAGACTGCCAAAGCGTGTGGCGGCACGTCGGGCAATGGCCAGCATGCGCGAGATCATCACCACATAGATCAGCAACAGCACTGCCGCCGCCACGAAGCCGCCTTCTTCGGCCAGCACTGCGAAGATGAAATCGGTGTGTTGTTCGGGCAGAAAATGCAGCCTGGCCTGGGTGCCGTGCAGGAATCCCTTGCCGAAGATGCCGCCGGAACCGATGGCGATCATGGACTGAATCACATGGTAGCCCGCACCCAGGGGATCGGATTGCGGATCCAGAAAGGTGAGCACCCGTTGCCGCTGATAGTCATGCAGGTGCCGCCAGATCAATGGCAGCGCCGCCACCAGCCCCGCCAGGCCGTAGAGCGCCCAGCGCCAGGGCAGGCCCGCGACAAACAGGATCACCGTGCCGGCGGCGGCCAGCACCAGGGCGGTGCCCAGATCGGGCTGGAACACGATGAACGCCGCGGGCACGACCATCAACGCCAGCGCCACGCCGGCATTGCGGAACGAGGCGGCGTCGCGCGAGGCGAACCAGTGCGCCAGAACCAGCATCAGCGCCCATTTCATCAGTTCCGAGGGTTGCATGTGAATGATGCCAAGGTTCAGCCAGCGGCGGGCGCCCATCTGCACGTCGCCGATCAACGGCACCAGCGCCAGCGCCAGCAGAGCCAAGGCGTACGTCGGCCAGGCCAGCAGCCCCGCCAACCTGAGCGGCACGAAACAGACGGCCAGAAAGCCGGCCATGCCCACAAGCCAGTAGAGCATCTGACGATACCACAGGTGCAGGCCCCCTTGATGCACGGCCGCATACAGGGTGGTCAGCCCCAAGGCGGCCAGGCAGAGCAGGCACAATAGCAGCACCAGATCCATGCGGCGCAGGGTGTCCATCATCGTGCGTCCGCCTCCGCGGTCGGTGTTTGCATCGCTCGATTTTCCTCGGCGGCCGCTGCGCGAATGAGCGCGGCGGCCACGGGCGCCGCTGCGCTGCCGCCGTGTCCGCCGTGTTCGACAAACACTGCAAAGGCGATCCTGGGATGTTCGTACGGCGCAAAGCCGACAAACCAAGCATGGTCGCGGTGCAGGTAGCTCAGGGTTTTTGCATCCGATCCCTTCACGTCCTGCGCCTTGGCCACCACCTGCGCGGTGCCGGTCTTGCCGGCCACCGTCCACGGCACGCCGCGCATGGCCGCATGGGCCGTGCCGTGCACGTCGGCCACGACATCGCGCATGGCCCGACGGATG
>CAYQMA010000227.1:0-1816 GCA_964418535.1 uncultured Zetaproteobacteria bacterium | reverse complement strand
AGCAGACGGCCTTTCCTGATCCGACCGATCAGGCCACCATCGAGACCGATCGCAATTTCGATCTCCGGATCAGGGATCGGGAACGCAAGCTCATCAAAAAAATCGACCAGGCCCTGAACCGCATCAAGGAAGGCACCTTCGGCATCTGCGAACACTGCGGCGGCGACATCAGCGTCAAGCGTCTGCAGGCCAGGCCTGTGACCACGCTGTGCATCGATTGCAAGACCGCCCAGGAAATCGAGGAACGCACCCGCGTCGACTGATCCGGCGGCATGGCCGCCATACGCATGCGTTCCACTTCCCGGAACGAACCCGGCGCCTCAGACCATCAGCCCGAAGGCAGGAAACACCAAGCTGGATTCAGGCCGGTTTGGCGGCGAGATCTCCGTGCGCCGTCTGCGCCACAGTGACGCCAGCCTCGTTCAACTCCTCGATCACCCAGGCTGACTGATCGGCGAGCAGGGCGCGAACCAGACGATGGTTCATGTCGTGACCGGTGCGCTCACCCTCGAAAGCGCCGACCACCGGATAGCCGGCCAGCGCCAGATCGCCCACCGTATCCAGAATCTTGTGACGGACGCATTCGTCCTCGTAGCGCAAGCCGCCTTCGTTCACCACGCGGAACGCGTCCAGAACAATCGCGTTCTCCAGCGAACCGCCCAAGGCCAGCCCGGCTTTCTGAAGCGCCTCGATCTCATGCAGGAAACCGAAGGTGCGCGCTCGGGCCACTTCGCGCGTGTACGCCTGGCTGGAGAAATCGATCTCCGTCTTGCGGGAACGCAACAACGGATGATCGTAATCCAGCAGGTAGCTCACCTTGAATCCGGCGGCCGGATGCAGCGAACACCGCTTGTCGCCGTCCTGAACCTCCACCTTGCGCAGGATGCGCAACACCTTCTTGGGCGCAGCCTGCTCGCGAATGCCAGCGCATTGAATCAGAAACACGAACGGCGCCGAAGAACCATCCATGATGGGAACCTCCGGCCCTTCCACTTCGATGACGGCATTGTCAATGCCCAGTCCCGCCATGGCTGAAAGCAGATGCTCCACCGTGGCGATGCTCACCCCGTCCTTGCCCAGCGTGGTGCACATCCGCGTATCCACCACATATTCGGCGCGGGCAGGGATTGCCACCAGACGGGAACCCTCCCGACGGTGAAAGACAATACCGGAATTTTCGGGCGCCGGCCGGAGCGTCAGCTCCACCTTGCGACCGGAATGCAACCCGATCCCACTGCATCGGATGGGATGGTTCAGGGTACGTTGCGCGACCATGCAATATCCTCCTGCGTTTCCGGCGCGTCGTCGCGAACCGGTAAAAGATTCTGTTCCCGCGACCGCCTCACGCTAAGAAGCCCCCGACGCGCCCGATGTGACACGTCGCACACTCCGTCAGGCGGCATACTGGCACAGGCCCCCATAGAGGTGAAGCCCGATGGCCAGCCGCGGATGGTTCCAAACAAGACGTCAATCGTTCAATCCGCCTGGCGACGAATCCACGTCGGCACCTGCAGCGTGTCCTCGTCATAGATCTCCTCAGGCCCGAACAACGGCGCCTGCGCCGCCTGCCGGTCGCCCGCCTTGAGCGCCTCCGCGCCAAACGGCAACGGCGTCTTGACCAACGGCCGCTTTTCGTCGCCGCCCTTGACCGAGGACAACCGGGGAGCCGGTTCCGCCGCCAGCCCCGTGGCGACCACCGTCACGCGCATTTCGTCGCCTACGTTCTGGTCATAGACCATGCCGCAGATGATGTTGGCATCTTCGTCGGCCATGTTGTGGATGATGGACACCGCCTCGTCGTATTCGGCCAGCGTCA
>CAYQMA010000226.1:0-1845 GCA_964418535.1 uncultured Zetaproteobacteria bacterium | reverse complement strand
TCCTCCAGCACATGCTCCAGCAGCGTGTGCAGGCGGCGGGCGCCGATGTTTTCGGTGCGTTCGTTCACGCGCACCGCCAGCCGCGCGATTTCGGCGATGCCGTCGTCGGTGAACGTCACCTCCAGCCCTTCGGTCGCGAGCAGCGCCGCATACTGGCGGGTCAGCGCATTTTCGGGTTCGGTCAGGATGCGGCGGAACTCCTCCTCGCCCAGCGGTTGCAGGTTGACGCGGATCGGAAAACGCCCCTGCAACTCGGGGATGAGGTCGGAGGGCCGCGCCAGATGGAAGGCGCCGGAACCGATGAACAGGATATGGTCGGTCTTGACCGGGCCGTGGCGGGTGTTGACCGTGGTGCCCTCGACCAGCGGCAACAGGTCGCGCTGCACGCCCTCGCGGGAGACGTCGGCGTTCTTGCCCTCGCGATGGGTGATCTTGTCCATTTCGTCGAGGAACACGATGCCGTCGTTTTCGGCCCGCTTGACCGCTTCCTCGCGGATGCGATCCATGTCCAGCAAACGATCGGCCTCTTCCTGCTCCAGATAGGCCAGTGCGTCCTTCACCGGCATCCGCCGGCGCTTGGGTTGCGAGGAAAACAGCCCGCCCAGCATGTCCTTGATGTCGATTTCCTCAGTGCCCTGATTGGAGAAAACCTGCATCAGCGGCGCTGTCGGCTGGCTGCGCACTTCGATCTCCACTTGCCGGTCATCCATTTCGCCGCTGCGCAGCTTGCGTCGCATTTTTTCGCGCGAGGCCTGATCCGGCCGGGCCTGGCCGGCCGATACCGGGCCGGAGGGCGGCACCGGATGCGGAATCAGGATATCCAGCAATCGATCCTCGGCCGCTTCGGCGGCGCGCGTCTTCACGCGGGCCAGATGTTCGTCCCGAACGATTTTGATGGCCGTATCCACCAGATCGCGGATGATGGATTCCACGTCGCGGCCCACATAGCCCACTTCGGTGTATTTGGTGGCCTCCACCTTGACGAACGGCGCCCGCGCCAGTTTTGCCAGTCGCCGGGCGATTTCCGTTTTGCCCACGCCGGTCGGGCCGATCATCAGGATATTCTTGGGAGTGATTTCCTCCCGCATCGGCGAAGGGACCTGCTTGCGCCGCCAGCGATTGCGCAGGGCGATGGCGACGCTGCGCTTGGCCTCGGCCTGGCCGATAATGAAGCGATCGAGTTCGGATTCGATCTCGCGGGGGGTCATCGTGGATTCGCTCATGCCTTGCCTGCCTCCACGATTTCCACCCGGATGTCGGTGTTGGTGTACACGCAGATGCTGGCGGCAATCTCCATGGCCTCGCGCACGATCTCCTCGGCCGCAAGCTCGGTGTGGCGTACGAGCGCTTCGGCGGCGGCCTTGGCGTAGGCGCCGCCGGAGCCGATGGCGAGCACGTCGCCGTCCGGTTCCAGCACGTCGCCGTTGCCGGAAATCACCAGCATGCGTTCGGCGTCGGCCACGATCATCATCGCTTCCAGCTTCCGCAGGTAGCGATCGGTGCGCCATTCGCGTGCCAGCGCCACCGCCGCCCGCGCCAGATTGCCGCCATGCTCGTCCAGCTTGGCTTCGAAGCGCTCGAACAGGTTCATCGCATCGGCCGTGGATCCGGCGAAGCCCGCGACGATGGCGCCGTCGCGGATGGCGCGAACCTTGCGCGCGCCGTGCTTGATGACCGTATCGCCCAGCGTGACCTGACCGTCGCCGGCGATGGCCGTCCGGCCGTTCTTGCTGACGCAGCAGATCGTGGTTCCGCGCATGTCCGCCATGAAATCAGGCTCCTTGTCCGACGGGATTCGAGCAATCTTATCCCGGTTGCGCGGGAATGCCAGCAGCTTTCCGCGAT
>CAYQMA010000225.1:0-1858 GCA_964418535.1 uncultured Zetaproteobacteria bacterium | reverse complement strand
GCCGTTCGGGCCATGGCATTGCATGCACTGCTCACGTTTGAGCGCATGGATGTGCACATCGTCATTGGGCACGGGACGGGTGGTGCGTTTGCCCGTGCCCAGCGTCAGCAGCACGATGACGGCAATCACCACGGCTACGAAAATCGCGTCTTTTTTTCCGGGCCTCCAGCCGTTCTTGCCGCCCTCGCTCATGCTGCGCTCCTTTTACCGGATTCAAGCCCAAGTGTCCGCGCAAACGGGGCGGCAATGCAAGCCTGGCGTGCCGGTATCAATCCCAATCGCGGCATGGTTATCGTTCGCCGACGATCGTGCTATTATCGCGGCACGCCGCCATTGGCGGCCATCCCAATGCAGACAAGAGGAAGCGACATGAATGTGGATCAGCATCTGAAAGTGGCCCAATGGCACATCGAGCAGGCTCGCCTGCATGCGACCAGCCAGCACAGCTGCGGCTGCCCGATCAACGAGCATTACAAGAAAATCATCGAGGAAGTGGAGTCCGGCAAGATCCAGGAAGAGCTGTCCTGCTCGGCGGAGTAAGCCGGTCTTCCGCTCCAGAAAAAGCCGCCACCAGGCGGCTTTTTTCTTATGAGGTCGCTTGTCTGGGGAGTTGCATGCAACACCCGCCAGCGGCGGCCAGCCGTCCTGCAGCGGTCCCTTGCCGGGCCGGAATTTTCGCGCACGGAACCGCCATGTGCCTCATCTCAATCCGAAAATGATCCTGACCCGCGGCTGTCGTTCATTCCCGACATGTTGCATGTGGCGTTATGGAGCGGAGCGCTCGCGGCCGTTCGTTCATAAAACCCTTCATTTTGCTCAGGTTCATTTCCGGTCTCAACCGGTCTAAGCTGGAAGTATCGCGAGCGACAAGGAGGATTGCGATGATTATCTTCACCAATCACAAGGCGGCCATTGCCACCGGCTTCGCGCTGGCCGCCGTGCTCATCGGCATCGGCCTTGCTCGGGGCGGCGAGGCGCCGGATTTGTTCGGCCTGGCCCGTTGGGGTCATTTTCTGGCCGGCATCACCTGGATCGGCCTGCTCTACTATCTGAATTTCTGCCATGTGCCGGTCTTTGCCGGCCTGTCGGCGGATGCCAAGGCCGAGTTGACGAAGGAAGGCAGCATTGTCCGGCGCGTGCTGTGGTGGTTCCGCTGGGGCGCGATGTTCACGCTGATCTTCGGCCTGATTCTGCTGCATGGTTTGCACAGGAACGGCGCCTTGGGCGTGGACATCATGATCGGCGCGGCGTTTGGCATCATCATGTGGTTCAACGTCTGGTTCATCATCTGGCCAGCCCAGAAGCGGATTCTCGGCATCGTGCCGGCCTCGGACGAGGAGAAGGCGAAGCTCGGCAAGCGCGCGCTGATCGCCAGCCGCACGAACACCATCCTCTCCATTCCGATGCTGTTCTTCATGGGCGCCTCGGCGCATTTCCCGATCTTCGGCTGAGGCAGCGAATACCGGCGCGGGGCGGTTTGTGGCCGCCCTTTTCTTTTGCGTCCGGCGCTCCTACCGTTCGCGCATGATTCCCGAGGCCGTGTTGCTCGACCGCGATGGCGTCATCAACTTCGATTCGCCGGACTATATTCTTTCGCCCGAAGCCTGGCGTCCCATCCCGGGCAGCTTGGAGGCGATCGCGCGGCTTGCGCGCGCCGAGGTGCCGGTGGCCATCGTCAGCAACCAGTCGGCGCTCGGGCGCGGCATGCTCGATGAGGCCACGTTCGAGGCCATCGTGGCCAAAATGATGGCTGCCATCGAGGCCGCGGGCGGACGCATCGCGCATTTGGCCTGGTGCCCGCACGCGCCGGAAGATGGCTGCGACTGTCGCAAGCCCAAACCGGGCCTGGTGCATCAGG
>CAYQMA010000224.1:0-1859 GCA_964418535.1 uncultured Zetaproteobacteria bacterium | reverse complement strand
GCCGATGTGCTCTGGCTGATGGGGCCGGAGGAAGATCGGGAGGCGTTGGCGCGTAACATTCGGGGCGCATGATGACCGACCACGGGCCCGGGACGTGGCTCTTGGAGCTTGCCGCCGCGCTGGGGTTTCTGGCGCTGACGGGCGGGCTCGGGCGGAAGCTGCGCATCTCGACCGTGCCGGGCTATCTGTTGGGCGGCGTGGCGCTGGGCGCGATCGTGGATCCGCCCGCCGCAACATTGCAGGCGCTGACGACGTTGGGCGCGATGCTGATTCTCTTTTTTGTCGGGCTGGAATTTTCGCCGCGCGAACTGGGCGGGCGGATGAAGATGCTCATTCGTCCCGCATGCCAGGATGCCTGCGTGAACATGGGCATGGCCTTGCTGGCCGCGCTGGTTGCGGGCATGTCGCTGCCGGCGGCGCTGTGTTTTGCACTGGCGGCCTATGCTTCGTCCTCGGCCATCATTGCCAAGGGATTGATGGATTATCGTCTGGTGGTGTTGCCGGAGGCGGAATGGTGCCTGGGTTTGCTGGTGGTGGAGGATCTGGTGATGGCCGTGCTGCTGCCGCTGACGGTGGTGCTGCTGGGCGCGAGCGAGGGCGCTGGCATGCGGCAGGTGATGCTGTCGCTGGTGGCCGGACTGCTGATGATGGGGGCGGTGATGCTGCTCGCGCGCGCGGGATGGGTGGCGCGCTGGCTGAATCGCCCCGAAAAGGATCTGACGCTCCTGGCCAGCCTCTCGTTGGTCTGTCTGGTGGCGGGCATTGGCGAATTCTCGGGCATTTCGGCCGCGGTCGGCGCCTTGCTGGCGGGCATGATGGTGGCGGAAAGCGACGGCAGGGAACGGATCGAGGCGTTGCTTTCACCGCATCGTGAGCTGTTGGCGGTGGGGTTTTTCGCCGCCATCGGCGCGGCCTCGGACTGGCGAATGCTGCTGGCCGGATTGCCGCTGGCCTTGCCGTTGGCCGGGGTCACTATTCTGGCCAAGCTGATGGGAGGATGGCTGGCAGGCCGGGGCCGGCTTTCGCGGGAGCAGGCTATCCGCCTGGGTTTGATGCTGGCGCCGCGCGGCGAGTTCGCGCTGGTGGTGGCGGCCCTGGCGCTCGGCCAGCCTTGGGGGGAGGCGTTTTATAATACGGTGATCGCCTATGTGTTCATCACCGCCCTGGTCGGTGCGCTGCTGATGCGATATCAGGGCGCGATCACGCCCTGGCTTGCGGCATGGCTGCCGAAGGCGTGACGGCGGCGCCGGCAGCGCTGCTTTCTTCTTCCGGGGTTCCGGTGCGAGCCCGGAGCTGACCGCAGGCGGCCGAGATCTCCCGCCCCCGGCTTTCGCGCACCACCGCGATGCGGCCGGCATCCACCAGAATGCGCCGGAAGGCTGAGACCCGGGCATCGCTCGGGCGTTCGAAATCCGAGCCCGGATGCGGATTGAACGGCAGCAGATTGATGACGCAGGGAATGTCCGCCAGCAGATCCAGCAAGCGTTTCGCATCGGCATCGGTATCGTTGATGCCGGCCAGCAGCACATACTCGATGAGCACGCGCTTGCGCCCACGGCTGGCGAAGCGGCGGGTCCATTCCAGCGCCTCGGCGATGGGCCAGCGGCGGTTGATGGGCATGATGCGGCTGCGCGTATCGTCGTCGGTGGCGTTCAGCGACAAGGCCAGATTGCAGGGCAGGGCATCCTCGATCATGCGGCGGATGCCCGGCACATGGCCGGCGGTGGAGAGGGTGACGCGGCGGGGCGAGAAGGCCATGCCCTTGGGATCGGTTGCGATGCGCACGAAGCGGGCGACGGCATCATAGTTGTGCATCGGCTCGCCCATGCCCATCAGCACCAGATTGCGGGCCCGCTCGC
>CAYQMA010000223.1:0-1859 GCA_964418535.1 uncultured Zetaproteobacteria bacterium | reverse complement strand
GTGCGTGCTCTGGATGGCTGGAAACCGGTGGCGGGACGGCTGAACGCGCGTTCCGGCCCCGGCGGGAGCACGGTGCTGGATGATGCTTATAACGCCAACCCGGCATCGATGGCGGCGGCGCTCGATACCTTGCGCCGGATGCCGGGCCGCCGCTTTGCGGTGCTGGGCGATATGGCGGAGCTGGGGGCGGCGGCGCGCGCGTTGCACGAGGCTCTGGATGTGTCCGGGCTGGACGGGCTCGTGCTGGTGGGCGAGGCGATGCGCACGCTGGCTGAACGTCATCCGGACGCTTTCTGGGCGGCGGATACGGAAGATGCGCTGGATGCGGCGGAGCAATGGCTGGATGCCTGGAGCCTGCGTCCGGGCGATGTGGTGCTGGTCAAGGGCAGCCGTTGCATGGGGCTGGATCGGGTGGTGGCGGCGCTGGCAGCCGGGGAGGCGCGCCATGCTGTATAATCTGCTCTATCCGCTGGCCGACCGCTTCTCGGTCTTCAATCTATTTCAGTATATCACCTTCCGCACCGTCTATGCCCTGCTGACGGCGCTGGCGCTGTGCTGGATTCTCGGGCCGTGGTTCATCCGCCGGCTGAAGCTGCAACAGGGCCATGGCCAGCCCATCCGCGACGACGGGCCGGCTACGCATCTGGCCAAGGCGGGCACGCCGACGATGGGCGGAATGCTGATCCTGTTTGCGCTGCTGCTGTCCACGCTGTTGTGGGCCGATCTGACCAACCGGCTGGTCTGGCTGGCGGTGCTGGTGACCGCCAGTTACGGCTTCATCGGCGGATACGACGACTGGCTGAAGCTGAAGCGGCGGAACTCGAAGGGACTGGCGGGGCGTTGGAAGCTGGCGTTCCAGACCTTGGTGGCGGCCGTCGTCGGCGTAGCGCTGACGCTGTGGACGCAGCCGGTGGTGGACATTCCCTTCTTCAAGACCCAATGGGATTTGGGCTGGTGGTATGTGCCGTTCGTGATGTTCGTGCTGGTGGGCGCATCCAATGCCGTCAACCTGACCGACGGTCTGGACGGGTTGGCCGTGGCGCCGACCTTCATGGTGGCGGCGGCGCTGGCCGTGGTCGTCTATCTCTCCGGCCATGCACGCTTCTCCGCCTATCTGATGATTCCGCATGTGGTGGGCGCCGGCGAACTGACCGTATTTTGCGGCGCGATGGTGGGCGCCTGTTTGGGCTTTCTGTGGTTCAACACCTATCCGGCGCAGGTCTTCATGGGCGATGTCGGCGCGCTGGCTTTGGGCGGCGCGTTGGGATTCGTGGCCAGCGCGGTGCATCAGCAGTTGCTGCTGGCGATCGCCGGCGGCCTGTTCGTGCTGGAGGCGGTGAGCGTGATGGTGCAGGTGGCCAGCTTCAAGCTCACCGGTCGGCGCGTGTTCCGCATGGCGCCGATTCATCATCATTTCGAGCTCAAGGGATGGCCGGAGCCGAAGGTGATCGTTCGTTTCTGGATCATCTCCATGATTCTTGCCCTGGTGGCCTTGTCCACCCTGAAGATTCGATGACGGGCGGGGGAGCGCGCATGCGGGCGGAGACGGCGATCATCGGCATGGGGCGCACCGGCTGTTCGGTGGCGCGCTATCTGGCGCGGATCGGCGAGCGGTTTGAGATGTTCGACGAGAAGCTGGAAACGCCGCCGTCGGGGATTGAGGCGCCGTTTCATGCCGGAGTTTTGCGTTCGGGCGCGCTGGACAGCTTCGGCCGAGTGATCGTCAGCCCCGGCGTGGACTGGCGGCATCCGGCCCTGGTGTCGGCCAGAAACGCCGGAGTGCGGGTGACGGGCGATCTGGATCTGTTCCGTGAGGCGTATCGCGGCGAGTTGCTGGCGGTGACCGGCACCAACGGCAA
>CAYQMA010000222.1:0-1872 GCA_964418535.1 uncultured Zetaproteobacteria bacterium | reverse complement strand
ACGCGCATGGTCACGCCGATGCTGGTGGCTGTAAGCGCGCCGCCGATGAACAGGGACTCCAACAGCGGTTGATGGAAACCCCAGCGCGCCAGCGCGAATCCCAGCGCCAGCGGCGCAACGAAGCCTGTGACGGCCACAATGGTCGAAGGCTTGCCCTGGCACATCAGGCTGGCGATGTTGGTGTCCAGACCCACCTCGAACAGCAGCAAAATCAAGCCGATTTCGGCCATCAGATGCAGCATGTGATCGGCGCTGATCCAGCCCAGCAGGCTGGGGCCGAGCACGATGCCGGCCAGCATCTCGCCGATCATTGCGGGCACGCCGGCGCGGGCCGCCAGTTCGCCGACCAGCCGGGCGCCCAACAGCGTCAGCAGCAGTTCAAAGAGAAAGGCGTTGATTTCCATGCCGGGAATCTGGCGTGGCAGGAAAGTGGTGTCACGTCCGTTTCATGACCACCATCTTTTCCACGGTCATTTCCATCATTGCCGAACGCAACCCCTCGCGGCCCAGGCCCGAACCCTTGACGCCGCCGTAGGGCATGTGATCCACGCGGAAGGTCGGCACATCGTTGACCACCACGCCGCCGACTTCGAGCGTTTCGATGGCCTGCTGCACATGATCGAGGCGCTGGCTGAAGATGGCGGCCTGCAGGCCGAATTCCGAGGCGTTGATGCGGGCGATCGCATCCTCCAGTTCGCTGAAGGGGGCCACGGTGACAACGGGGCCAAAGATTTCCTGGCGGCAGACGCCCATGTCTTCTTCCACATCCACGAGAATGGTGGGTTCGATCAGGTTGCCCGCGCCTTCGCCCAGCCTGCGACCGCCGTAGAGGATGCGGGCGCCGGCCGTCACGGCTTCCCCGATCCGGGCCATGATGCGGTCGGCCGCCTGGCGGTGAATGACCGGCCCGACGCTGACGTCGTCGCGCCGGGGATCGCCGGCCTTCAGCTGTTTCGTCTCATGCACCAGCGCATCAAGGAAGGCCTCGTAAATGCGCTCATGCGCATAGATGCGTTGCACCGAGATGCAGGACTGGCCCGCCTGGGCGAAGCCGCCCAAGGCGCATCGGCGCGCGGCTTCGGTGAGATCCGCATCGGCATCCACAATGGTGCCGGCGTTGCCACCCAACTCCAGCATCACCGGCTGCCGCTCGACCTGTTTCTTGAGTTGCCAGCCGACAGCCGGGCTGCCGGTGAAGCTGACCAGGCGGATCGCCGGGCTGGACAGCAGCAGGGGAATGTCGGCATGCCGCATCGGCAACACATTGACGGCGCCGGGCGGCGCGCCCGCCTCGCTGATGACGCGGGCCAGGATCAGGGCCGAGATGGGCGTGTCGCTGGAGGGTTTGATGATCACCGGACAGCCGGCGGCCAGCGCCGGCGCGACCTTGTGCGCAACCAGATTGAGCGGAAAATTGAATGGCGTGATGCCCAGCACCGGGCCGATGGGTTCGCGCCGCGTCCAGCCTTCGTAGCCCTCGCCGCGTTTCATGCCGTCCAGCGGGATGCGTTCGCCGTCGAAACGCCGGGCCTCGCCGGCGGCCCAGGCAAACACGGACAGGGTGCGCTCCAGTTCCTGTTCGGCAAACATGCGCGGTTTGCCGCTTTCCATGATCAGGGCGTCCACGATTTCGGTGCGGGCCTCCGCCAGGCCGCTGGCGATTCGTTCGAGGATGTCCGCCCGTCGGGCGCGCGACAGCCGCTTCAAAACGGCGGCGGCACGTTCGGCGATGCGCAGCGTCTGATCGATTTGATGTTCGCCGGCGAGCGAGACGGTGGCGACGGTGCTGCCGTTCCAGGGATTGACGACTTTGAGCGCATCCTCGCCATCGTGGGCCTCTCCGTTGATCCACAGATAGAAATGCGGGACATT
>CAYQMA010000221.1:0-1890 GCA_964418535.1 uncultured Zetaproteobacteria bacterium | reverse complement strand
TCGGGTTCGGTCACTTCCGGAATGCGGGCATAGTCCATCTCGTAGATCGAGCCCGCCACGTCCTTGATCGCGGACTTCACCGTTTCGGGCGTGATGCCGTGTTCGGCATTCCAGGCCAGTTGCTTCGCGCGGCGACGCTCGGTCTCGTCCATCGCGCGACGCATGGACTCGGTGATCGTATCCGCATACAGAATCACCCGCCCTTCCACATTTCGCGCCGCCCGGCCGATGGTCTGCACGAGCGAGCGCTCGCTGCGCAAGAACCCCTCCTTGTCGGCATCGAAAATGGCCACCAGCGCCACCTCCGGCAGGTCCAGGCCCTCGCGCAGCAGATTGATGCCGATCAGCACGTCGAACGCGCCCAGTCGAAGGTCGCGGAGGATTTCCATGCGTTCCACGGTGTCGATGTCCGAGTGCAGGTAGCGCACGCGCATGCCGAGGTCGTTCAAATACTCGGTCAGATCCTCGGCCATGCGCTTGGTCAGGCAGGTCGCAAGCACGCGATAACCGCGCGCAATCACTTCGTTCGCGGCTGAGACGAAATCGTCCACCTGCGTGCCGGCCGGCCGCACCTCCACCTCCGGATCGACGAGTCCGGTCGGGCGGATGACCTGCTCCACCACCACGCCTTCGCACTTCTCCAACTCGTACGGCCCCGGCGTGGCCGACACATAGATCGCCTGCGGCACGATGGCCTCGAACTCCTCGAAGGTCAGCGGCCGGTTGTCGAGCGCGCTGGGCAGCCGGAAGCCATAATCCACCAGTGTCTGCTTGCGCGCCCGGTCGCCCCGGAACATGCCGCCGATCTGCGGAATCGTCACATGCGATTCGTCAATCATCACCAGCGAATTGTTCGGCAGATAATCAAGCAGGGTCGGCGGCGGCTCGCCAGGCGCACGCCCGGTCAGATGCCGCGAATAGTTCTCGATGCCGGTGCAGTAGCCGATCTCCTGGATCATTTCCAGATCGAACATCGTCCGCTGCTCCAGCCGCTGGGCCTCGACCAGCTTGCCGGCGTCGTGCAACTCGGCCAGTCGCTCGGCCAGCTCCGCCTTGATGGCCTCCATCGCGCGCAACAGTTGCCCGCGCGGCGTCACAAAGTGCGACTTCGGAAAAAAGGTGTACTTGTGCAGACTCTCGATGCGATGGCCGGTCAGCGGATCGAAGCGGGAAATCGCGTCCACCTCATCGCCAAAGAACTCGATGCGCACCGCGAAATCCTCCGCATGGGCTGGAAACACCTCCAGCACGTCGCCCCGCACGCGGAAGCAGCCGCGATGGAAGTCGGTGTCGTTGCGCTCGTATTGCAGCTCCACCAGCTTGGCGATGGCGGCACGCTGATCCACCTCCCGCCCCACCTCGAAATACAGCAGCATGTTGGCATAGGCCTCGGGACTGCCCAGACCGTAGATGCAGGAGACGGAGGCGACGATGATCACATCCTCGCGTTCCAGCAGCGCGCGCGTGGCCGAGTGACGCATCCGGTCGATCTGCTCGTTGATGCTCGAATCCTTCTCGATGTAGGTGTCCGACTGCGGCACATAGGCCTCGGGCTGGTAGTAGTCGTAATAGGATACGAAGTATTCGACCGCGTTGTCCGGAAAGAACTGTTTGAACTCGCCGTAAAGCTGGGCCGCCAGCGTCTTGTTCGGAGCCAGAATCAGCGTCGGCTTCTGCACCCGTTCGATGACGCAGGCCATCGTGAAGGTTTTGCCCGAACCGGTCACGCCGAGAAGCGTCTGGTGCCGCCGCCCTTCGAGCACGCCGGCCACCAGCTCCTCGATGGCCCGGGGCTGGTCGCCCCGGGGTTCAAAATCGCCCTTCAGCCTGAACTTCATGCGCGAAGGCTACCGCCTCGAAGGCGGGATTGTCTTTCGCCGTCTGCCACAA
>CAYQMA010000220.1:0-1898 GCA_964418535.1 uncultured Zetaproteobacteria bacterium | reverse complement strand
CGGCCAGCTCCTCCAGCAGCGCCAGTTCCTCGGCGTGGAAGGCGTGCGGGCGGGACGCATAGATGTTCAGGGAGCCGGACACGCCCGCATCGCCCTTGAGCGGCAGCGCCACGCAGGCGCGGTAGCCGCGCTTCTCGGCCTGTTCCCGCCAGGGCGCGAAGGCCGGATCGTTCAGAATATCCTGAAATACCACCGGCCGGCCGCCGCGCACGGCCCGGCCAACCGGCCCCTGGCCGTATTCATCGTCGGCCCAGGTAATGCGCACCGATTGCAGGTAGTTGTCCTCCACACCCGCCCAGGCCAGCGGCCGGATGCGCCGTTCCTCGTCCCGCATGGCCTCGCCCACCCAGGCCATCACATACCCGCCCTCGTCCACCAGCAGCCCGCAGATGGTGTCCAGCAGTTCCTGCTCGTCCCGTGCCCGCACCAGCGCCTGATTGCAGTCGCTGATCATGCGCAGCGTGCGGTTCAGTTCGCGCTCACGGCGCACGTTCCGGGCCTGGCGAAGGGCATTGCTGGCGATGCCGGCCAACGCCGTCAGCATCTCCACATCCTGGTCGTCAAAATCGCGACCGCCGAGCGGGTCGTGCACCTCGAAGCACCCGAGCACCTCGCCTTCCTCGCCTAGGATGGGAGTGTCCGCCAGCCGTTCGAAGCCCAGCGCCTCGCGAATCGCCTGAATCACATGGGGATCGTTCGCCGCGTCGTTTGTCCGGTAGGGCCGACCGCTGGTCATCACATGACCGGGAACGCCCTCGTCCGGGCCGAAATCCAGTTCGATGGGCTGGCTTGTGCCGTCCGCGAAATGCACGCGCCGGAAGCGCACCTTGCCCGCCCGCACCAGGCCCGTGCCGCCGGCGCGCGCGCCAACCAGCTCGATGGCCAGGCGCGCCAGCCGGGACGCGATGGCATCCTCGTCCAGTTCCTCCACCAGCAGCCGACCGGCGCGGGCCAGCACTTCCAGCTGCGCCTCGCGCCGTTGCAGAGCCGCGGCGGCGCGTTTGTGCACGATGGCGTTCGCGGCCAGCGACGCCGCGCGCTCGATCAGCGCGATGTCCCGGTCATCGGGGCTTCGCGGCTCGCGGTAATACATCGCGAACGTGCCCAGCACCTGGCCCCCGGCGCTGACGATCGGCTCCGACCAGCAGGCGACCAGCCCGTGCTCCAGCGCCAGCTCCGCATAGCCCTCCCAGAGTGGATCGTGCGCGATGTCGGAAACGATAACGCGCTCGCCGCGGAACGCGGCCGTGCCGCAGGAACACGCCTTCGGACCGATTTCCGCACCGTCGAACACCCGGCAATAGTCATCGGGCAAATCCGGCGCGGCGCCGTGGCGCAGATGCCGGCCGTCCTCGTCCAGCAGCAGGATCGAGCCGATCATGCCCGGTTCCTGACGCTGCACAGCTTGCACGATCTCGTCCAACACCTCGCCAAGAGGTGTATGCTCATTCTCGATCCGCAGGAGAATGCGCCGCTCATCCTCTATCCACCAGTCGCGCCGCTTTCGTTCGGTGATGTCCCGCGCCACGGAAACAACCCTCCCGCCTTCATGGCCGGGCACCCAGCGTGCTGCCACTTCCACGGGGATTCGCCTGCCATCCCGGCAGAGATGTGTAGTCTCAAACAATGGAGGGGTCACGTCCGTATTCGACCGAAGTTTGGCCACGATCTCACGCCAGACAGCCCCATCCTTGACCGCCTCGCTGATATCCATGACCCGTCGTTGCAAAAGTTCCCGGCGCTCATAGCCCAACCGCCGAACCGCGGTTTCGTTTGCATCGAGGAAACGTCCACTCTCGGCATCAAGAATAAACATGGCGTCCATGGCTTGATTGAACATGGTCCGGAACTCGCGCAACCGCGCCTCGACCTGTTTGCGTTCGGTAATGTCCCGCACC
>CAYQMA010000219.1:0-1914 GCA_964418535.1 uncultured Zetaproteobacteria bacterium | reverse complement strand
CGCACTCCCCGCATGACTTCGGCCCGATGAATGGCTAGCTTCCGCCCCATCATGAAAGGGGAGCCATTTGCAGCACTCACAGGCGGCGATCAGCCGCTCCGCATCCACCTCTTGAGGGACAGGAATTTCGACTCATGGAATCTTCATGAGCCTCATTCCTTCCCGAGCATGGATTTGATGCAGGGTGGTCGCGTTTTCCTTGGAAACCCTGCAAGCGGCTCCAGGGCCTGTTGATTCCGTGGACAGCATCATCATCCAGGGCGGACGGACGCTGAACGGCAGCGTGGAAGCCAGCGGGGCGAAAAACGCCGCCCTGCCCCTGCTGGCTGCCGCCATTCTGGCGGACGGGCCGATGGTTTATCGCCGCATTCCGCATCTGCGAGACATCACCACGATGTTGACCCTGCTGGCCAATCAGGGCGCCGATGTCTCGATGGACGACGCCGGTCGCGTGCGCGTGGATGCCAGCGCCAGCACTCGGCCGGAGGCGCCTTACGAGCTGGTCAAGACCATGCGCGCCTCAGCCCTGGTGCTGGGGCCGTTGCTGGCCCGATTCGGGCGCGCCCGCGTAAGTCTGCCGGGCGGCTGCGCCATCGGCGCCCGTCCGATGGACATGCATCTGAAGGGTCTGGAGGCCATGGGCGCGGATATCCGCATGGATCAGGGCTATGTGGTGGCCGAATGCCCCCGGGGGCTGCATGGCGCCCGCATCGTGTTTGACAAGGTCACGGTGACCGGCACCGAAAACCTGATGATGGCGGCCACGCTGGCGCACGGTGAAACCTTGTTGGAGAACGCCGCGCGTGAGCCGGAAGTGGTCAACCTGGCCGAGTCGCTGATCGAGATGGGCGCCCGCATCGAAGGTCATGGCACGGATCTGATTCGCATTGAAGGCGTGGAGCGCCTGAGCGGCGCGGAAGTTGCCGTGATTGCCGATCGTATCGAAGCCGCCACCTATCTGACCGCGGGCCTGATCACCGGCGGCGAAGTGACGGTTGAGCGCGTCAATCCGGGCATGCTGGATGCCTTCCTGGCTCGGGTGCGCGATGCCGGGGCCACGGTGGAGACCGGCCACGACTGGATTCGCTGCAAGGCGGAGGGGCGTTTGCGCGGCGTCAATATCCAGACCAGCCCGCACCCCGGCTTTCCCACCGATCTTCAGGCCCAATTCATGGCCCTGATGTGCATCGCCGAAGGCAGCAGCGTGATCCGCGAAACCATTTTCGAGAACCGCTTCATGCATGTGCAGGAATTGCGCCGCATGGGCGCGGATATCGTGCTCAATGGCAACACCGCGGTGGTCGAGGGTCGAGAGGAGCTCTCCGGTGCGCCGGTGATGGCCACGGACCTGCGCGCCTCGGCTTCCCTGGTGCTGGCCGGGCTTGCGGCGCATGGCGAGACCATCATTTCCCGCGTCTATCACATTGACCGCGGCTATGAACGCATCGAAGAAAAGCTGCGGCGGCTTGGGGCGGATATCGAACGCATCACGCCGGCCGCGGAGCAGTTCAGGAGCGAGCGCCTTGCCGTCCGCTAACAACGCCCGTCCGCTCACGATTGCCCTGTCCAAGGGGCGGATTCTGGAGCAGACCGTGCCGATCCTGGATCGCGCGGGCCTGCTCCCGGCCGAAGACCTGCTTTGCACCCGCAAACTGATGGTGGACGGCCCGAATGGCGTGCGATTCCTGATTATTCGTGCCGCTGATGTCTGCACCTATGTCGAGCATGGTGCGGCGGACATGGGCATCGTGGGCCGCGATCTGTTGCTTGAGCACCGGCCGGATGTGTTCGAGCCGCTGGATCTGAAGATCGGTCGTTGTCGTCTGTGCGTGGCGGGCACCCGCGACGTGGTCGCCCAAGGGCTGCCGGCGCCGGGCAGCCGCATCCGCGTGGCCACCAAGTACGACCGTCTGG
>CAYQMA010000218.1:0-1914 GCA_964418535.1 uncultured Zetaproteobacteria bacterium | reverse complement strand
CCAGCAGGTTCAGGTCGGTCAGGTTCTGGCGCAGGGTGGCGGCCTTGATCAGCATCGGCAGGTTGAAGCCGGAAACGACCTCCACCCGCCCCTTTTCCAGCATGGACAGCGCCAGATTGCACGGCGTGCCGCCAAACATGTCGGCGAACACCAGCACGCCGTCGCCGGCATCGCAGCGCCGGATGAGTTCGCGCAGGCGTTCCTCGTTGTCCTTCAGATCGGTTTTCAGATCGGCCTCCGCGCCCACGCTCATGGCCGCCGCCAGCGCTTGCGGCCCCAGCACATGTTCGACCGCGGCCAGCATGGCCTCGGCCACCTGTTCATGCGCTACCAACACCATGCCGATCATGCGTCCTCCAGTTCCCGGTGGCGCACCAGCGGTTCGCCCATGCCGGATTCGCGCATCCAGTTCGCGATGCGCTCGACCATGTACACCGAACGATGGCGACCGCCGCTGCAACCGACAGCCAAGGTGAAATACCGCTTGCGCTCGCGCCGGAGCTGCTCCCAGATGAAGGCCAGCCAGTCGCAGGCGCGTTGCTCGGCCTCGCGCGCTTCATCGGTTCCGGCCAGAAAATCCGCCACCGGCGCATCGCGGCCGGTCAGCGGCGCCAGGTCCGGTTCATAGTGCGGATTGGGCAGAAAGCGCATGTCCAGCACCATGTCGGCTTCCGGCGGCAGGCCGCGCCGGTAGCTGAACGAAATCAGGGTCACCGTCATGTCCGGCAACCGATCCGGCTTTTCGTGACGAAGCCAGAAGGCCTCCAAGGCCGCGCCCAGCGCATAGGGATTCATGTCCGTGGTGTCCAGCACGAGGTCCGCCAGCTTGCGCGCCGGCGCCAGAGCTGCGCGTTCGGCGGCGATGGCCTGGGGCAGATCCATCTCCGGCGCAAAAGGATGACGCCGGCGCAGCGTGGAATAACGGCGCAGCAGGGTCGCATTGTCAGCTTCGAGGAACACCAGCCGCCAGTCCTCGTCGCGCGCGCGAACCGCCTGCAAGGTGCGGTGCAGAGCCTCGGGCTGGTCGCTGCGAACATCCACGCAGACGGCCACAGGCTTGCCCCGTGCGCCGGCCTGTTTCGCCCAGTCATCGAGAAGCGGCAGGGGCAGATTGTCCGTGCAGAAGCAGCCGGCGTCTTCCAGCGCATGCAGCGCGGTGCTTTTGCCGGCGCCCGAAAGGCCGCTGATGATGATGGTCATGGTTTCAGGACTGTCCCTTCTGGATACGTTCCTGGAGCGCCTGCATGAAGGCCTTGCCGGAATCCACGCCGCGTTGCTTGAGCAGGTGGTTGCGCGCCGCCACTTCCACCAGCACGGCCAGGGAACGGCCGGGGCGGATCGGAATGATGGCCTTGGCTACCTGCACGCCGTGCAATTCGACCATGCGCTCCTCGCCCAGCATACGTTCCTCGCCGGTGAGCTTTTCCCACGGCACCACCTCGACCACCAGGCCCACCCGTTTGCTGTCGGTCAGCGAGGCGGCGCCGAACAGATCACGGATGTTGAGAATGCCCAGGCCGCGGATTTCCATGTGGTAACGCAAGGCGTCGGGACTTCTGCCCACCAGGATATCCGGCCCCGGACGGGAGAGTTCGACCATGTCGTCGGCGATAAAGCGATGGCCGCGAGTGATCAGTTCCAGTGCAATTTCGCTCTTGCCGATGCCGCTGGCGCCGGTGATCAGCACGCCGAGACCGAAGATGTCCATATACACGCCGTGCTGCCAGGTCAGCGGCGCCAGCCGTCGGGTGAGAAAGAGCATCATGTCCGTCATGAACGCCGTGGTTTCCATGTCGGTGACGATCAACGGCGTGCGCGTGCGCTCGGCCGCCCGCTTCACTTCTTCCGGCGGTTCCTGCCCGCAGGTGATGACCACGGCGGTGAGACCGAGATCGAACATCGCGTCCACGGAGG
>CAYQMA010000217.1:0-1919 GCA_964418535.1 uncultured Zetaproteobacteria bacterium | reverse complement strand
ATGGCATCGAGCAGCGCCGCATTGCGGGTCTGCCGTTTGCGGCGGCGGTGTGGACGAATTTGGGACATGACCATTTGCAGGATCACGGCGGATTTGACGCCTATGCGGCGATCAAGCAGCGCTTTGTTGAGAAGGTGGCGGTCGCTGGCGGTGCGGTTATCGCCAATATGGACGATGCGGCGGTGCGCATGCGCCTGCCTGTTGGCTCGATGGGGTTCGGGCGCGGCCTGTATCGCGACGATGTGGCCCTGGGCTGGGAGCAGGAGTTGCCCGGCATGGTGCGCCTGCGGCGGATGGATCAGGCTGAAGAAGGCGAGGTGCGCATCGAGGATACGCCGATGGGTGAGTTTCACGCTGCCAATCTGGCGGCCGTGGCGCTGACCCTGCTTGGTCTGGGGCTGGCCGATATGGACGACATGCCGTCGTTGCTCTCGGGCATTGGCGCGCCGCCCGGACGCATGCAGGCGCTGAACATTGGTCGCTGGCAGGTGTTTGTGGATTATGCGCACACGCCGGAAGCGCTGGCCTCCTGTCTGAAGGCCGCGCGGGCAATGACGCGCGGACGGCTGTTGCTTGTGTTTGGCTGCGGCGGCGAACGCGACCGCAAAAAACGACCGCGAATGGGAGAGATTGCAACCCGGCTGGCCGATGCGGTCTGGATCACCAGCGACAATCCGCGCGGCGAACCGCCGGCGGTGATCGCTTCGGAGATCGAGCAGGGCATTCCCCGTCCCTATCCGGCCGACGTGCATCTCGAACTGGATCGCGGCCGCGCCATTGCCGAGGCCATTGCGGCCATGCAGGCCGGGGATGTACTGGTGATCGCCGGCAAGGGGCATGAGCGATATATGGAGATCGCGGGCGAACGCCGGCCGTGGAGCGATGAGGATGCGGCCAGGGATGCGCTGCGGGAGAAGATGCGCCGGCTCGAAGCCGGCACGGAGCGAAGGGCGTGCGCATGAGCGGTGCGGAACTGGCGCAGGCGACCGGCGGCGTCTGGCTTGGCGAACCGCCGGCCATTGTGCATGGCTTGAGCACGGATACGCGGTCGCTGCATGCGGGTGCGGCATTTCTGGCCCTGCGCGGGCCGCGCTTCGACGGCCACCGTTTCGGTCGCGAGGCGGCGGATGCTGGCGCAACCGCCCTGATTGGCGATCGTCGCGGCGTCCGGGCGTGGGAAGAGCTGCCGCTGCCCCGCCTGGAGGTGGCGAATACACTCAAGGCATTGGGCGACATTGCGGCGACATGGCGGAGCCGGCTGGCGTCGCCGGTGGTGGCCGTCACCGGCTCCTGCGGCAAGACCACGGTGCGTTCGATGCTGGAGCACGGACTTCGCGGCCTGGGGCTGCGCGTGGCTGCGACCCGCGCCAACGACAACAACCTGATCGGCGTGCCGCAGACCTTGCTGGCCGCGTCCGAAACGGCCGATGTCGTCGTGGTGGAGTGCGGGATCAGCGAGCCGGGCGAAATGGCGCGTCTGGCGCGCATGACTCGTCCGGATATTGCGGTCATCACGGCCATTGCGCCGGCCCATGTGGAAGGCATGGGCGATATGCATGGCGTGACGCGCGAGAAAGCGGCCTTGTTGCGGGCGCTGGCGAAGGAAGGCGCGGCCGTGCTGGGCGAAGGGGTGGCGGATGCCCTGTTGGAGGCCGGCGCCGCCCTGCCCGACAACTGTCTGGCGCTGGATGGCGAGCAACCGGAGGCGGTGCGCTGGGAGATGGACGGCGCCCGTTGCCTGCTCCGGCTGGATGATGAGGAGGCGGTGCTGGATTTCGCGCTGCCGGCGCCCCATTGGGGCATGGACGCGGCGCTGGCCGCCACGGTGATGCGGCGCCTGACCGGTCGTTCGCTGGCGGCGATTGTGCGTGCTCTGGATGGCTGGAAACCGGTGGCGGGACGGCTGAACGCGCGTTCCG
>CAYQMA010000216.1:0-1943 GCA_964418535.1 uncultured Zetaproteobacteria bacterium | reverse complement strand
TCACCACGCCCATCCACCAGCCGCGTTCGGCCAGCGCGGTCAGCGTTTCGCGCACGCCCGGATACAGGCCGTGTTCGGAAGGCAGTTCGCGGTAGAGACGGCGATAACCATCGGCCACCGCCCGCCGCGCCGCCTGCGGTGCCTCCGGCAGCAGCGCATGCACCGCCGCATCCAGCGACAGGCCGATGATGGCGCGCACCTTCGCTTCCGCCGGCGGTTCAAGACCGGCTTCCTGAAACGCGCACCGCATCACGGCCACGATATGCCGGTGCGAGTCCACCAGCGTGCCGTCGCAATCGAACAGAATCAGTCCCGATGTGGATGCGGTCACGGCTTGCCGGCCTTCGCAGCCGCTTTGGCCGGCGTTGCCGCCTGTTTGCGCGCCTTCCCTGCCGGCGTCTTCCCTGCCGGTTTCTGGGCTTTCGATTTCTGTGCCCGGGGGTTCTGTCCTGCGGCTTTCGCCGCCTTCGCCTTCGATTCGTCCACCCAGTCGTTCAGAGGCCGGCGCACCTGCCAGACCAACGTGCGATCCACGGCCAGCGCCTCCGGACGCCCCCGGATGCGCGCATAGGTGGACAGCAAATCCTCGCCCTGCCGCCCCACCGTCACGTCCAGCAGGGTCTTGCCCGCAGCATCGGCCAGCCGCACCCGCTCGCCCTTGTCCAGCCCCAGCGCGGCGTCGTGGGAATCATCACGCGCCACCACGCGGCTGATGCGCATGTGCGTCAGATCCCGCACCAGCCGATCCGCCAGATCGCCATGCGCAGCCACCCAGCGATCCTTGACGCGCACCTGCCAACCGCCGTGCTGCCGGCGCAGGCGCACCGGCTGGCCTTTGGCGGGGCGAATCTCCACCGTCGCCACATCGGTCGCCCGGGGCAGTTGCAGCGTCAGGCCCTCGGGCGCCGAACGCTCGGGCTGCGTCAAACGCCACACGGCCCAGCCGGCCAGCGCCAGCAACAGCAGCCAGACCAGCAGCAAACGAAGGCCGCGCATCAGGCTGCCGCCTCCAGCTTGCGCAGCCGGCGCCAACGCCACAGCCCGGCCAGCACCACCGCCAGCGGCGGCAGCAACATCCAGATGGCCTTCCAGGCCGTCCGCGCTCCGGCATCGAGCGAAGCCAGCGGCCGCGCCGCCACGCCGCGCGAACGCAGATCAATCAACATGTCGTTGCCGCTCAACCAGTCCAGCGCATTGAGCAAAAACACGCGATCCTCCTCGTTCAGGCTCAGAAACTCATCGTCCAGCATCGAAGGCGAACCGACCACCAGCACGCGGCCATGCGCGCGTTCCGGCGCCAGCGCCAGCATCGAAGCCCGCCGCTGCAAGCCGTCGAATCGCTGCCGCATCGAAGTCAGCGGATTCACATCGAAGGGCGGGCCGTTCTGGACCGCAGCCTTTGTCGAGGATTCCAACAGCACCGCGCCGCGCGCCTCGCCCGCCCATGCCAGCGGCGACGGAAACGGCACCGACACCGCGCGCAGGCCCCGCGTCACCGGATTGGCCTGATTCATGCCTTCCACGGAAGGAATGAAGGGATAATCCACGATGCTGCTGAATACGAACATGCCCTGCTGCTGGCTGACAGGAATGCGCGAAGCCCGCGGATCCATCACCAGGCCCGGCTCCACGGCCACACCGAACTGTTTCAGCCATTCGTTGGCCTTCGCATCCACCGGCCGGACGGTGAAGCCGCGCGAAAGCTCGGGCTCGGCATTGCCGGCCAGCACCAGAAGCCCGCCGCCTGCATCCACATATGCCTTCAGCGCCTTGACCATCGCCGCGGACGGCGGCTTGGTGAAACCAGCCACGATCAAAGCCTTCACATCCTTGTCCGGCGCTTTCTCGTCGGGCTTGAGCGCCACCAGATCGTAATCCTCACTGATTTGGCGACGAAACCCGCTCAGATCCGCCATCGTCCGCGCGCCAAACCCCTGCACCAG
>CAYQMA010000215.1:0-1944 GCA_964418535.1 uncultured Zetaproteobacteria bacterium | reverse complement strand
TGGCGCGCGCCGAGGGCGTGGCGCCGCATGTGCTGATGGGCGACGCATCGCTGGTTGAAATGAGCGAGAAACTGCCGCGCACGCTGGACGAACTGGCCGCCATCGACGGCATGGGCCGGCACAAGCTGGATCAATACGGCGAATCGTTCCTGAAGGTGCTGCAAAAGCACGCGCCGCAATCCGGCGAGGAGGCCGGCGCGGGCCCGAAGGAAGCTGCGGCCGCAGCCCCGCGGCAGAAATCCCTGCCCCGGCGCACCGAAATCACTGATGCGCAAGCCTTCACCTGGTCGCTGTACAAGGATGGCATGAGTGTGGAGGACATCGCGGCGCAACAAGGCGTGCCGGAGGCCACCGTGCTCAAACAGTTCATCGGCCTGGTGAAAGCCGGCTACGAGGTGGATGTGCGTTCACTGATTGGCGAGGCCTTCGACGAGATCATGGAGGCGATGGATGCCGCCGGCGATTATCCCTCGCTTTCCGAGATCAAGCGCGATCTGGTCAATCCGGTCAGCAATGAAGGTTTCCGGCTGGCTCTGGCCTGGCGCGAGGTGCACATGGCGGAGGCGGAAACCGCCTGAGCGGATTCAGGCGCGGCCGAGCCAGATATCCAGCTCGCCGCGCCGTTCCAGTGCGTGCAGTTCGTCGCAGCCGCCTACATGGCGATCGTTGATGAATATCTGCGGCACCGTGCGCGCGCCTTGGCTGCGCCGGAGCATTTCGGCCCGCAGTTCGGGATCGGTCTGCACATTGTATTCGATGAACGAAACACCCTTGCGCTTGAGCAGCGCCTTGGCGCGGATGCAATACGGGCAGAAATTGCTGACGTAGATCTCGACGCGCGGATCGCTCATGAACCGGCTCCTTTGCAGTTGTTTTCTCAGAAAGCTATCGCGCCTCGGGCGTGCGAGCCAGCGAAAAGGCATGGATTTCGGTGCGCGCCGATCGGGCCAATGGCCGCAATGTCTTGCAGGCCCAGTGCAGGGTGGCGCCGGTGGTGCGAATATCGTCCGCCACCCAAATCCTGCTGCCGTCCGGTAGGACGGCATCCACGACCTCATCAAGCCGAAACGCGCGGCGGGCATGTTGCCAGCGTTCGCCGCGGCCGCGTTCGGATTGCCGTCCGCTATCCTCCGCCCGCCGAAGCCAGCGCCATTCCACTCGCGCACCGGTGATGCGGGCGATGGCCCGGCACAAATCGGCCGCATGATGGCGGCCGGCCCGGCGCATTCGCGCCAGCGGCATCGGCACCGGCAAGAGCACATCCCCGGGAGCGAACATGTCGCGAAGGCGGGCTGCGGCGGCCCCCAGCAACCATTCGACGCCGGCGTCACGTCCGCGCAGCTTCCAGTCCAGAATGGCCTCGCGCACCGGCCCGGCATAGACATACAGGCTTTCCATCCGCGCATGCGGCGGCGCCTTCTTCAGGCATTGACCGCAAGGGCCGGGAGCGATATCCGGCGGCAGCGGCCGGCCGCATCTGCGGCAACAAGCCCGTGGCCAGATGCGAATGGCGCGGGCGCAATCGCCGCAACACTCGCCCCGTGATGTCACCGGCGCACGGCAAAACACGCAGGCCGGCGGGAGCATGGCATCCCTGCAGCGGTCAACAAGATCCTGCAGCGCGGTTGACAGCCCGGACATGCCCATCAGCATGCCTGACATGCCTCTGGCCAGCAACTGGTTTGATGCCGTGCCCGAACGGCGGCGGCGCATCCTTCCCGGCGGATGCCGTGCCGGCGCGCGCATCGTTGTGGACGGCCGAACACTGCTCAATTTCGCGTCCAACGATTATCTCGGGCTGGCCGCGCATCCGGAGGTGATCGAAGCTGCCATGCGCACAATGCGCGAGCGGGGCGTCGGCAGCGGCGCCTCGCGCCTGGTCAGCGGCGACGACCCGGCCCTGCACGAACTGGAAACCGAACTGGCGCGCTGGAAGGGCTATGA
>CAYQMA010000214.1:0-1958 GCA_964418535.1 uncultured Zetaproteobacteria bacterium | reverse complement strand
GTCGCCACCTCGGACATGCCGCCCGTGCTGCGCATCCGCTCGGCGCTGATGGCCACCAGCATCGCCGAACACTTTCGCGATCAGGGGCGGCAGGTGTTGCTGATGATGGACAGCCTCACGCGCTTTGCGCAGGCCCAACGCGAAATCGGCCTGATGCTGGGCGAGCCGCCGGCCAGCAAGGGATACACCCCTTCCTGTTTCTCCAGCATGGCGGAATTGCTGGAACGCGCCGGCCCCGGCGCCGGCAGCGGCGATATCACAGGACTCTACACCATCCTGGTCGAGGGCGACGACATCGCGGCCGATCCGGTGGCCGATGCGGCGCTGGCCATCCTCGACGGCCATGTGGTGCTGGATCGCGAGCTGGCCGGGCGCGGACATTTCCCGGCCATCAACCTGCTGCGCAGCGTCAGCCGGCTGGCCGGATCGCTGGCCGATCCGGAAATGCAGAAAGCGGCACGATCCTTGCGAGAAGCCCTGGCACTGTTCGAGCGCATGGAGGATATGGTGAACATGGGCGCCTATGAAAAGGGAAGCAACCCGGAACTGGATCGCGTGATTGCGCGCATGCCGGCCATCCGCGCCTTCCTCCAACAGGAACAGGACGAACGCAGCAGTTTCGCGGAGTCCCGCGCATCGCTGCTGCGGCTGATGGAGGAAGCCTGAGATGCGTCTAATGCCGCATCAGATTTTGCAAAAGCTCTCCGAGCGTGAACGCCAGCGCGCCGGCCAGGAGCTGGCGGCGTTGGGCCGCGAACGCCGCCACATCATGCAGCGCATGGAAGACGCCGAATCGCATCTGGAAACCCTGGCCCGCCAGCGCGAACAAGCGCTCCGTCTGGGCGCGCGCGCCGGCATGCTGATGGTGATGGATGAAATGATGCAGGAGCACCAGCACCGCATCGAACAACTGCATGCCCGGTTGGATCGCGTGCATGAGCAGGAACAGGCCGTGCTGCGTCACTGGCTGGAGCTGGACGGCCGCGAAAAGGCTCTGGGCAAGATGGACGCGCGCCTGCATGCGCAACAACGGCGCAGACAGGAAATCCGCCAGCAACGCGAATCCGACGACTGGGCCGCCGCGCACGGAACCGCCATGCACGCAGGATGGGGGCGCTGAACCCATGCGCACGGGACGCATCCTGGCGCTGATGATGCTGCTCACCCTTGCGGGGCTTGCCCGCGTCGCGGTCTCCCTGTCGGACAGCATGGACGCAACACAGGCCCGACATCCCGAATCCGACCCGATGATTGCCACCGCCCAGGCTGCATCCGCAGCCGATTCCGGAAAACCGACTGCTGCGACCGTCAGGGGCGGAGACTTCCGCACGGCCCGCGACGCCGCCGCCTTGGTTCCCAAGGCCAACGCCTCGCCCTGGACGCCAGACGAGGCCATGGTTTGCGAGACCGAGCGCAAGGCGCTGCTAGGCCTGCGCGAGCTGAAACAGCAACTGGAGGAGCGCCAGCGCCAGCTCGATTCCCGCGAACAGGCCGTCGCCGAGATGGAAAAGAAGGCGGCCAGCCGCATCAAGGCGCTGGAGGACATGGAAGCGCGTCTGCAAGACATGCTGGCGCAGGAAAAATCCATCAACGACAAGAAAATCAAACGCCTGACGGCGGTGTATGAAGGGATGAAGCCGGACAAGGCCGCGCCGGTCATCGCGCGCATGGAGCTGCCCATCGTGGTGCGCATCTTCTCGCGCATGGACGAAAAGAAGGTGGGCAAGATCCTTTCCTTCCTGCCGCCCGAACAGGCGGTGAAGATCAGCCAGGCGCTGACCCGGCGCATTGCGTCGCTGAACCCCTAGGCCGGGCCAGAACCGGCCGACCATTCCAGTTCTGACGAGGTCGCAAATGCAATCCGTCCTGAAAGACCGTCCGCTGCTGTTCCACCACATCGAATGGGTGCTGATGCATCCCCGCTTCGGCATCCTGATGCTGGCGCTGATCGCCGCCTC
>CAYQMA010000213.1:0-1966 GCA_964418535.1 uncultured Zetaproteobacteria bacterium | reverse complement strand
GACAAAAGACGGGAGCTACCGGCTCCTGCGCCGCTTCACTTACGAGGATTTCAAGGCCCGCCTGTCCTGACGAGGCATCGCCTCAGCCCTTGATGCACACCAGCGGCGTCAGCCGGGCCACGCGGCGGGCCAGTCCCGCGCGTTCGGCCGCCTCCACCACCGCATCCACATCCTTGTAGGCATCGGGGGCTTCCTCGGCGATCCCCCGCATGCTGGGGCTGCGCACGAGAATGCCGCGCAAGCCCAGATCGTCCTGAATCTCGCGGCCACGCCAGCGCTTGCGCGCCGCATGCCGGCTCATCGCCCGGCCCGCGCCATGACAGGCGGAGGCAAACGCCCGGCCGGCCGATCCGGCGGCGCCCACGAGCACGTACGAAGCCGTGCCCATCGTGCCGCCGATCAGCACCGGCTGACCGATATCGCGATACGCCTCGGGCAAGGACGGATCTCCCGGCGGCAGGGCGCGGGTGGCGCCCTTGCGATGCACGAAGAGCGCCCGCCTTTCCCCCTCCACCCGATGCGTTTCGCGTTTGCAGGTGTTATGCGAAACATCGTACACCACCCGCAACTGCGCCTTCGGCCACAACATGCGGAACACCTCGCGCACCAGATGGGTGAGCATCTGGCGATTGGCCAGGGCGCAGTTGATGCCCGCCCGCATGGCACCCAGGTAGGCCTGCCCGGTGGCGGAACGAATCGGCGCGCATGCCAGCTCCCGATCCGGCAGGGTAATGCCGTGTCTGGACGCCTCAATGGCCATGCGTCGGAGGTAATCGGTGCCGATCTGATGTCCCAGCCCCCGGGAACCGCAATGGATGCTGACGACGATCTCATCCCGAACCAGACCCAGCCGGTTCGCCACCCGATCATCGAAGATGCGCTGCACGCATTGGACCTCAAGATAATGGTTGCCGCTACCCAAGGTGCCCATCTCATCGCGCTGACGTTGCATCGCCCGATCCGACACCGCCGACGGATCGGCGCCTTCCATACACCCGCCTTCCTCGATAAAGCCGAGGTCGGATGGCTCGCCCCAGCCCTGCCGCACCGCCCAGCGGGCGCCACCCCGAAGCATCGCCCTCATGTCCCTGGCCGACAGTCTGACCTGACCCGAAGAACCGACGCCGGCCGGAATACGCGCCTGCAACAGATCCGCCAGCCGTTCCCGCGCGCCGATCAGTTCCGCGGCCGGGATGCCGGTATGCAGAAGCCGAACGCCGCAGGAGATGTCGAACCCCACGCCGCCGGCCGAAATCACGCCTTCGTCCTCCTCAAACGCGGCCACGCCGCCGATCGGGAAGCCATAACCCCAATGCGCGTCCGGCATCGCGCAGGAAGCGCCGACAATGCCGGGCAGACTCGCCACGTTGGCCATCTGCTCGAACACCTTCGCGTCCATGGCTTCCAGCAGCGCCCGGCTCGCGAACACGAGGCCATCCACGCGCATGCGACCCCGCTTCGGCAGCCTCCAGACGCAATCGTCCACAGCCTCGAGTCCGCGTAGCTTCATCTCAGACATCCACAACGCACTGCGCCAGCCAGCGCCCGTCGCCCAGGGGTGCGACCTTCAGCTCCGTCAGCGTCACTCCCTTGATTTCCACCGCTGGCGCATGTCGCCCGCGGTCCAGCGGCTCGCCGCGCATCGTCGCATGCAGTTCGGACTTCGCCATATCCACCGCCACCTCGAAATCCCCAAACAGCATGCGCCGCGTCGCCATCAGAAACACGATCTCGTTGAGCCAGTCAAAAAGCAGCAGTTCCGGATCGGAATCGCGCATCCGGACCTCCAGCACATGCCTGGCCCGGACGCCAGCCGGATCGGTCACCACGGCCGTCAGGGCCATCGCCGCCTGCGCGAACGCCTCCCCCGGCGTGCCTCCCAGACCGCGCACGCCGATATCGGCGCCATGACGAAAATGCTCCCAGGCCATCTTGCGCACTCCGACACTCCATCCCGATTATGGCC
>CAYQMA010000212.1:0-1970 GCA_964418535.1 uncultured Zetaproteobacteria bacterium | reverse complement strand
CCTGTTGCCGCCGTGAAAGGGCGGTGTCCTAGGCCGACTAGACGATGGGGACCTGAACGAAGGCGGCGCAGAATATACGAACGCCGCCTCCGATTCAAACATCAATTCGGTGCCGGGCGCCCTCAGGCGGCGCGGCCGTCCTCGTGATGATATTCATACCAGATCGCGGCCAGCACACCGAAGGCGCAAGCCAGCAGCACGCCCAGTATCCATGCAAAATACCACATCCTCGCCTCCTCAGTAGGTTCCGTATTCGTTTTTGTTCACGTCGCTTTCGTGCACCGGCCCGCGCAGCACCCGGAACACCCAGCTCGTATAAGCCAGGATGATCGGCACGAAGATCACGGCAGCGGCGGTCATCCATTCCAGCGTATGCTGACTGGCGGCCGCGCTCCAAAGCGTCAGCGAATGATCGGGCCGGCTGCTCGAAGGCAGCAGGAACGGGAAGGCCGCAAACCCCGCCGTCGCAATCACGCCGATGACCGACACGCCGGAGAAAAAGAGCGCCGCCAGCGGATACCAGGCCAGCCAGGCCGCCAGCCCCGCGCCCGCGACCGCCGCTGCCGGCGCCGCCCACATCCACGGATGAGCGGTGAAATGATGGAACCAGGCGCCGGTTTCGCGCGTCACGTGCTGCATCAGGGGTGTGACGGCCTGATTGTCGGCCATCGGGCCGTGCAGCACATAACCTTCCAGCCCTTGGGCCGCCCAAAAACCGCCCAGCGCCAGCAGCGCGATCAGCACCACCGCCAGCCGCCGCATCCAGCCAATGGCCCGCACCTGAAGTTCGCCCACGGTTTTCAGGTTCACAAAGGCCGCGCCGTGCATGGCCAGCATCACCAGCGACACCACGCCCGTAAACAGCGAAAACGGCGTCACCGCATCCAGAATGCCGCCATCCATGACCACACGCATGCTTTCATCGAAGTGGTAGGGAATACCGCTCAGAATCAGCCCGAAGGCCACGCCGAACACAATGGCCGGCAGTGCGCCGCCCGCCACCAGGGCCCAGTCCCAGAAATTACGCCAGCGCGGATCGTTCACCTTGGCGCGGTATTCAAAGCCCGTCGGCCGCAAAAAGAGCGCGAACAACGCTGCCAGCATGGCCGGATACAGCGCCGAGAACGCCGTGGCATAGGCCAGCGGCATGGCGGCAAACACCGCGCCCGCGCCCAGAATCAGCCACACCTGGTTGCCGTCCCAGGTGGGCGCCACCACGTTGACCAACACCTTGCGCTCGGCATCGGTGCGCCCCAGCACGCGCAGCATCGCGCCCACGCCCAGATCGAAGCCGCCGGTCACGCCAAACCCAGCCAGCAACACGCCCAAGAGGGCCCACCAGATCAGTCTCAGGGTATCGTAATCCATCATCCTCGCCTCCTATCCGTTCAGTGGGCGCGCAGGGCCTCGGGCCCCTTACGCGCATATTTCACCATCAGATACATCTCCACCGCCGTCAGCCCCGCATAGAACAGCACGAAGGCGATCAGGCTGGCCGTCACATGCGACGCGCTCAGGCTGGAGGCTGAAAGCGAAGTCGGCAGGATGCCGCTGATGGTCCAGGGCTGACGACCGTATTCGGCCACGAACCAGCCCAGCTCCGCCGCCAGCCACGGCAAGGGCAGCGACCACAGAGCAGCTTTCAACAGCCAGCGCTTTTCCGCAAAGTTGTTGCGCCATACGCTCCAGCCGGCCATCAGGAACAGCAGCAACATCGCAAAACCGCTGGCCACCATGATGCGGAAAGTGAAGAACAGCGGCGCCACCCGCGGCACCGAATGCAGCGCCGCCTCGTGAATCTGCTCCGGCGTGGCATGCGCGATATCCGGCGCATAGCGGGTCAGCAGCAAGCCGTAGCCGAGATCCTTCTGGTAGCGCGCCAGTTGCGCCCGGGCCGCTTCGTCGTTGCGGTTGGCCTGCAGGGCGCGCAGCGCCAGCACCGCGTGCACGCCGCGTTTGATGCGTTCCTC
>CAYQMA010000211.1:0-1972 GCA_964418535.1 uncultured Zetaproteobacteria bacterium | reverse complement strand
TCGCTGACCGCCTGCTGACGGTTGGTCGTGGCATAGCAGATATCGTCCTTGCGCGGCCCGACAATCGAAGGAAAGCGGCGCTTGAGCGCCGCCACCACCTCGGCCGCATCCTCGACCGACAAGGTGGTCTGCGTCACATAGGCCAGCCGCTCAGGATCGCGAACCGAAAGCGCATCCACGTCCTCCGGCCGTTCCACCAGCAACACCATGCCTTCCGGCGCCTGGCCCATCGTGCCTTCCACCTCGGGGTGCCCCGCATGCCCCACCAGCACCACCTGGCGTCCCTCGCGCACGTGGCGCAACAGCTCCAGATGCACCTTGGTCACCAGCGGGCAGGTGGCGTCAATCACGTTCAGACCACGCGCCTTCGCGCGATCGCGCACCGCCTGACTGACGCCGTGGGCCGAAAAGATCAGCAGCGCGCCGTCGGGCGCCTCATCCACCTCGTCCACAAACACCGCGCCCTTGGCGCGCAGATCCTCGACCACATGGCGGTTGTGCACGATTTCATGCCGCACATAAACCGGCGCGCCATAGATGGCCAGCGCCCGCTCCACGATTTCGATCGCCCGATCCACCCCGGCACAGAATCCCCGCGGCTCGGCCAGTATCACCTTCATGCCATGTCGCTCCTCGACCTTGTTCGCGGAAAGACTATCATGCCAGAATCAAATGTATGCATCAGCCGCTTGCAGCATTCGCAAGCGGCTTCACGGGAGTGGATGATGAGCGAATACCGACTGAACCCCGGCGATACAGCGCCGGATACGGAACTGGACGTCTGGCCTGACGGCCGGATGCGTCTGTCCGATTTGCGCGGGCGCTGGATCGCGCTGTATTTCTATCCCAAGGACAACACCCCCGGCTGCACCAACGAAGCCAAGGATTTCCGCGACGCGGCGGCCGATTTCGAGGCGCTGGACGCCGTCATCCTGGGCGCCAGTCGCGACAGCATCGCCTCGCACCAGCGCTTTGCCGAAAAACACGAGCTGCCCTTTCGCCTGATCTCCGATCCGGATGAAACGCTGTGCCAGGCCTTCGATGTCATCCGGATGAAGAACATGTACGGGCGTCAGGTGCGCGGCATCGAGCGTTCCACCTTCCTGATTGATCCGGATGGCGTGGTGCGCCATGCCTGGCGCAAGGTGCGCGTGAAGGGACACGTGGCCGAGGTGCTGGACACGCTTCGCTCCCTGAAGGGCTGATGTTCACCGGCAAGCGCATCCTGCTGGGCGTGGGCGGCGGCATCGCCGCCTGGCGCGCCGCCGAACTGGCGCGCCTGCTGGTGAAACAGGGCGCGGATGTGCGCTGCGTGCTCACACCGGCCGCTTGCGAATTCATCACGCCGCTGACACTGGAGGCGCTGACCCGGAATCCCGCCCACACGGAACTCTTCGATCTGACCGCAGAACGCGAGATGGGCCATATCCGGCTGGCGCGCGAGGCCGACGCATTGGTGATTGCGCCGACCACGGCCGATCTGCTGGCCCGTTTCGCGCACGGCTTGTGCGACAACCTGCTGACCGCCATCTATCAGGTCTGCGAAGCGCCCAAATTGCTGGCGCCGGCAATGAATCAGTCCATGTGGCAGGCGCCGGCCACACGCCGCAACATCGAACTGCTCGTCCGGGATGGTGCCCGCGTCATCGGGCCCGACACGGGCGCGCTGGCCTGCGGCGAGCACGGACCGGGCCGGATGAGCGAGCCTGCCGTCATCGGCGAGGCCTTGTTGCCGCTGATTACGCCCCAGCGCCTGGCCGGGCAACGTTGGGTGGTCAATGCCGGCCCCACCCGGGAGCGCTGGGATGACGTGCGCGTGCTGACCAATCGCGCCAGCGGCAGGCTGGGCGCGCATCTGGCGCGGCTGGCGGCGGCAATGGGCGCGCAGGTGACGTTGATCGCCGGCCCGGGCACGCCGCCCACGCCTGATACGCTGACGCGCGTGGACGTGGAATCGGCCATGCAGATGCAA
>CAYQMA010000210.1:0-1973 GCA_964418535.1 uncultured Zetaproteobacteria bacterium | reverse complement strand
AAACGCTCGGCCCCGCGGTCATCCAGAAGGTGGATCTGCGCTATGCCGGCATGTTTTTCTCGGCCCCGACCATCCCCTTGGGCGCGGCCATCGGCCATGTGAACGCCATCGCCGACGACATCCTGCCGCCCGGCTATCGCATCGTGTATACGGGGCAGTCCGCGGAGTTCGGCAAGACGACCCGGAACATCGCTTTTGCCTTCGGCGTTGCCATGTTGCTGGTGTTCATGGTGCAGGCCAGTCAGTTCAATTCCCTGGCCCAGCCCTGGGTGTTGATCCTGGCGCAACCGATGGCTGTGGCGGGCGCCATCGCCCTGCTCGTGCTGACCGGTCAGACGCTGAACATCTTCTCCATGATCGGTCTGGTGCTGCTGGTCGGTCTGGTGGCCAAGAACTCGATCCTGCTGGTGGATCTGACCAACCAGTATCGCGCCGAAGGCATGGGTATCGACGATGCCTTGCGGGAAGCCTGTCCGACGCGCATGCGTCCCGTATTGATGACCTCGTTGACGGTCATTTTCGCGATGTTGCCGACGGCGCTCGGATTGGGCTCCGGCAGCGAGATGACCATTCCGATGGCGGTGGCCGTGATCGGCGGCATGGTTTCGTCCACGTTGCTGACGCTGGTGGTGGTGCCGGCGGCTTATTCGCTGCTGGAACACGGCATTGCGCACTGGCGCCGGCGCATCGCGAGGGAGGAACAGGCATGAGCAGAATCGGTTGGATTCTGATGACGTTGGCGTTGCTCTTGGGCGCACGGGAATCCTGGGCCATGAGGCTGGAAACAGCCGCGCGCCTGGCGCTGGAACATGCACCGGCGCATGCCGCGGCCATCGCATCGCGCGATGCCTCGACGGAAGAGGAGGCGCTGGGCCGCGCCTGGCTGCTGCCCTATGTGCGTGGCACCGGCGAGTTCACGCATTTCGAACAGAAATACAGCTACGACCGCAACCCCGGCTTTCTCAGACATGATGTAACCTTCAATCGTTTGCTGCTGGGCGTGGAACTGATTCAGCCGCTGTTTCGGCTGGATCGCTGGGCGGGTTATGCCCAGGGGAAACTGGCTGCGCGGGTGGGCGAGTTGAAACTGAAGATGGAGCGTCAGTCCCTGTTGCTGGCCGTGGCCGAGGCGTATGCGGCGGTCATGGTGGCGCGCGACAATCTGGCGGCGATTCAGGCACACGAGCAGGCGGTGGCCCGTCTGCATGCGCACATGCAGGCAGCGTTCAAGGCTGGCACGGCGACGATCAACGATGCGCTGGAGGCCGAAAGCCGCCTGGATGCCACGCGCGCGATGCTGATCCGGGCGCGCAACGAATTGGATCTTGCGCGCGAACGATTGGCCTCGCTGGTCGGTCGCAGCGAGGTGAGCGTGGGCCATTTCGTATCGAATTTCTCTGCGTCGTTGAAGGATGTGACGCCGGCGGATGCCGAGGCCTGGCGCAAGCTGGGCATGGAGCGTTCGCTGGCCGTGCGCATGGCCCGGCTTCAACTGGAGGTGGCCCGTCAGGAGGTCAGGCGCAGCGTGGGGCAGGCCCTGCCGAGCGTGGATCTGGTGGCGGGAGTTTCCCGCGACAAGGAAACGAACAATTTGTTTGGCACGGGTTACCTGCTGCGCACCGAGGAACTGGGCGTACGCGTGGAGGTGCCGCTGTATGCCGGCGGCGGAACCTGGGCCCAATTGCGCAAGGCGCGCAAGCTGCAGGTGGAGGCGGAATACAATCTGAAGGAAGAGGAGCGCAAGGCGGGCCTGGCTGCCGTGCGCGCCTGGCGAAATCTCAACGCGGCCTCGGCGCGGGTGCGGGCCAGCCGGATGGCGCTGGATTCGGCGCTCAAGGCGCGCAAGGCGGCGCGGATTGGTTATGCGGCGGGGTTGCGCACGGTGGTCGAATTGCTGGATGCCGAAGACCGCGTGGCCGCCGCGCGCGTGCGGCTGGTTCAGGCGCGCGCCGATACCATGTTGCAGCGTCTGG
>CAYQMA010000209.1:0-1983 GCA_964418535.1 uncultured Zetaproteobacteria bacterium | reverse complement strand
GCCGGGTCAGCTTCACGCGCGAACGATCCATCTGCTCGGAGAAAGGTTCGGGCCATGTCATGCGCGTGATCTCCCAGACCTTGTTGAAGATCAGATCGGCAGGCTCTTTTCCGAGCTCATGGCGTTGTATTCGTTTCCGTTTCATGGCGTTGATTCTATCAGATCCGAAACAACATTTCCCTGCCATCGTCGTTCTTTCTTCCCATCGCCGCGCCCTACGGCCTCGCCGGCGCCAACAGGGAGCAAGACCTTACAGACAAGATGAGCAAGCCATGCCATCATTCGCCTTGCGCCACCGGCGCGGCATCGTACCATCACGCATCCAATCCAACGGGGGTGATCATGACAGTCGATGAAGTCGTCCGCGCCGTTCGCGAAGGGCGCGATCTCTCCGGCGCGAATCTGGCGGGCATGGATTTTTCCGGCCGGGATCTGCGCGGCGCCAAGCTCTCGGGCGCGGATCTGTCCGAATGCAATTTCAGGAATGCCGACCTCCGCGGCGCCGATCTGAGCGAGGCCAACCTCTACAAGGCCGATTTCCGTGGCGCGAAACTGCGCCGCGCCAATCTCGCCCGCGCCAATCGCACGCTGGCCAAGTTCCGCAAATGGGCGCTGAAAGGCGCCTACATCACGGGCCCGACGGCCTACGCGGACTGAAGGGAGACCACATGGGACAGGTCAGCCGCCTGCCGGGTTCGTTCCCGCTGCACGAAGACCGCGATTTCCTGAGCGAAAGCGAATGGGTGATCCTGCAACTGTTGCGCCGGCCTGTGGAAAGCCTGGCCGATGCCGACGCCGACGAGCTTTCCGCCGCTACCGGCGGCCAGATCCGGCCCGAACGCTGCCGGCAACTGATCGAGATCGTGCGCATCCATCGCCTGCCAGGACTGGGCTCGTGGATCGCCCGCCTGATGGTCGAGGCGGGACTGAGCGCCGAAGATGTCCGGAGCCGCCCGGCCGAAGAGCTGACGGCGCGTATCAATGAACACGCAGGCTATCCCCTGTGCAACGCGGCCACCACCCGGGCGCTGGCCGCCTTGCAAGCCGGCTGGAACACGGAGAAGGCATGAACGAACGCATTCTGATCACCGGCGGCGCGGGATTCATCGGCGCCAATCTGGCGGCTGCGCTCGTGAAGCGCCCGGGCGTGGATGTCGTGGTGCTGGACGATTTCAGTCATGCCGGGTGGAAAAACCTGATCCCCGTGGACTGCGAGGTGCGCGCGGGCTCCGTGGCCGATCCCGCCTTGCACGAGGAAATCGCGCGCGGCGCGTTCTCGGCCATCCTGCATCAGGGTGCAATCTCGGACACCACGGTGCAGGACGAGCGCCGGATGCTGGAAATCAACACCAATGCCTTCGCGGACATGCTCGCCGCCAGCGCCGAATCCGGCACGCGCATGGTCTATGCCTCGTCCGCCGCCACCTACGGCAACGCCCCGGCGCCAAACCGCGTGGGCGGCGTGGAAACGCCGGCCAATATCTACGGATTCTCCAAGCTGGCCATGGATCGCATTGCGCAGCGCTGGTTCTCGCGCCATCCCAGGCCGGTCGTCGGCCTGCGTTACTTCAACGTCTACGGCCCGGGCGAGACCCACAAGGGACGCACGGCCTCGATGATTTTCCAGCTCTACCAGCAGATCCGCGCCGGTCAGCGCCCGCGCCTGTTCAAATATGGCGAGCAGCAACGCGATTTCGTCTATATCCGCGATGTCATCGCGGCCAACCTGGCGGCGCTGGAGGCGCCTCGCTCCGGCGTCTGCAATGTGGGCACGGGCCAGGCCCGCAGCTTCAACGACATCATCGCCAATCTGGAGCGACTGCTGGACCGAAAGCTGGACGTGGAATACTTCGACAATCCCTACGACTTCTACCAGAACCACACCGAGGCCGACATCGGCCCGACCACCGAGCTGCTGAACTGGCGGCCGGCATGGTCGCTGGAGGACGGCATGGAGGAATACATCAGGCTGCTGGAAGCCGG
>CAYQMA010000208.1:0-1998 GCA_964418535.1 uncultured Zetaproteobacteria bacterium | reverse complement strand
CGGGCTTGACGCCGCGTTGCCGGCCGGGCCATGATGCGCCCATGCGCAAGACATGGGCCATGCTGGTGATGTTGTCGCTGATCGTGGTCAGCGTCACGCCACTGTCGGCCCAGTGCAAGGCCATGACCGATCCCGATGCCGTGTGTCCGCTCTGTCACATGAAGATGAGCGAGATGGCGGCGATGGGCGGCATGCCCATGCAGGCGCATGCCCGGCAGGCCATGCCGACGGTGCATCGCGCGATGATGCCGGCGGCGATGCGCCACTGCCGCATCGAGTGCTGCGGCCACCACGATTCCCTGGACGGTCTGCCGCACCTGCTGGCGCTGCATGTCGCGACCTGGCACGGCGCCGCACCGCTCGTCGTGGCCGTTCGCGCGCGCCAGCCGGAGTTCCTTCGTCCGCTTGCGCGGACGCTCTCGCACCATTCTCCGCCTCCGAAACGGGTCTGATTTCCTGACGGCATGACCCGGCGGGCTTCACCCCGCCGGCTGCCGCGCGCGGCCTTGGTCGCGTGCGGGAAATTAGATTCGAAACGGAGGATGACTGACATGAAACCCAAACATATCGCCTGGGCGGCGATGGCCGTGGCCTTGCTGTGGCCGGCCGCGCCCGCCCATGCCTACCTCGGCCTGTGCTGCGCCAAGTGCGGCGGCAACATGCCGATGAACATTCCCGGCGGCGGCGTGCCGGAAACGCACGAATTCCGCTTCAAAATCCAGCCCATGTTCATGCGCATGCAGGGCCTGCGCTCGGGCGCCTCGAACGTGGACGGCGCAAGCCTGCTCGGCATGCCGGTGATGATGGGCAAGCCCACCGGCAAGTTCATGGCCGTGCAGGAAAACATGAACATGAGCATGCTGAACCTGGCGGCCGGCTATTCGTTCACCGACGATTTCTTTGCCGGCGTGATGGCCATGTATCAGGACAACCGCATGGACATGCGCTTTTCCAGCATGATGACGACCATGACCGGGCGCGCGGGCTACACGATGAAATCCCATGGCCTGGCGGACACGATGCTGATGACGAAATATCGCCTGTATGCCGACGATCCGCTGATTCCGACCCGCGAGGTTTCGCTCTTTGCCGGCGCAAGCCTGCCCACCGGCTCGATCTCCAAGCGGAACACCACCCACCCGCTGGCCGTTCGCCAGCAGGAGTTGCTTCCCTACGGCATGCAGCTCGGTTCCGGCACCGTGGACCCGATGCTCGGGCTGCTGTATCAGGGCTCGTCCTCGCCCTGGTGGTGGGGCGTGGACGCGACCTGGACGGGCCGGCTCTACGACAATTCCCGCAACTACCGCTTGGGTGATGTCTGGAGGGTGGATGCCTATGCGATGAACCAGCTGCGCTACGATTTCCTGTGGCAGGCGCAACTGAATTTCGAGCAGAAGGGGCGGATTCGCGGCGAGGCGGACGAGGCTGTGAGCGGCTTTTCGGGCCGGGCCACGCATGGCGATCCGAACTCGCCCTACATGACGCCGCTGTGGGATCCGCGCAACTATGGCGGCACGAAGCTTTCGCTCACGCTGGGCGTCCAATGGCAGCCCGCGCCGCTGCATATCCTCGATCTGAGCGTCCGATTGCCGCTCTGGCAGCGACTGAATGGCGTGCAGCTCAAGGATCAGTATGGCGTGATGCTCACCTGGTATGTGGAGCTTCCGACGAAGAACAGCATCCGCAATCTCCGGCATCCGACCGGGCCCGTGGATGAAGAACTCGGATTTTGAGGAGGGGACAATGAAACATTTGATCTGGATGGTCAGCATGCTTGCGGCGTCGTCCGCCTGGGCGGCCGATTTGCCGGACGCGGATGCGCCCGGAGCGCGTCTGTTTGCGGCGCGGTGCAGCGCCTGCCATGCGCTGCCGCATCCCAAGCGGCTGGACTGGCCGCACTGGCGGCACATGCTGGCCGTGATGAAACAGCGCATGCAGGAGCGCGGCGTGCCGGAGCCGACCAAGGATGAATGGCGGCAGATCGCCGCTTATCTGAAG
>CAYQMA010000207.1:0-2003 GCA_964418535.1 uncultured Zetaproteobacteria bacterium | reverse complement strand
CTCCTGGCGTTCCGGGGTGAAAAAGAGGGGCTGATATGGAAGCGTTTACGAGGTTGAAGGGATTGGTGGCGCCGCTCGATCGCGCCAATGTGGATACCGACGCCATCATTCCCAAGCAGTTTCTGAAATCCATCAAGCGAACGGGCTACGGGCCCTACCTGTTCGACGAATGGCGCTACAAGGATCGCGGCGAGCCGGGCATGGATTGCAGCCAGCGACCGCTGCGCGAGGATTTCGTGCTCAATCAGCCGCGGTATCAGGGCGCAAGCATCCTGCTGGCGCGCGAAAACTTCGGTTGCGGCTCCTCGCGCGAGCATGCGCCGTGGGCGCTTTTGGACTACGGCTTTCGCTGCATCATTGCGCCGAGCTTTGCCGATATCTTCTACAACAACTGCTTCAAGAACGGCATCCTGCCGGTGGTGCTGCCGGCCAAGGTCGTGGATCAGTTGTTTGCCGAATGCGAGGCCCGGGAAGGCTACGAACTGGACGTGGATCTGCGCGAGCAGACGGTGACCACGCCGACCGGCGAGGTCTTTTCGTTTGAGGTGGATGCGTTTCGCAAGCATTGCCTGCTGAACGGACTGGATGATATCGGTCTGACGCTGACGCATGCGGATGCGATCCGCGCCTACGAGGAACGTCGCCGGACGGAAGCGCCCTGGTTGGGAATCTGAGCAGGCCCGAGGGCGTGAAAAATGCGCCTCGCCATGACCGGGGCGAATGTGCCAGAATGCATATGGAACGGGATGCATCCTGACCATGCAGGAGGTTTGAGATGTTTGGAATGAAGCAAGGTGCAACCAACACTGTCGTGGCGTTGCTGGTGGCGGCAGCCATGACCGCCTGCGCCACAACGCCGAATGATCCGAACGCCAAGGCCAAGGAAGGCGCGGCCACGGGCGCGGTGCTGGGCGCGGTGGCCGGCGCCGTGATCGGCTATCAGGGCGATCATTCGGGCGGCGCCTTGCGCGGCGCCCTGATCGGTGCGGCAGCCGGCGGCGCGTTGGGCGCCGGCGTGGGTCATTACATGGACCTGCAACAGCAGGAGTTTGAACAGAAGCTGGCGGCGGAGCGCCGTGCGCATCAGATCGAGATCGAACGGCTGAAGAATGAGAACCTGAAGATCACGATGAACAGCGAGGTGTCGTTCGATTTCGATTCGGCGGCGATCAAGCCCGCGTTCCGGCCCACGCTGGACAAGGTGGCGGATATTCTGAATCGCTATCCGCGCACGACCATCCGCATCATCGGGCACACGGACAATGTTGGGTCGGCGGCCTACAACCAGCAACTGTCGCTGCGCCGCGCCCAGGCTGTGGCGGATTACCTTGAGGCCCGGGGCGTCAATCCGGCGCGGATCATCGCCGAAGGCCGCGGCGAATCGGAGCCCAGGGCGAGCAATGCCACCGAAGCGGGCCGGCAGCTCAATCGTCGTGTGGAGATGCTGATTATCCCGGACAAGGATATCCAGTAACCGCTCGAAGCCTTTGGCATCATCCTCGCGCGCCCCGGTTTTTTGCCGGGGCGCGTTCCGTTTGGCGTGATTTGCGTCTATGCTGCCCGCATGGGCGGGATTCAAACAGCGAACCTTCCCGGCGTGGGACGCAAATACTGGCTGGAAGCCGACGATGGCGGGCGGATTTCCCTGATTGCCTACCACGACGGCGCATGGGAGCTCTACCTGACCCCGGCGGGAGAAGAATTTCCGACCTCGGCCGTGCGCCTGAGTCGCGAGGAGGCCAGGGCCTTGGGCGGCGCCCTGTTGCCGGCGAAGGAGAAGGCGGAGGAGTCCGCGTTCCCCGGGGCGCTGTGTGTGGTGGTGCGTGCGGATTCTCCAGCCATTGGCCGGGATGCCGCGGCCCTGCGTTGCGGGGGCGCGTTTGTCGCGGCGGTCTCCGCGATGAATCGCGAGCATGTGGAAGCGCCGTCGGGACACATGGTGCGGGCCGCCGATGTGCTCTGGCTGATGGGGCCGGAGGAAGATCGGGAGGCGTTGGCGCGTA
>CAYQMA010000206.1:0-2025 GCA_964418535.1 uncultured Zetaproteobacteria bacterium | reverse complement strand
CGCTTGGCCTCCAGTTCCGGCGTGGAGAGCTGGCCCTCCATCATGCCGATGGAGATCAGATGCTGCTGGATCACCTCGCCGATCTCGGCCACGATGGACGGCATGTACTTGCCGCCCTTTTTGTAATATCCGCCGCGGGGGTCAAACACGGCCTTCAGCTCCTCCACCAGGAAGGTGACATCGCCGCCCTTGCGGAAGATGGCCGAAATCACGCGCGTGAGCGCCACGATCCACATGAAGTGTTCCATGTTTTTCGAGTTGATGAAGATCTCGAACGGCCGGCGATGCTCGTCCGGCTGCCCCTTGTTGATGATGACATCATTGATCGTGATGTACATCGCGTGATCGGAAATCGGCGTTTTGATCTTGTAGGTCGCGCCCTGGAGCACGTCGTCGCGCTCGAGCAACGGCGCGATCTGCGCCACATTGCCCTGCGCCTGTTGCTGTTCCGCTTCCGGTTTCACGACCTCGTAGCCGGTGATTTTCTTGTCAATCTTCTTTGCCATGATGCTGCTCCCTGTCGTCATTCCGTTTGTTCCGTCCGCATGCGCTGATGACGCCTGGCAAAAGCGTGTCACCTGCCGCATCCGCCGCAAAGAACTCGCGGAACAAATTCATGATGCGCTCGGCATCTCCGGATCCTTCGCCCGTTTTCATCCTATCCTTCCCGTGCTCGCCTGCACAACAGGCCCATCAGCCGCCGTTGGCGCGTGGCCAGCGATTCACCACCGCGGCCGGATGCCGACGTAGGCGCCGAGGGCGCGGGTCGGTTTCGACCTGCCCGCCACGGCGGCAGCACCCACAGATTGATCGGCGGGGTGCGGAAATCGGCCCAGTCCACGCGCGCCATCAGAACTTGCCGTAATACCCTTCCTTGAGGGCGTCGAACAGGTTCGCGGCGGTGTGCACCTCGCCGTCGTACTCGATCTCCTCGTTGCCGCGGGCCTCGATGACCGTCCCATCCTCCAGCGTGAAGCGGTAGATGGTGTTTTCGAGGTCTTCCTCCTTGACCAGCACGCCCTGGAACGCCTCGGGATTGAAGCGGAAGGTCGTGCAACCCTTCAGGCCCTTGTCGTAGGCGTAGAGGTAGATGTCCTTGAAGTCCTCGTAGGGGAAGTCCGTGGGCACGTTGGCCGTCTTGGAAATCGAGGAGTCCACCCATTTCTGCGCCGCGGCCTGGATGTCCACATGCTGCTTGGGCGTCACCTCGTCGGCGCTGATGAAGTAGTCCGGCAGGTTCCCCGGCATGGCCTCAGCGTCCACCAGCTCGCGATAGGCCAGCAGCTCGAAGGAATAGACATCCACCTTCTCCTTGGTCTTGCGGCCTTCGCGGATCACATTGCGCGCATAGTGGTGTGCGAAGCTGGGCTCGATGCCGTTGGAGGCGTTGTTCGCCAGCGACAGCGAGATCGTGCCGGTCGGCGCGATCGAGGAGTGATGCGTGAAGCGACATCCGGTCGCTTCCAGCTCCTTCCACAGCGCCACGTCCTCGGGGTTGTCGCTGTCGGCGAACTGGCGCAGATAGCGCGAATAGCGCGCCCACAGGATGCGGCCCTTGATCCGGTCGCCCACCTGGATGCCGTCCTTCGCCATTTCGGGCCGCTTGGCCATCATTTCCGGCGTGACTTCGAATTCTTCTTCCAGAATCGGGGCGGGGCCTTTTTCGCGCGCCAGTTCCACGCCGGTTTTGTAGCCTTCGCGGGCGATTTCATAGGCGACGCGTTCGGTGAACGCCAGTGACGCCTCGGAGCCGTAGGGCGTGCGCAACATGGTCAGCGTGCTGCCCAGGCCCAAAAAGCCCATGCCGTGGCGCCGCTTGCTCATGATTTCCTGCCGCTGCTTTTCAAGCGGCAGGCCGTTGATTTCCACCACATTGTCCAGCATGCGCGTGAACACGCGCACGACCTCGCGGAATTGCTCCCAGTCGAAGCGCGCTTCGCTGGTGAACGGTTTGCTGACGAACTTGGTCAGGTTCACGCTGCCCAGCAGGCAAGCGCCATAAGGAGGCAGCGGCTGTTCGCCGCA
>CAYQMA010000205.1:0-2060 GCA_964418535.1 uncultured Zetaproteobacteria bacterium | reverse complement strand
CTGGCGCGCTCGTGCCGGAAGGCAAGGTGCTGCGCGGCGGCTTCCTGTATGCCGGAGTTCCGGCGCGCGAGCGCCGCCCGCTCACCGACGAGGAACGGGCGTTCCTGGTGGAATCCGCCCATCACTATGTGGCGCTTGCCCGCACCTACCGCAGCCAATCAAGCAACTAAGACCATCCACGTCCGCCATGCACGCAGCCATTGATCTGGGCTCGAACACCTTTCGCCTGCTGATCGCTCGGCCGCGTCCGCCCGGCGAAGCCGGGCCGCCCTGGCATCGCGTGGATTATGCTCATCGCATCGTGCGTTTGGGCGAGGGGCTGCATCAATCCGGCCGCATCCAGGACGCGGCGCGCGAGCGGGCCGTCGCAGCGCTCCGGGATTTCGCCCGCATCCTGCAAAACTACGGCCTGAAGCCGGAACAGGCGCACGCCGTTGCCACCTCCGCCCTGCGCGAAGCGGCCAACGGCGAAGAAGTGGCCCGAACCTTCGCCCACGAAACAGGCATTCGCCCGCGCATTATTTCCGGCGACGAAGAAGCGCGGCTGTCGCTCGCCGGCGCCTGCGCCGTGCTGGATGCGCAAACGCGCCAGGACATGCTGCTGTTCGATATCGGCGGCGGCAGCACCGAGTTCATTCGCGCCGCGGCAGGACAGGCGCGCGACGCCATCAGCCGCCCGCTGGGGGTCGTGCGCCTGGTGGAAGCCCACCTTGCCAGCGACCCACCCTCAAGTGCGGACTATGCGGCAATGATGGAAACCACGCGCTCGCACCTTCGGGTCGTGGCCCAATACTGGCAGGAGCAGGGCACGGCACGTCCTCCCACGCATCTGGTGGGCACGGCCGGCACGGTGACAACGCTGGCCGCCACCGAAATGAACCTCGTTCCCTACGACGCCGATGCGGTCAATAACCATGTCATGACCCGCCAGTCCATCGCCGATCTGCGCGAGCGGCTGTGCGCAATGACACACGAGGCGCGGGAAAGCCTGCCCACGATCGAGGAAGGCCGCGCCGACCTCATCATCGCCGGATTGGCCATCGTCGAGGCCGTCATGAACTGCTGGAACTATCCCGCCATGACCGTGGTGGACGCCGGTCTCCTGGAAGGGGTGTGGCTGCAGGCGCGGTCGGATCAGGCGTTGCGGAAATAACTGTCCGCCCGGCGCTGGGTCTCGTCCATCGCCCGCTGCACGCGCGCCAGAGCGTCGTTCGGATCGTCATCGGGAGCCACGTGCACCGGCTCGCCGATCACGAACACGCCGCGTGAAAAGGGCTTCGGGATGTAGAAACGATCCCATGACCGAACGCGCCAGTAGCGGCTGGCGGCATAGCAAATCGGCGTCAATGGCAGACCGGTTTTTCTGGCCAGTTGCAAGGCGCCCGGCTTCACGCGCTCGCGCGGCCCGCGCGGGCCATCCGGCGTGATCGCCACCACGGCGTTTCCGTCCCTGACCAGCCGGATCATCTGCAGCAAGGCTCGGGCGCCGCCGCGCGTTGCGGAACCGCGCACCGTGGACAGACCCAGCATGTGCGTGACCCGGGCGATCATCTCCCCGTCGCGATGCTCGGAAATCATCACATAGCCCGTCATCCGGCGCTCGCCTTCGCCCAGCAGGCCATGCAGGAATGGATACGGCATCATCAACAGCCGCGCATGCCAGAACATATACAGGCGCGGCAGCGGCGCATCCTCAGCCGGCCTGCCCACCCATTCCCAACGAATGCTCGAACTCAGCAAGCCGTAGGCCAGGCGGATCAGCCGCGGCGCCAGCCATTGCTGCAACAGGGTCATGAGGTCCTACGTGTGTTCCGCAGCGTCCGTGGCGTGTTCAAACTGCATCCGGTGCAGCTCGGCATAGAGACCGCCCTCGCGCAGCAATTCCTCGTGCGTTCCCGTCTGCGCCACACGCCCGTTGTCCAACACGACGATGCGATCGGCATGACGGATCGTGGACAGCCGGTGGGCGATCACCACCACCGTGCGCCCCTGCATCAGCCGGTCAATGGCCTGCTGCACCAAGCGCTCGGATTCCGTGTCCAGGCTGCTCGTGGCCTCGT
>CAYQMA010000204.1:0-2077 GCA_964418535.1 uncultured Zetaproteobacteria bacterium | reverse complement strand
TTCGGCTTGTCGGACGAGGAACTGGAGGCGCGGTGTCAACTGTAGCGAAGGAATCGCGAGCCGGGGCCAGTGACTGATGAGACGGGTGCGGCGAGATCAATGTCCTTGAGCGTCGGCGAAGTGCTGCTGGGCTACCCGTTGGAGCTGATCGAGCAAAGCCGCAACGGCGAATGGCTGGAGCGGGAGGTGCGCCCGCTGGCGGCGTAGCTTTTCTGGCGCGGCCTGATACATTTCGCTTCGATTGCCGACTTGGCCGGAGGGTTTCATGGGTTTTCTGCAAGGTAAGAAAGGGCTGATCCTGGGGGTGGCCAACAACAAATCCATCGCCTGGGGGGTGGCCGAGGCCTGCCATCGCGAGGGCGCGGAGCTGGGCTTCAATTATCTGGGCGAACAGCTGGAGCGGCGGGTGCGCCCGCTGGCCGAGTCGCTGGGCGCGTCGTTCGTGGCGCCGTTGGATGTGTCCGACGATGCGCATCTGGATGAGTTTTTCGGGCGCGTGGCCGAGGAGTTCGGCGAGCTGGACTTTCTGGTGCATTCCATCGCCTATGCCAACAAGGACACGCTCAAGGGCGCCTTTCACACGACCACGCGCGAGGATTTTCATCTGGCGCTGGACATCTCGGCCTATTCCTTCATCGCCTGCGCGCAGCGGGCTGCGCCGCTGATGAAACAAGGCGGCGCGATGGTGACGATGAGCTACCTGGGCGCCGTGCGCGCGGTGCCGAACTACAATGTGATGGGCGTGGCCAAGGCGGCGCTGGAGGCGAGCGTGCGCTATCTGGCGCAGGATCTCGGCCCCTCGGGCATCCGCGTGAACGCGATTTCGGCCGGCCCGATCCGGACGCTGGCGGCCTCGGCCGTGGGCGATTTCCGCAAGCTGATGGAAAAGAGCGCGCGCGGCGCGATGCTCAAGCGCAATGTCACGCAGGAAGAAGTCGGCAATGTGGCGGCGTTTTTGGTTTCCGATCTGGCTTCCGGCGTCACCGGCGAGGTGCATTATGTGGATGGCGGTTTCCATATCGGCGCGGGCGATCCCGGCGTCGAATAAGGCGGGCTGAGCGGCTTTGGCGGGCTCCACCTTCGGGCAGCTCTTTCGCGTCACCACCGCCGGCGAATCGCACGGGCCGGCGCTTGCGGCCATCGTGGACGGCTGCCCGGCCGGGCTGCCTCTTTCGGAGGCGGATATTCAGCCCGATCTGGATCGCCGTCGTCCCGGTCAGAGCCGCTACACGACGCAGCGGCGTGAGCCCGACCGGGTGGAGATTCTGTCCGGCGTGTTCGAGGGGCGCACCACGGGTTGTCCGATCGCATTGCTGATTCGCAACACCGACCAGCGCAGCAAGGATTATTCGGAGATCAAGGACAAGTTCCGTCCCGGCCATGCCGACCTCACGTATTACGAAAAATACGGCATTCGCGACTATCGGGGCGGCGGTCGCGCCAGCGCCCGCGAAACCGCGATGCGCGTGGCGGCCGGCGCCATTGCGAAAAAGCTCTTGGCGCAGTCGGATATCCGCATCGTGGGCTGGGTGGATCAGATCGGGCCGGTGCGTGCCAGTCGCGACCGCTTCGACGAGGCGGAGATCGGCCGCAATCCGTTCTTCTGTCCCGATGCCGAGGCGGCGCGCGAGATGGCGGCGTTTCTGGACGGGCTGCGCAAGGAAGGAGACTCCATCGGCGCCGGCGTCACGGTGGAGGCGCATGGCATGCTGCCGGGCCTGGGCGAGCCGGTGTTCGACAAGCTCGATGCGGACATCGCCAAGGCCATGATGAGCATCCAGGCGGTCAAGGGCGTGGAGATCGGCGACGGCTTTGCCTGCATCACGGCGCGGGGCTCGGAGTTTGGCGATGCGATGCGCAAGGACGGCTTCGTGACGAACCATGCCGGCGGCGTGCTGGGCGGGATTTCCAACGGCGATGCGCTGCGCGTGCGGCTGGCGCTGAAGCCGACGTCCTCGATCCTGAAGCCCCGGCCGACGGTGGATGTGCATGGCAATGAAACCGAAATCGTCACCAAGGGGCGTCACGACCCCTGCGTGGGCATTCGCGCCGTGCCGATCGCCGAGGCGATGCTGGC
>CAYQMA010000203.1:0-2084 GCA_964418535.1 uncultured Zetaproteobacteria bacterium | reverse complement strand
TTGGTGCTGATGTTCGGCGTGACGCTGGGCATTTTTCTGGACGAGCCCGATGGCAAAAAGCGGTGGCGCTGGGCGTTGCTGATGCCGATCATCCTGGCGCCGTTGGCGTTCACGGAATCGCGCTCGTCCTATCTGGCGTTTGTGGCGATGATCGGCCTGTTCATTCTGCTTTCCGAGCACAAGCGTTTCCTGCTCGGTTGCTGCATGGTGGGGGTGGCGGTGATGCCGTTTGTGCTGCCGCCCAATGTGGTGAACCGGGTCATGTACACCTTCACCCAGCCCAGGGAGGCCGGGCAGATCGAGGTGGCCGGAGTGCATATTGACACCTCCACCAGCGAGCGGTTGCATTCTTGGGAGTTGGTGCTGACCAAGGATTTGCCGCGGCATCCGTTGTTGGGTTACGGCGTGACGGGCGGGCGATTCATGGATGCCCAGTATCCGCGTGTGCTGTCCGAGACCGGCGTAATCGGTTTGATTCTGTTCATCTGGTTTTTGCGGCGGATGTGGGTGCTGTTGCGGCTGTGCCACCAGCGCATTCGCGATCCGCTGATTCGGGGCGCCGCGTTGGGGACGTTGTGCGGCTATGGCGGCCTGCTGTTTCATGCGCTGGGTTCCAACACCTTTATTATCGTGCGTATCATGGAGCCGCTGATGATTCTGCTGGGCCTGCTGCTTGCGGCTCTCCTGATCGAAGAAGAGGATGCAGCGCTTGCCGGGGATGCCGGAATGCTGGATGCTGAACGGCCCTTGGCGATGGAGGCAACGGCATGCGGCTGAAGATCATGGCAATGCGGTTTGGGCTGGCGCTGGTTGTTGCGGCGTGTCTGGCAATCCAGCCGCTTCTTGCCGCGTCGTTGACGGTGCGCGACGCGCGCGTGTGGACAGCTCCGGATCACACGCGCGTGGTGTTCGATCTCAACGGGCGGGCGGAATATCGCGTTTTCCGCCTACATAAGCCCGAACGCGTCGTGGTGGATATTCATAGCGCGCGTCTGCACGCGAAATTTGACGGTCTGACCGGCAGGGATCCGGTGCTGGCCGCCATTCGTTACGGCGTGCCGAAGCCGGGACTGTTGCGCATGGTGCTGGACGTGAAGGAGCGCGTGCGGCCGCGCTCGTTCCTGCTCAAGCCGATGCACGCCAAGCCCTGGCGGCTGGTTGTGGATCTGATGCGCGAGCAACGGCATGAGAAGGCCGTGGTCACCGCTTCGCAGGTGCGCGCGCGCAAGGTCATCACCATCGCTGTGGATGCCGGTCATGGCGGCGAGGATCCCGGTGCGATCGGGCCGCACGGAGTGAAGGAGAAAGACGTCACCCTGGCTGTGGCCAAACAGCTCGCCCGAGCCATCAATCGTCGGCCGGGCATGCGTGCGGTGCTGATTCGCAAGGGCGATTATTTCGTGCCGCTGGGCCGCCGAGTGCAGTTGGCCCGCAAGGCGCATGCGGATCTGATGATCAGCATTCATGCTGATTCGGTGCGGCGACGTGACGTGGCGGGTGCGAGCGTTTATACGCTGTCCGAAAAGGGGGCATCCGACCATGTGGCGGCCATGCTGGCGCGCAAGGAGAATGCCTCGGACGCCATCGGCGGCGTGATGCCGGGCGAGGTTCAGGATCCGCTGGTCAACCGGATTCTGGCCGATCTGATCAAGCGGGACAGCCTCGACAGCGCCCAATTGCTGGCTGATGAAATGATCCGTCACATTCGTCATGTGGGCCCCATCAAGTATGCCAGCCCCAAGCATGCGCGGTTCGTGGTGCTGGGCGCGCCCGAGATTCCCAGCGTGCTGGTGGAACTGGATTATATTTCCAATCCGCGGCGCGAACGGCTGCTGGCCAGCCGCCGGCATCAGGAAAAACTGGCCAAGGCGCTGTTGCAGGCCAGCGAGGCCTTCCTGCGGCGTGAGGGGCGTTTGCCGTCGGCGCGCGCGGAGGCCGCCGCGTCCGCTGCGCCCCGTTCCTGATCCATCGTATGAAACAAGGTTTGTACTGGCGCTTGTTGGGATTCCTGCGCCCCTATGCCTGGCGGGTGGTGGTGGCCATGGTCTGCATGGTGGTGCTGGGCGCCACGACGGCGGCGCTGG
>CAYQMA010000202.1:0-2119 GCA_964418535.1 uncultured Zetaproteobacteria bacterium | reverse complement strand
TGCTGGGCGTGGCGACGTTGGTGTTCTTTCTGCTGCACATGGTGCCGGGCGATCCGGTGGAGGCGCTTTTGGGGGAGACGGCGCTGGATGCCGATCGGGCCCAGCTCCGCCATGCGCTGCGTCTCGACGAGCCGTTGGCGACGCAATATCTGGATTTTCTGCAGGGGCTGATGGCAGGCGACTGGGGGCGCAGCCTGGTGGACGGCCGGCCGGTGCTGACGCTGATGCTGGAACGCCTGCCGGCCACGATGAAACTGGCGGGCGCGAGCCTGTTGCTCGCCTTGCTGCTGGCCTTGCCGCTGGGCTGGCAGGCGGCGCGACATGCCGGGCGCGCTCGCGACATGGCGGCCATGAGTTTTTCGCTGCTGGGCGTGTCCATTCCGAACTTCTGGCTGGGGCCGATGCTGATGCTGGTCTTTTCCGTCTGGCTGGGCTGGTTGCCGGTATCCGGCATGGATCAGCCGGGCAGTCTGGTGCTGCCGGCCGTGACCTTGGGCACGGCCCTGGCGGCGGTGCTCTCGCGCATGGCCAGATCCAGTTGGCTGGAGGCGATGAGCATGGACGCGATTCGCACCGCGCGGGCAATGGGGGCAAGCGAGCGGGCGATCTGGTGGCGGCATGCGGCGCGACTTGCCGCCGTGCCGGTGGTGACGATGTTTGCGCTGCAACTGGGCGCAGTGCTGGGCGGCGCGGTGATTACCGAAACGGTGTTCGACTGGCCGGGACTGGGGCGCTTGACCATTGAGGCCATCCAGCGGCGCGACTATCCGCTGGTGCAGGGATGCGTGCTGCTGATCGCGGCGTTTTATGTGCTGGCCAACCTGCTGGCGGACATGCTGTCCCTGTGGCTGGATCCGCGCCAGCGGGCCGGGCGATGAAGGCGATGCTTGCACGACCTGCCGTCCGGCTGGCGCTGGTTTGTTTGGCCATTCCCTGTTTGCTGGCTTTGGTTGCGGCCGCGTTGGGCGCGGATGGTCGTGCCGTGCATCTGGATCAGGTCTTGGCCGGCGCAAGCAGCGACCACCCCTTGGGCTGCGATGCCTTGGGGCGGGACGTGCTGGCGCGGGTGGCGGAAGGGGTGCGCCTGTCCGCCTTGATCGGAGTGGCGGTGGTGGGGTGCTCGGCCCTGGTCGGGGTGAGCCTGGGCATGCTGTCGGGCTGGCTGGGCGGCTGGGCCGATGTGCTGCTGATGCGGGTTGCGGACGTGGTGCTGTCCTTCCCGGGCATTCTGCTGGCCATTGCGATGGCGGCGATGCTGGGGCCCGGCGTGGACCGGCTGGTGCTGGCGCTGGCTGCCGTGGGCTGGGTGGGGTTCGCCCGCCTGGCGCGGGCGCAGGTGATGTCGCTCAAGCATGCGCCGTTCGTCGAAGCGGCGCGGGCGGCGGGCAGCGGCGCGGCATGGATCGGCGGGCGGCACCTGCTGCCGAACATCGCGGCACCGCTGCTGGTGGAGGCGACTTTCGGGCTGGCGGCGGTGATGATCGGCGAGGCGGGGTTGTCCTTTCTGGGCGTCGGGGTGCAGCCGCCGGCGGCCTCGTTGGGCACGATGATCCGCGAAGGCTCGCGGCTGATGCTGGTGGCGCCGACGCTGGTGCTCTGGCCGGGGATGATGCTGTTTCTGATGGTGATGGCGGTGAATCTTCTGGGGGATGCCTTGCGCGATCATCTGGATGTGCGCATGGAGCGCGGACGTGGCTGACGGCGTGTTGAACGATGCGGTGGTCGGCCTTTCGGGCCCGGCGCTGACGCCTGAGGAACGGCGCTGGCTGAGTCAGTCGCCGCCGCGCGGCGTCATTCTGTTTGCGCGCAACATTGAGTCTCCAGCGCAGGTGCGCGCGTTGCTGGATGAGGCCCGCTCGCTGGCCGGCCCGCACCTCTGGGCGGCGATCGATGAGGAGGGCGGACGCGTGAACCGGATTCCCTGGCCGCCGTTTTCCGGCCGGCGACCGGCAGCCGAGTATGGCCGGATGTTCCGGGTCTCGCCCGAGCGGGCGTTGGCGGCGGTGGAAGCCGATGCGCGCGAGACTGGCCAGGCGCTGGCGGAGCTGGGATTCACGCACAACTGCGCGCCGGTGCTGGATGTGTTTCATCCCGAAGGGCATGCGATCATCGGCGAGCG
>CAYQMA010000201.1:0-2120 GCA_964418535.1 uncultured Zetaproteobacteria bacterium | reverse complement strand
CGCATCGTGCTGCTGGGCCCCGTCCATCGCGTGCCGGTGTACGGCCTCGCATTGCCCGACGCCGAAGCCTTTGCCACGCCGCTCGGCATCATTCCGCTGGATACGGACGCCCTGGAAACCGCGCGCGACCTGCCACAAGTGGTCGTCAGCGATGCCGCGCATGCGCTGGAACATTCGCTGGAGGTCCAGCTTCCCTTCCTTCAACGCATGCTGGGCGAATTCCGCCTCGTGCCCTTCGCGGTCGGCGATGCTGCGCCGGAAGACGTGGCCGCAGTGCTGGATGCGCTCTGGGATGGCGATGACACGCTGCTCGTTATCAGCTCCGACCTTTCCCATTATCTGCCCTATGAGCAGGCGCAGGCGGTGGATGCGGCCACGGCCGAGCAGATTCTGGCGCTCCGCTGGCCTCTGCGGCACGAGCAGGCCTGCGGCGCCACGCCCATCAACGGTTTGCTGGCGGCGGCGTCCAGGCACCCGTTGCGCCCCCACCTGCTCGATTTGCGCAATTCCGGCGATACGGCTGGCGACCGCGACCGAGTGGTGGGCTACGGCGCTTTCGCTTTTGAGGAGGTTGCGGCATGAACCGGCAGCAAGGACGGCTGTTGGTGCAATTGGCGCGTGGCGCCATTGCCGAGGCGCTGGGCGTTGCCTTCCCTGCTCCCCGTTTGCCGGCGGATGCTTCCTGGCTGGCCGAGCCGGGCGCGGCGTTTGTGACGCTGACCAAACACGGCCAGCTACGCGGATGCATCGGCTCGCTGGAGGCGCGGCGACCGCTGATTGAGGATGTGCGAGCCAATGCCGTGGCCGCCGCTTTTCACGATCCGCGCTTTCCGCCGCTGACGGCGAACGAACTGGATGAGATCCGGGTTGAGGTGTCCGTGCTCTCGCCCATGCAGCCCTTCATCGTTGAAAACGAACAGGACGCGATTCATCGCCTCCGGCCGGGCGTGGACGGCGTGGTGCTGGAGTTCGGGCCGCACAAGGGCACCTTCTTGCCCCAAGTGTGGGAGCAGTTGCCCGATCCTGCCCTGTTTCTGGCGCATCTGAAACAGAAGGCCGGTTTGCCGGCGGATTTCTGGCATCCGGATGTGCGGCTCTACACCTACGAGGTCGAAAAGTTCCGCGAAGAGGAGAATGGTCATGGCCAATGAACACTTTCCCGCCCGCTACTGGCACAACCTGGACGATGGCCGCATTCAGTGCGACGTCTGCCCGCGCGATTGCAAGCTGCACGAGGGTCAGCGCGGCCTGTGTTTCGTGCGCAAGCGCGAGGGCGACCAAATGGTGCTCACCACCTACGGCCGGTCGTCGGGCTTTTGTATTGACCCCATTGAGAAGAAGCCGCTGAATCATTTTCTGCCCGGCTCAAAGGTGCTTTCCTTCGGCACCGCTGGCTGCAATCTGGCCTGCAAATTCTGCCAGAACTGGGATATTTCCAAATCCCGCGAATTCGACCGCCTGTGCGACGAGGCCGCGCCGGAAACGATTGCGCGAGCCGCGCTCGAAACGGGTTGCGAGAGCGTTTCCTTCACCTACAACGATCCGGTCATCTTCCTCGAATATGCGGTGGATACGGCCAAGGCCTGCCATGAGCTTGGGGTGCGCACCGTGGCCGTGACGGCGGGCTACATTCACCCTGAGGCACGCAAGGAATTCTTCACCCACATGGACGCCGCCAATGTGGATCTGAAAGGCTTCAGCGAGGATTTCTACCACAAGCTGTGCGCCGGTCATCTCGCGCCGGTGCTGGACACGCTGGAGTATCTGGTGCACGAAACCGATGTGTGGACGGAAATCACGACCCTGCTGATCCCGGGCTGGAACGATTCGGACGAGGAACTGAAGCGCCAGTGCGAGTGGATTCGCGATCATCTGGGACGCGACGTGCCGCTCCACTTCACGGCCTTTCACCCGGACTGGAAGATGATGGATGTGCCGCCCACCCCGTCATCCACGCTGGCGCGCGCGCGGCGCATCGCGATGGATGTCGGGCTGCATTATGTCTATACCGGCAACGTGCACGATCCCGAGGGCGGCACCACGTTCTGCCCCGCATGCGGCGCGGCGCTGATCGTGCGCGACTGGTACGAGATTCTGGATTATCAGGTCACCGACGACGG
>CAYQMA010000200.1:0-2144 GCA_964418535.1 uncultured Zetaproteobacteria bacterium | reverse complement strand
CCCTTCCAGTCCTTGGGCTGCCGGTGGCACAGGAAACACTGGTCGCCCGGCGCGTGATGCGCCTTCGGCCGCGGCTTTACGCCGTTCGGGCCATGGCATTGCATGCACTGATCGCGCTTGAGCGCATGGATGTGCACCTGGTCGTTCGGCACGGGTCGGGTGGTGCGTTTGCCCGTGCCCAGCGTCAGCAGCACGATGACGACAATCACCACGGCCACGAAGATGGCGTCCTTTTTCCCGGGTTTCCAGCCGGCCTTGCCGCCCTCGCTCATGCCGCGCTCCTTTCTATGGAATCATGCCCAAGTGTCCGCGCAAACGGGGCGACAATGCAAGCCTTGCGTGCCCCAACCATCGCAGTCGCGGGATGGTTATCGTCCGCAACCGTCCGTGCTATAGTCCCGGCCCGCCGCCATCCGGCGGCCATCCCAATGCAGACAAGAGGAAACGACATGAATGTGGATCAGCATCTGAAAGTGGCCCAATGGCACATCGAGCAGGCTCGCCTGCACGCAACCAGCCAGCACAGCTGCGGTTGCCCGATCAACGAGCACTATCAGAAAATCATCGAGGAAGTGGAATCCGGCCAGATTCAGGAAGAGCTGTCCTGCTCGACCGAATAGTCGGCCTTCCCTTCCCGAAAAGCCGCCACCAGGCGGCTTTTTTCTTTCCCGTTTTCCCCTCGTTTCCCACCGATCCGGCCCCCCGCCGCCAACCGCGCGCAAAAACCCCTTGTTTTACTCGGCTTAATATCCGGCCGCATCCCGTCTACAATGACGAATATCGCATGCGAGACAAAAGGAGGGTTGCGATGATCATTTTCACCAATCACAAGGCGGCCATCGCCGCTGGCTTCGCGCTGGCCGTGGTGCTCATCGGCATCGGCATCGCCCAAGGCGGCGAAACGCCGGATATGTTCGGACTGGCCCGCTGGGGCCATTTCCTGGCCGGCATCACCTGGATCGGCCTGCTCTACTATCTGAACTTCTGTCATGTACCGGTCTTTGCCGGCCTGTCGGCGGACACCAAGGCCGAGCTGACGAAGGACGGCAGCATTGTCCGGCGCGTGCTGTGGTGGTTCCGCTGGGGCGCGATGTTCACGCTGATCTTCGGCCTGATTCTGCTGCATGGTTTGCACAGGAACGGCGCCTTGGGCGTGGACATCATGATCGGCGCGGCGTTTGGCATCATCATGTGGTTCAACGTCTGGTTCATCATCTGGCCAGCCCAGAAGCGGATTCTCGGCATCGTGCCGGCCTCGGACGAGGAGAAGGCGAAGCTCGGCAAGCGCGCGCTGATCGCCAGCCGCACGAACACCATCCTCTCCATTCCGATGCTGTTCTTCATGGGCGCCTCGGCGCATTTCCCGATCTTCGGCTGATCGGCCGGATTGCTCGCTTGGGCGGCCCTTGGCCGCCCTTTTCTTTTGCTCCTTGCGCCCCTACCGTTCGCGCATGATTCCCGAGGCCGTGCTGCTCGACCGCGATGGCGTCATCAACTTCGATTCGCCGGACTACATTCTTTCGCCCGAAGCCTGGCAGCCCATCCCGGGCAGCCTGGAAGCCATCGCTCGACTTACGCGCGCCGAGGTGCCGGTGGCCATCGTCAGCAACCAGTCGGCGCTCGGGCGCGGCATGCTCGATGAAACCACATTTCAGGCCATCGTGGCCAAAATGATGACCGCCATCGAAGCCGCCGGCGGACGCATCGCGCATCTGGCCTGGTGCCCGCATGCGCCGGAAGATGGCTGCGACTGTCGCAAGCCCAAGCCGGGCCTGGTGCATCAGGCGCTGGCGGCGCTGAATCTTCAGCCGTCGCCGGGCGTCTGGTTCATCGGCGATTCGCTGCGCGACGTGCAGGCGGCGCTGGCCGCCGGCGTCAGGCCCGCCCTGGTGCGGACCGGCTACGGCGACGCGGCAGACATCCTGGCCCGCGCCCGCGCGCTGGCGCCGGACATCCATGCCTGGCCCGACCTCGCCGCCGCGGTGGATGCGCTGCTGGAGGGCGCGGCATGATTTTCCTGCGTTCGACGCTGTTCAATCTTGCGTTTATCTCCGTCACCGTGCCGTTTTCGCTGCTGGTCATCCTGTGCCGGCCGCTGGGCTTTGGGGCGGCCTGGTTCTGGGCCCGGGGCTGGAGCGCCACCG
>CAYQMA010000199.1:0-2144 GCA_964418535.1 uncultured Zetaproteobacteria bacterium | reverse complement strand
GCGGCGAGGGCCCCGAGCATTTCATGCTGATGCTGGGCTATGCCGGCTGGGGCGCCGGCCAGCTCGAGGACGAAATCGCCCGCAACGACTGGCTCATCGCGCCGGGCAGCGCGCATCTGGTGTTCCACACGCCGCCGGAGCAACGCTGGATGGCCGCGGCCCAGGGCATGGGTGTTTCGCTGGCGCAGCTTTCCGATCAGGTCGGTCACGCCTGAACCCGATTGGAGAACGGATATGCGGGTGTTGATTGCGTTTCATTCGGATTACGGCAATACGGAACAGATGGCCAGGGCGGTCGCTGCCGGCATCCGCGCCCGCGCCCCCGAAACCGAGGTGGAACTGAAGCGCGCCGATGAGGCGGGACCCGACGATCTGGTGGCCGCCGATGTCATCCTGTTCGGCACGCCCGTGCACATGGGCGGGCCGGCCTGGCAGCTCAAGCGGCTGATCGACGCCTGCGGCAAGCTGTGGATGGAAGGGGCGCTGGAAGGCAAGGTGGGCGGCGCATTCGCCACCGGCGGTGGCTACGGCGGCGCCGGCGGCGGCGTGGAACTGACGCTGGCCATGCTGCATTCCCACTTTCTGGAACAGGGCATGGTGGTGGTGGGTTTTCCGAAAACCGCGATGGGCTATGCCGACGGCGGCCTGCAATGGGGCCCCTATGCCCGCACCGGCAACCACGAAGGCATGCCCGAAGGCATTGCCGACGCCCAGCTCACCGCCGCCCGCTCCTGGGGCGCGCACGTGATCGAGGTGGCCGAAAAACTGCTGGCCGACTGAGCTGGCCCAACAAAAAGGGAGGCCCGAAGGCCTCCCCGATGATATTCAACCACAATGGATCAGAAGCGATAGGAACCCGTAACCACCGCGCCCCAGAGCTTGGCCTTGGCATCGGTGCCAAACGCCGTGCCCAGCTTCACGTTGGTCCAGTACTGCATCCACTCCGCGCCCACGGTCAGCGTATCCTGGAGGAAATACTCCGCGCCCACGCCATAGCTGAAGCCCGTCTTGCTCTTGCTCTGGCTGCCGACCTTGAACTTGGCCGTGGTTCCGCCCAGAAGCGCATACAGCTTCAGATCAGCCGTGGCCGGGAACTGCACCTTGCCCAGATAGGAGAAAAACGGACTGGCCTGCAGCTTGGTGTTGTTCTTCGTGCCCGACGCCGTGCCGCCAATCCGGAACTCCACGCCCAGATAGTCGCCGATGTCCGCGCCCAGCTTGCCATAACCGCCAAAGACCGTCTTCTTCGCGCTTCCGGCGGTGTTCTTGAACTCCAGGCCGAACGCGCCCAAGCCAACGCCGGCATAGGGACGAATATCGAAATCGTTGTCCGTGTCCACGCGCACGTCGTTGTCGCCGTCCAGATCCTGCGCCATCGCGCCCGCCACCGGGAACGCGACCAGCGCCAACGCCGCCATCGCGGCAAACAGGTGCTTCTTCATGCCTGTCTTCCTCCTTGGAAAAGTTGTCGGGATTTTAGCCCTCCAGCGGTTGCGGTCAAAGCCCCGCCGTCCGATTGTGGCAAATCAGCACAGTGCGCCCGTCCGCGTGCTGGAAACGGCTCCAGCAGGCATAGGGCACGGCCAGGCGCCGGCAGGTCGCGGGCGGGGCGCCCAGCACATGCGCCAGCAGGGCGCGCAGCGTGCCGGAGTGCGCCACCAGCAGCACATGGCAACCCGCGGCCTCGTCCAGCAGCCGTCGCCAGGCCGATTCCACCCGGGCCGAAAAGGCGGCCCAGGATTCGGCATTCGGAATGCTGAGCGTAGAGGGATCGGCGCGCCAGCGCGCCAGCCAGCCCGGAAACCGCGCCTCGATTTCTTGATGCGTGAGGCCTTCCCAGTCGCCGTAGGCCAGCTCGCGAAAGTCCGGCATCACCATCAGCGGTTTATCGGCCTCGGTCGCCCAGTCGCGCGCGGGGTCATGGCAGCGCGAGAGCGGCGAGGTCACGATAAGCTCCACCGAATCGCGCAGCGCCGCCCAGACCGCGTCCATCGCCGCCCGTCCCTCCGGCGTGAGCCGCGCCTCGGTTCCGCCTCGATAGCGCACGCCGCCCTCAAGCGCGCCGTGCCGCAGCACATCCACCACCGTCGCCATCGTTCCTCCGGGGTTTTGCCGAATCCCTGAATCCGCTAACGTGCGCGCAT
>CAYQMA010000198.1:0-2148 GCA_964418535.1 uncultured Zetaproteobacteria bacterium | reverse complement strand
GCCATCGCCGACGTGGCGCAATACGTGCCGCACGGCTCGGCGCTGGATGCCGAGGCCCGCCGACGCGGCAATTCCTTTTATTTCCCCGACCGGGTCATCCCGATGCTGCCGGAGAAATTGTCCAATGGCCTGTGCTCGCTGAACCCGAAGGTGCCGCGGCTGGCGATGGCCGTGCGCATGCGGTTCGACCCCAACGGTCGCCGCCGCGCGGTGCAGGCCTTTGAGGCGGTCATCCATTCCCAGGCGCGCCTGACCTACGACCAGGCCGCCGAATGGCTGGAAGACCGCCGCGAATCCGCCATCGCCAATCCCAAGGTGCGTGAGATGCTGGATACGGCCCTGCGGTTGCATCGGAAACTGGAAACCTTGCGCAAGCGGCGCGGCGCGCTCGATCTGGACGTGCCGGAAGTGCGCGCGGTGCTGCACGAAGGCAGCGTGGCGCGACTGTCGCAAACGCGGCGCAACGTGGCGCATCACCTGATCGAAGAACTGATGCTGGCTGCGAACACCGCAGTGGCCGAATACATGGAACGCAGGAAATGCGCCCTGCTCTACCGGGTGCACCCGGCGCCCGAACGCGAGTCCATCGAGGCACTGAACGAGTTTCTCAAACCCTTCGGCATCTTCGTGCGCCTGCCCAAGGCCGGCGACAAGGATGCGCGCGTGCGGCCGGGCGACGTGCAATGGGTGCTGGAGAAATCCGAAGGCAAGCCCTATGCCCATGTGCTGCACCGGCTGGTGCTGCGATCCATGCAGCAGGCGCGCTACACGACTGAAAATGAAGGGCATTTCGGGCTGGCCTACCCGACCTATTGCCACTTCACCAGCCCCATTCGCCGCTATGCCGACCTCACCGTGCACCGGCGACTGAAGGCCCTGCTCCGCAAGGAGAATCCCGATGCCATGCAGCCGGCCTCGGAGCTGGAGGAAATCGGTCTGCATGTCTCGGTGCAGGAGCGCAAGCAGCAGCGGGCGGAATGGGACACCCAAGCCATGCTGGCCGCCCTCTATCACGAAAAGGATGTGGGGCAGACCATGCCGGCCATCATTTCCGGCGTCACCAAGCGCCGCATCTTCGTGGAGCTGCAACCAACCCTGGCCGAGGCGGCGCTGGACGTGGACGATCTGGGTGGCATGTTCGTGCTGGACGAACGCCAGCACCGCCTGCATGCCCGGCGTGGCGGCGCAAGCCACGGCTTGGGCGATAAAGTCATGGTGGTCATTGACTCGGTGGATCCGGTGCGCGGCCTGATCCGCGCCCGACTGGCGGAAACCGATACAAAGAACGCGGATGACTCCGCCGCCGGCGTGCCCGAGGTCAGCGGCGCCAGAAATCCGGCACGAACAGAATAAGAACGGTATAAATCTCCAGACGGCCCAGAATCATGGCCAGGGCCAAGACGGCCTTGGCCGCCTCGGGCAGGCCCGCATAGTTGTGGGCGGGGCCGACCGCGCCCAGGCCCGGGCCGGTGTTGGAGATGCAGGCGGCCGCCGCCGACAGCGCTGTCAGCACATCCACGCCGCTCCAGGCCACCATCGCCGCCACCACGAACACGCTGGCCAGATACAGAATGCCGAAACCCCACAAGGATTGGGACATCGCCGCGCTCATGCCCTGCCTCCCGATCTTGACATGCATAACCGCATGCGGATGCACCAAACGCAGCAATTCGCGCCGCGCATGGCGCAACAGCAGCAGCAAGCGCACCACCTTCATGCCGCCGGACGTGGAGCCCGCACAACCTCCGACCAGCATCAGCAGCAATATCAGCATCACGGTTCCGGCCGGCCATCGGGCGTAATCCTCCACCGTGAACCCGGTGGTGGTGGCAATCGAAACCGCGCTGAACACGGCCGAACCCCAGCCCGAGACCCCCTGCCAGACAAGCGTGAGTCCAATCAGCGCCGTCAATGCCGCCAGCCCCACCAGCCAGAAGCGGAACTCCTCGTCGGCCAGATACAGCCGGGGAGACAGACCCTTGCGCATCGCCGCGAAATGCAGCGCGAAATTCACGCCGGCCACGAACATGAAGAATGTCGCCAATGCATGCAATGCGGGTGCATGAAAATAGCCGAAGCTGGCGTCATGGGTGGAGAATCCGCCGGTGGAGACGGTGCACATCGCATGATTGACCGCATCGAACCAGC
>CAYQMA010000197.1:0-2167 GCA_964418535.1 uncultured Zetaproteobacteria bacterium | reverse complement strand
TATCGCTTTCTCGATGCCGTGACGCTGGCCGACGTGGTGGCCAAGCGGGTGCGGCTGGATACGGTGGAGCTGGCGCCGGTGGAGCGCTATCTGTCCGAGCCCGAGCCGGTGGAGTTGTATGAGCGCAACGCAGCGTTATCTTGACCACAACGCCACTTGCCCGCCGCTGGAGGAAGCGCTGGAAGCGCAGGCCAAAGCGGCGCGGACGGCATTCGGCAATCCCTCCAGCCTGCATTGGGCCGGACGCGAGGCCCGGCGGGTGTTGGACGATGCGCGCGATCAGCTTGCCGCCTTCATCGGTGCCGAGAGCGGCAGCATCGTGTTCACGTCCGGCGGCACCGAGGCGAACAACCTGGCCCTTCAGGGTTGGTGCGCGGAACAAACGCCCGGGCATATCATCACCACGGCCATCGAGCATCCTTCGGTGCTGCGGCCGCTGGAATTATTGGAGAAGCGCGGCTGGACGGTAACGCGCCTCAAGCCCGGCCCGGATGGCGTGGTGCCTGCCGAACGCGTGTTCGAGGCCGCGGGTGAGCAGACCCGGCTGGTGGCGATGATGGCGGCCAACAATGAAACGGGCGCGATCCAGCCGGTGGCCGAGGTGGGCGCCTGGTGCCGCGAGCGGGGCATCGTCTTCTTCGTCGATGCGGTGCAGGCTCTGGGCAAGCGGGATGTGAACGTGCGCGACTGGCATGCGGACATGGTGTCGTTTTCGGCCCATAAAATCGGCGGGCCGCGCGGCGTGGGGGCGCTGATGGTGCGCCGAGGACTGAAACTGGCGGAGCTGGCGCCCGGCGGTGGCCAAGAGCGGCGGCGCCGTTCCGGCACCGAGAACGTGCCGGGCATCGCGGGCTTTGCGGCGGCGCTCGGGCGGCTGGATTTCGAGGCGCTGCGTCCCCTGCGAGACGCCTTCGAGGCGCGCCTTTCGCAAGCCTTGCCCGATGTGCGCATCTTTGCGCGCGAAGCGCCGCGCACGCCGAACACCAGCATGTTCTGCGTGCCGGGGCTGGAAGGCGAAACATTGTTGATGCAGCTCGATCTGGCCGGCTTTGCGGTGGCGTCCGGTTCGGCCTGTTCGTCCGGCAAGCGCGAGCCCTCGCATGTGTTGCTGGCGATGGGCGCAACGGAGATCGAGGCGCGCAGCAGCATCCGGGTCAGCTTTGGTCCGGCCAATACGATGGACGATGCCGAGGCCTTGGTGGAGGCGTTGCTGCGCATCCGCGAACGTTTGCAGCGCATGGCGGGGGTGGCGGCATGAGCGAGGCGATGATGAAACCGGAGATTCACCTGACCGAGGCGGCAAAAGCGCGCATGCGCGAACAGTGCCAGGCGGCCGGGCGCGCCGGCATTCGCCTGAGCGTGGCGCCGGCGGGTTGTTCGGGACTCAAGTATGTGATGGATTTCGCCGATGCGCCCGAGGATGGCGACCTGGTGCTGGCATGCGACGGCTTTTCGCTGTTCGTGGATGCCGATTCGCACGATCGGGCGCTGAAGGGTTTGACCGTGGACTTTCAGCGCGACCCGCTTTCGTCCGGCTTCGTGTTTCTAAACCCGAACAAGAAGGGCGAGTGCGGTTGCGGTGAGTCGTTCACGGTCTGAAACCGTCGCATGAACACCATCGCGGGGAGGGAACAATGAATTTTGTGCTGTTGTCCATTTCGGGTCATGACCGGCCCGGCATTGTGCGCGATGTGGCCGAGGCGCTGCTGACCGTGCGCGCCAACATCGAGGATTCCTCGATGACGGCCTTGCGCGGTCGTTTTGCGATGATGCTGATCGTGTCGTTGCCCGCGGAAGTCAAGCTGGGCGAACTCAAGGCCGCGCTGGCCGAACTGGAGCAGCGCACCGGGTTGACCATTCAGTCGCAGCCGATCAGCGAGGAGGAAGCGCGACATGAGCCGCCCGAGCCGGATCATGTGGTCACGGTGAGCGGCGCCGATCAGCCCGGCATCGTGCATGCGGTAACCGAGGCGCTGGCCGATCTTGGCATCTCCATCGTGGATATGTCCACGCGCCTGTCCGAGGGCGACAAACCGGTGTATATGATGGCGCTGGAGGTTGCGGCTGGCGATGCCGCCGATGCGATGCGCGAGCGCCTCGATCAAGTGTCCGACAGGATCGGCGTCGAGGTGGAGGTGCATCCGCTGGATTCGGACATTCTCTGACC
>CAYQMA010000196.1:0-2185 GCA_964418535.1 uncultured Zetaproteobacteria bacterium | reverse complement strand
GCAAACTTGCCCGCCTAACGGAAATGTGCCATGGTTGGATGAGTCAATGGGCCCCGGAGGTTCTATGAAACTTCAATCCCGTCTGGCGTTGTTGCTGGCCATGTTCAGTCTGTTCCTGTTGCCGATGCAAGCCGATGCTCGCGCCGACAGGCTGGCCATGCCAGCCGGGGTCAGCGCCGATGACGTCAAACCGAATCTGCCGCAGCCGTATATCGTCAAGAAAGGCGACACGCTGTGGGATATCGCCAAGTATTTCTTCAAGGATCCGCATAAATGGATCAAGATCTGGGAGCACAATCTCTACATCACCAATCCCGATCTCATTTATCCGGGCAACAAGATCTGGTTCGATGTGCGCCAGAAACAAACAGGCGGCCTGACCACGGTGCGGCCGCATCCGCAAGTGCGCGTCAAGCCAGTGGAGCGGCTGGAACAGCCGATTGATCCCGCGTTGGTGATGACCGCGCTCAAGCGACAGGATTTCATCGCGCCCGAAAATGTCGGCGGCGTCGGCTATATCCTCGATTCTCCCGATGAGCGCATCCATTACGGTCAAGGCGACAATATCTATCTGCGATTCAGCCAGCCCGTGGATGAAGGCGAGGTGTTCGACGTTTTTCGTCCCGGCGACCCAGTGCGCGATCCGGTGACCGGCAAAGTCGCCGGCGTGCTGGTCGAGCATCTGGGCCGGATCGAGGTCACGTCCCGAAGCGGCGATGTGGCGCGCGGCCGGGTGATCGAATCCTTTGCGGAAATCTCGCGCGGCGACCGGCTCAAGCCGGCCCGTCATATCAACACCCGCATCGTGCCGGATTATCCCGACCATCCGGTGCAGGGGCATGTGCTCTACATCCGCGACAATGCCATCGAAGCCGGACAGCATCAGGTGGTGGGCATCAGTCTCGGACGCCGCGAGGGCATGAAGGCCGGAACGGTGCTGGCCGTGCACAGGGCCGGCCGGTTGGTGAAGGATCGCGTGACCGGGCAGACCGTGCGTTTGCCGGCCGAAAAGATCGGCGAATTGATGGTGCTGGCGCCGCAGCAGGATGCGTCCATTGCGTTGGTGACCCTTTCTCTCCGCCCCATCAATCTGGGCGACATGGTGCTGAACGCCGTCCGGCACTAGCCGGGCGCATTCGATTCGGCGCATTGCCCGATCGAGAGTTCATGCAAGCCGCGGATTGGCTGAGGCTGGCGTTGACACGCGGCGTCGGTCCGCGCACCGGCCGCGCACTGGTGGTCGCTGCCGGCGGTATCGAACGGGTCTGGCGCCTGCCCGAACAAGCGCCCGACATGTGGCCTGATGGCGTTCGCGAACGCCTGGTTCGGGCGCTGGCCGAAACGCCGACCGCACCTGTCGAACGCATCCTCGAAACCTGCCGGATGCGCGGCATCCGCCTGCTCTGTCCGGATGACGACGATTGGCCGCCGCTGCTGGAAGCCTGCCCCGATGCGCCCTTGGTGCTGTTTGCGCTGGGCGATGTTCGTGCGCTGAAGCATCCTCGCATGCTGGCCGTGGTGGGTTCGCGCCGCGCCACGCGCGAAGGGACGCTCTTGACCCGACGCTGGTGCCGGTTTCTCTCCGATGCCGGCGTTGCTGTGGTCAGCGGCATGGCTTGGGGCATTGATGTGGCGGCGCACGGCGGGACGCTGGAAGGATCGGCGCCTACCATTGCGGTGCTGGGCCAGGGTCTGGCCGCCGAGATTTCACCCGAACAGCAACGGCAGATCGAAGCGGTGTCGGCCCAAGGCTGCGTCATCAGCGAGTTTACGCCCGATACCCGCCCCCGGCCCGAGCTCTTTCCGCGCCGCAACCGCATCATCGCCGGCCTGGCCGCCGGCACATTGGTGATGGAGGCGGACGTGCGCTCGGGCTCATTGATCACGGCGCGTTTCGCCGCCGATTACGGTCGCGAGGTGATGGCCGTGCCGGGTTCGGTGCTGAACGGTCGCCATGCCGGCTGTCATGCCCTGATCGCCGAGGGCGCCACGTTGGTGGAATCCGCCGAGGATGTATTGCGGACGATGAACTGGCAGGCGCCGCATCCGGCCAGCCAGGGCTGGGAACCCGCAGGCCCCATCGAGGCGGCCATCGCCGAGGCGCTGGCCCGCGAAATCATGCATATGGATGCGCTGGCCGAACACTGCGGCTTGACCGTGTCTGAACTTTCCCCCATCTTGCTCG
>CAYQMA010000195.1:0-2185 GCA_964418535.1 uncultured Zetaproteobacteria bacterium | reverse complement strand
GCTTTCGTGGCGGATCGGGCCGCGATGGCCTAGCATCCGCCGCGCCGGCCCGGAGGCTTCGCAGGCGAATGAAAGATGCGATGAAAGGGCCAACGAAAGGGGGATGACGATTTGCTGTATGTAGCGGTGCGCGCAGCCCGGCGCGCGGGAGATGCGCTGGTGCGCATGTTGGATGATCTGGATCGTTTGAAGAAACAGGAAAAGAACGAGCGTGACTATGTCACCGAGGCCGATCGCAAGGCTGAGGCGCTGATTATCCGCGAAATCACGCGGCACTATCCCGGCCACGGCATCGTGGCCGAGGAGTCGGGACGCCGCAATCCCGATGCGCCCGTCCAGTGGTATATTGATCCGCTGGATGGCACCACCAACTACATGCATGGCAATCCGCATTTTGCGGTGTCCATTGCGGCCTGGAAGCAGGGCAAGCCGTTGCTGGCGGTCGTGCATGATCCCTTGCGCAATGAAACCTTCGAGGCGAAAAGCGGGGATGGCGCGTTCCTGAACCGCCGGCGGTTGCGCGTGAGCGCGGCCACCAATGTGGCTGATGCGGTGTTCGCCACCGGCTTGCCGCCGCGCCGGCGCAAGGCGCAACTGCCGGCGTTTCGCGCCCGGCTGGAAGCCTGCCTGGCCCGCGCCAGCGATTTGCGGCGAGCGGGCTCCGCGGCGCTCGATCTGGCCTGGGTGGCGGCCGGCCGTCTGGACGCTTACTGGGAAGCGGGATTGGGCGCCTGGGATATTGCGGCTGGCATTCTGCTGGTGCAGGAGGCCGGCGGCATGGTCACGCGGCTGGACGGCGGGCCGGTGGATCTGGAACGCGGCGAGGTGCTGGCCGGCAACCCGGCCATGCATGAGTCTTTCCGGGCCATTCTGGCGGCGGCCGACCGGAAGGCGCTGGATGAGGTTTCAGACGATTCGGATCGATAAGCAGTTCACAGTCCGGGCCTCAATAGCCTTCTTGATGCAGTAGCAGAAAGCCTGTGAAGCCGGCGGCGACGAGATCCGGCAGCCAGGCGGCGAATGCGGGCGGCAGCCAGGCGGCGCCGGCTGCGATTTCCACCGCCGAATTCACGACATAGGAACCCAGGCCCAGCGTGATGGCTGCAGCCACGCCCCAGGACAGCCGGCCTGAGCGACTGCTGCTGTGCATGCACAGCGAAGCCGCGAGCAGGGCCATGATCAGGCACAGAACGGGCGTGGCCAGTTTGCGGTGGGCCGAAAAGCGGTAGGGCGCTGAAGCCAGTCCCGCATTCTCCAGCTGCCGGGCGTAATGCATCAGCTCGAACAGGCGCATATGGCCCGGACTGGGCGGATCAATGGCATCGGGGCCGGTTTCGGCGTTTAGCGCCATCTGTTGTTGATGATGGAGGCGGATGCCTTCCCCGGCCGGCACGCTGATGTGCACGTTGCGCAACTGCCAGACGCCGTTGTTCCAGACGGCACGCGCCGCATCCACGCGTCGTTTCCAGTGACCGGTCGCATCGGTTTCGAGCATGATTAGATGAAACTGAGGCACGCCATTCCTCCGTCCCAGCGGCTCCAGCCGGAAGAATCGGCGGCCGTCCTTCAGCCACTGGATGCCGTGGAGCGTGTCCGGCCGGTGGTGGATATGGACGTTTTCGATCACGTCGAGGCGTTGATTGGTCACCGGCGCCACCCATTCGCCGATGGCGAAGTTGATGCCGGCAGCAATCACCGCCACAGCCAGAAGCGGCATCACCACCTTGTTCACGCCGAGGCCGGCGGCGCGCAGGGCCACGATTTCGTGATGGCGAGCCAGATCGGAAACGAACAGGCTGGCCGCGAGCAACACGATGACCGGCATGAAGCCGGCCACCATGAACGGAATCTTGAGCAGGAGATATTCCAGCAACAGGCCGGTGGTCAGGCCATGGCCGAGATAGCGGGCTTTGTCGAAGGATTCGGCAATCAGGAAGATGGCCAGCAGCGCCACGAGAGTCAGCGCGACGCGATTCAGGCATCCCAGAAACAGCCACCGGAAAAGAACGGGCATGGGCGCATCCTATCCGTTCCGCGCCGCGGCGCATCCCCCGCGCGTGCATTCGATGGGGGGGATGCTACACTCCCGCGCCTGCGCGGAACGCCCTAGGCCAACCCGCGCGACGTGCGCATGGAGGTGTTCGGATGCCCTGGAGCGACCAGAACCCGCAGAACAACAATCCCT
>CAYQMA010000194.1:0-2189 GCA_964418535.1 uncultured Zetaproteobacteria bacterium | reverse complement strand
GCTCGCCGCTACACTGCCGCTCCCATGACGAAACCGCTCCGGCAAACGTCCCTGATCCGCAACTTTTCGATCATCGCGCACATTGACCACGGCAAGTCCACGCTTGCCGACCGCCTGATCGAGGAAACCGGCGCCCTCTCCGAACGCGAGATGAAAAAGCAGGTGCTGGATTCGATGGATCTCGAGCAGGAGCGCGGCATCACCATCAAGGCGCAGACGGCCAGCCTCGAATACCGGGCGCTGGACGGCGAGACCTACCACCTGAACCTGATTGACACGCCCGGCCATGTGGATTTCACCTACGAGGTGTCGCGCTCGCTCCAGGCCTGCGAGGGCGCGCTTCTGGTGGTGGATGCGACCCAGGGGGTGGAGGCGCAGACCCTGGCCAATGTCTGGCTGGCGCTGGAAAACGATCTGGAAATCATTCCGGTCATCAACAAGATCGACCTGCCCAGCGCCGATGTGGACGAGGCCCGACGGCAGATCGAGGAAGTGATCGGGCTGGACGCCGCCGACGCCATCCCCGTGTCGGCCAAGACAGGCGAGGGCGTGCGCGACGTGCTGGAGGCCATCGTGGCGCGCGTGCCGCCGCCGGCGAGTCGGGACGATGCGCCGCTGCGGGCGCTGGTTGTGGATTCGTGGTTCGATGCCTATGTCGGCGCCGTGGCGCTGGTGCGGGTGTTTGAGGGAATGCTGGCTCGCGGGCAGCGGGTGCGGTTGATGTCCGCGACTGCGGATGCGGCCTATGAGGTGCAGGATATCGGCGTGTTCCGGCCGCGCCCGGAGCCGCGTTCGCAACTGGCTTCCGGCGAGGTCGGATTTCTGGTGGCGGGCATCAAGCGGCTGGCCGACCTGAAGGTGGGCGACACCGTGACCGATGCGAAGCATCCGGCCTGCGAGCCGTTGCCGGGCTTCCGCGAGCCCAAGCCGATGGTGTTTTCGGGCCTGTATCCGGTGGATTCGGCCGACTATGCCGAGCTGCGCGATGCGCTGGAGAAGCTGAATCTGAACGATCCGGCCTTCACCTTTGAGCCGGACAATTCGGCGGCGCTGGGCCTGGGCTTCCGCTGCGGCTATCTGGGCATGCTGCATATGGAAATTGTGCAGGAGCGGCTGGAGCGCGAGTTCGGGCTGGAGCTGATCTCCACCGCGCCGTCGGTGGTCTATCGGGTGCGTATGACCGACGGCGAGGTGCGCGAGATTTCCAATCCCAGCGATTTTCCCGAGCCGCAGCGGATTGACGTGATCGAGGAGCCGACGGTGATCGCCAATATCTTCACGCCCGAGGAGTATGTGGGCGCGATGATGCGGTTGTGTCAGGAGCGGCGCGGCGAGCAGCGGGACATGAAGTTCATCGGTCAGGGGCGGGTGATGCTGACCTACCGACTGCCGCTGGCGGAAATGGTGATTGATTTTTACGACAAGCTGAAATCCATGTCGCGCGGTTATGCCTCGCTGGATTATGAGCTGTCGGAGTTCCGGCCGGCGGATGTGGTCAAGCTGGACATTCTGGTGCATGGCGAGCCGGTGGATGCGCTGAGCCTGATCGTGCATCGCTCGATCGCCGAGCCCCGCGGACGCGAGCTGGTGAAAAAGCTGCGCGAGCTGATTCCGCGCCAGCAGTTCGATGTGCCCTTGCAGGCGGCCATCGGCGGCCGTATCTTGGCCCGCGAAACGGTCAAGGCCGTGCGCAAGAACGTGACCGCCAAGTGCTACGGCGGCGACATCACGCGCAAGCGCAAGTTGTTGGAGAAGCAAAAGGCTGGCAAGAAACGCATGAAGGCCATTGGCAGCGTCGAGGTGCCGCAGGAGGCGTTTCTGGCTGTGCTCAAGCTGGGCGAGGAATCGTAGGTTTGTCGGCATGCCGGCGGATTTGACGGCGACAATCAGGCAGGCATGGAGGAACAGGTGAGCAAATCGGGCAAGTCAGCGCTGCGCGAATGGGTGGAATCGATCATCGTCATCGCGCTGATTGCGGTGGTGATTCGCAGCTTCGTGGTCGCGCCGTTCAAGATTCCCTCATCCAGCATGGTGCCAACGCTGGAAGTTGGGGATTACATCTTCGTGCTGCGCTATCCCTACGGCATCCGCATTCCGTTCACCGATTTTCAGTTCTTCCCGCATGCGCCAAAACGCGGCGATGTGGTGGTGTTCGACTATCCCGAGGATCGCAGCAAGGACTACATCAA
>CAYQMA010000193.1:0-2209 GCA_964418535.1 uncultured Zetaproteobacteria bacterium | reverse complement strand
AGGCCGATCGCTGGTTCATCCGCAAATCAAGGCTTGGAGGGGTGGTCTGATGGCCAGACATGAACAGATTCTGGTGGGCCTGGACATTGGCACCAGCAAGATTGCCTGCGTGGTGGCCGAGGCCGGCCCCGATGGCAAGCTGGATGTGGTCGGCATCGGCACGCACCCCTCGCGCGGGCTGCGCAAGGGCGTGGTCGTGAACATCGAAAGCACGGTGGAATCCATTCGTCTGGCGGTGGAGGAAGCCGAACTGATGGCCGGCGTGGAAATCAAGTCCGTGTTCACCGGCATCGCCGGCAGCCATATCCGGGGCTACAACAGTCATGGCGTGGTGGCCATCAAGGGCAGCGAGGTCACGACCGAGGACGTGGAGCGCGTGATTGACGCAGCCAGCGCGATGAACATTCCGGCTGACCAGAAGATTCTGCACATCCTTCCCCAGGAATTCATTATCGACGGCCAGGATGGCATCCGCGAACCGGTGGGCATGAGCGGCGTGCGGCTGGAGGCCAAGGTGCACATCGTGACCGGCGCGGTTTCTTCGGCCCAGAACATTATCAAGTGCTGCAACCGCTGCGGTCTGGACGTGGCGGACATGGTGCTGGAACAGGTGGCCTCCAGCGAGGCGGTGCTGGCGCCGGATGAGAAGGACATTGGCGTGGCATTGGTGGACATCGGCGGCGGCACGACCGACATCGCGGTGTTTCTCGATGGCGCCATCCGTCATACGGCGGTGATTCCGATTGGCGGCGACCATCTGACCAACGACCTGGTCGTGGGCTTGCGCACCAGCGCCCGCGAGGCCGATCAGCTCAAGAAGAAATACGGCGCCTGCATGGTGTCGCTGGTGCCGCCGGAGGATCAGGTGGAGGTGCCGAGCGTCGGCGGCCGGCCGCCTCGTCCGATGCCGCGGCAGGTGATGGCGCAGATTCTCGAGCCGCGGGTGGAGGAACTCTTCGAACTGGTGAAGGGCGAATTGCAGCGCTCGGGATTTCAGGAGTTGATTGCAGCCGGTCTGGTGCTGACCGGCGGCAGCAGTTTGCTGGACGGGATGACCGAACTGGCCGAGGAGGTCTTCGAGCAGCCCGTCCGGTTGGGCCGGCCCACGGGCGTGGGCGGGCTGGTGGATGTGATCTCCAGCCCGATTTATGCCACCGGCGTGGGTCTGGTGCGATACGGCTGGCAATACCGTCAGACCAACCCGGTTCGGGCCAGATCCGGCGGGTCATTGTTCAGCCGCGTATGGGCGCGGATGCGTCAGTGGTTCGGAGATGCGGAGTGAAGCCGAGGAGCCGGAGCAAGGAAACACATTTCAACAAAGGAGGAGTGTCATGAACACATTGTATACATTCGAAGACACGCTGGGACAGGCAGCGAAACTGAAGGTGATTGGCGTGGGCGGCGGTGGCGGCAACGCCCTGAACAACATGATCGACCAGCAGTTGCGCGGCGTGGATTTTATCGTTGCCAACACGGATGCGCAGGCCATTGAACGGAGCCGGGCGCCGATCAAGATCCAGCTTGGCGCCGATATCACCCGCGGGCTGGGCGCGGGCGCCAATCCGCAAGTCGGCAAGAATGCGGCGGAGGCCGAGCGCGAGCGTTTGCGGGAGTTGCTGACCGATACCGACATGGCATTCATTACCGCCGGCATGGGCGGCGGCACCGGCACGGGCGCAGCGCCGGTCATCGCCGAAGTGGCGCGCGAATTGGGCGTTCTGACCGTGGCCGTGGTCACCAAGCCGTTCCATTTTGAAGGCAAGCGGCGCATGCGGCAGGCCGAGGCCGGCATCGAGGAGTTGTCGCGGCATGTGGACACGCTCATCATCATTCCGAACCAGAAGCTGATCGGGGCGGTGGGCAAGCACACGACGATGCTGGAGGCCTTCCGCAAGGCCGACGACGTGCTGTTGCAGGCGGTGCGCGGCATTGCCGAGCTCATCACCCAGACGGGTTATGTGAACGTGGACTTCGCGGATGTGAAGGCGGTGATGAGCGAGACCTCGGGCATGGCGATGATGGGCAGCGGCGTGGCCAGCGGCGAAAACCGCGCCTGCGAAGCGGCCGAGCGGGCGATTTCCTCGCCGCTGCTGGAGGACGTGGATATCCACGGCGCGCGCGGCATTCTGGTCAATGTGACCGGCAGCGAGGACATGACGCTGGCCGAATACGACGAGGCGGTGTCCATCATCCACAACATGGCCGACGA
>CAYQMA010000192.1:0-2219 GCA_964418535.1 uncultured Zetaproteobacteria bacterium | reverse complement strand
CAACCCGGGCGCGCAATCGCGGCGTGAACATGTTCGAACCATAGGCGAAATACAGTGTCATACGAGCCACTGGCAAGATGCCGACTGGATGCACAGCAATCCCGCATCAAGATCGTTTTCGGTATGGAACGAAACACATGGCGCTTCCATGAACTGAAATGCCAACCCGAAAAAGGGCCGGTGTGGGGCGGCTGGGCGCCGCTTGCGAGTTTGCAAGTGGCTCATACGGATTCCAGCTCTTCCCAGCGCGCATAGGCGCTCGATAGTTCGGCCTCCAGTTCCGCCAGCCGCGCCTGGTCGCGGCGAAAGCCTTCGGCATCGCGGCGGAAATAATCCGGCTCGCAGAATCGAGCCTCGATGGCGGCCTTTTCCTCCTCCATCGCCTCGATGCGGTCGGGCAACGCGGCCAGTTCGCGCTGTTCGTGGTAGGAAAGCCTACGCGCACGCGATCGCGGGCGTTCGCGTTTCTTCCCAGCCTTCCCGGCGGCTGGTCGTTCGTTCCGCTCCGCCTCCAGGCGGCGCAGCTTCCAAGCCTGGTAATCCGACCATCCGCCCTCGATGGGCACAATCCGGCCGTTTCCCTCAAAGGCCAGCACGCGGCTGGCCACCCGATCCATGAAGGCGCGATCGTGCGAGACCACGATGACCGTGCCGCCATAGTTTGCCAGCGCCTGTTCCAGCACCGCCAGCGTGCCGATGTCCAAATCGTTTGTCGGCTCGTCCAGCACCAGCAGATTCGCGGGTTCGAGCAGCAGGCGCGCCAGCATCAGCCGCCCCCGCTCACCGCCGGAGAGGGCCGAGACACGCGCATTCAGCCGCTCCCGGTCGAACAGGAAATCCTGCAAATAGCTCACCACATGCCGCGGCTCATGGCCGCCGATGTGCACATACTGGCCGCCCTGCGGCAGCAACACGTCGCGCAGCCGGGCATCGCCATCCAGCTCGCGCATCTGCGTCAGAAAAGCCGGCTGGAGGCGCACGCCATGACGCACGCGGCCGGCATCGGGCCGGATTTCGCCCAGCAAAATCTTCAGCAGCGTGGTCTTGCCGATGCCGTTGGGCCCGATGAGCCCGATTCGTTCGCCAGCCATCACGCGGTGCGAGAAATCGCGCACGATCACGGTGTCGCCAAAGGCATGCGACACATCCACCGCCTCGATCAGCAGCTTGCCGGGCCGCACGCCGGTGGCCACGCGCAGTTCGATGTCCCCACCCCGCAGCCGCCGGGCAGCGCGCTGCCGCCGCAGTTCTTCCAGCGCACGCACCCGCCCCTGATCCCGGCGCCGGCGGGCCGGGATGCCGCGCCGTATCCAGCGCTCCTCGCCGGCCAGCAAACGATCGAACTTGCGATGCTGGCGCGCCTCCACCTCCAGCATCTCGGCCTTCTTGTCCAGATATTCGGCATAAGTGCAAGGGAAATGGGTGAGCTTGCCGCGATCCAGCTCCACGATCTCCTCGGCCACCGCATCCAGAAAATAGCGATCGTGGGTGACGAACAGCACCGCGCCGGGAAAGTCGGCCACAAACTCCTCCAGCCATTCAATGGACGCCACATCCAGATGGTTGGTCGGCTCATCGAGCAATAACACGTCCGGCTCGGCCACCACGGCGCGGGCCAGCGCCACCCGCCGCTGCCAGCCGCCGGACAGCTCGCCTACATCGCGATCGGCCTCCAATCCAAGACGCGAAATCGCCGTCTCGATGCGGGCGTGATATTGCCAGGCGCCCAGATGCTCCAGCGCCGCCTGTCGCCGCTCCAGTTCGCGCAGGGCGGCCGGCGTGGCCTCGTGGGCCACGCGCGTCAACGCCCGGTGATATTCGCCCAGCGCCCGGGACGCCTCGCCCAAGCCCTCGGCCACGCAGTCGAACACCGTGCGCCCCGCCGGCAAGGCCGGCTCCTGATCGAGGCAGGCCAGCCGCGCGCCTGTGCGCAGCGTCACCTCACCGGCATCGGGATCGATGCGGCCGGCCATGATCCGAAACAGGGTGGATTTGCCCTCGCCGTTGCGACCGATCAGGCCGATGCGCGCGCCGCGCCGCACGCTGAGCGAGACGTCGTCCAGCACCACTTGGGGGCCGAAGGCCTTGCTGACATGGGAGAGGGTGACAACCGGCATGACCGGCCAAGACTAACCCGAATCCGTCTCCATCGCCGCCCTTCGGTTCAGGCGGCGGCCTTCACCGGACGGATGCGCAGACCGAACAGCAACCGCGCCACC
>CAYQMA010000191.1:0-2234 GCA_964418535.1 uncultured Zetaproteobacteria bacterium | reverse complement strand
ACCCGGGGGCTGGCCGAAATGGCGCGGCTGGCCATGGCGCGGGGCGGTCGCCGCGAAACGTTGATGGGTTTGTCGGGATTGGGCGATCTGGTGCTGACCTGCACCGGTGATCTGTCGCGCAATCGCCGCTTCGGGATGGCGCTGGCGCGCGGCATGAGCGTGAACGAGGCGAAAGACCATATCGGGCAGGTGGTGGAAGGCCTGGATACGGCTGCCGCCGCGCATGCGCTGGCTGTGCGGACGGGTGTAGAGGCGCCGCTGATGGAGGCGGTGCATCGGGTGTTGCAGGGTGAATGGGCGCTGGACGAGGCTGTTCGCACCTTGATGACGCGGCCGAGCAGGACGGAGTTTTAGGAGGCTCGACTCAATGCCCGAGACGGACGACGAACTGTTTGCTCAGGCGATGCGAGGCGTGCGCCGGCTGGAACACGAGCCGAGGCGCAGCCCCGAGCCGCGAAATGCGAAACGCATCGGGCGCCCCAAGCGCGCGGTCGGAACCATGCCGGCCAGCGAGCCGGTGGCGCATCCGGCGCCATGGCGCATGCCCGAACCCTGGGTGCTGCGCGCCGATGGCGTGTCGGCCGAGCGGCTCAGGCAGCTTGCGGCCGGTCGGCCGCCGGTCGAGATGGAGGCCGATCTGCACGGCATGAGTCGCGAGCAGGCCTATGTGGCGCTGGATCGCTGCTTTGCGCGGGCGCTGGCGCAGGGTTGTCGTGTGCTGTGCATCGTGCATGGTCGAGGATTGCATTCTCGCAGTGGGCCGGTGCTGCGCGAGGCTGTTTATCGCTGGCTGGTCGAGGGGCCGCATGCGGGGCGGGTGCTGGCGGCGATTCCAAAGCCGAACACGCGCGGCGGCTCCTGCCTGGTGCTGCTGCGTCGCCGCCGATCAGAATGATTGCATCGGCGATGACATCGGCGGCAGGGACAGGCCGCTTTGATGCGCCAGTTGCAAGATCAGCACGAACAGAATGAGCAGCGTGCCGCCGAGGATGACAAAGGCGGCCAGGATGATCAGCAGCGCACAGCCCCCGCTCACCTTGCCGTGCGAGACCAGGCCCTGCCAGTTCAGGTAGAGATTCCACAGGGTAGCCACCGGCGCCAGCATCGGGATGGCTGAAAATACCTGCGGCGCCGAAGCGGCGGCGCAAATCTGGAAGGCATCCACCGTGGTCATATCGGTCTTGCAGAAAGTGCGCGACGCCCAGGCCAGGTATCCGGCCCACATCCAGGTGGCGACGAAGCCGAACAGAAGACTGAGCGGCAGAATGACAATGATGGTGACGAATCCGGTCAGAATGCTGGCGACCAGAGCCGGCGCAAGGATATAGATGGCCAGGAGGACGGCTGAATCCCTGTAGCTTTCGGCTTTCGGCATGGCCTCGAACCAGGCAGCGGGTCGGGTCAGCGTCTGGACAAACGCTTTGGGCAAGGTGTCGCCGATCCGGTTGCTGGAAAAATGAATCAGGGGCTCGTCCGCCATGTTGCGTCTCCCTCACGATGCGACTGTTTGTGTTCCCGATGAAAGACCATTGCGCGCGTGTGCGCAAGCGTGCGTTGTGGAAGCGCCGTCAGCTTGTGCATCCTGGAGGCGGACGGCTATACTCCTTCCATGCGAAATCGGATCCTTCTTGCCTTGTTGACCATGTCTGTCCTGACGCCATTGGCAGCGGTTATCGCCGCTGAGGATGCGCTGCCGCCGCCGACCGAGGTGCAGGATACGCCCGAGGCGCGCGAAACGGTGACGCCGCCGACGCATGACGACGCATCGGTCAGCGAGGCCTTGTCAACGAAAGACCGCAAGGATGTCGAGGTGCACGTCATCAAGCGCAAGAACGGCGCGACGGTGGAGGAATACTCCCTGCATGGCCGGGTCTTCATGGTCAAGGTGATTCCGGTGGTCGGCCCCGCTTATTATCTGTACGACAGCGATGGCGACGGCACGTTCGAACGTCGTTTGCCCGGCGGCTATCGGCATATTGCGCCGCCCGAGTGGGTCATCAAGCGATTCTGACGCCGCGCCTCTTGCTGATAACCGACGCCTCCGGTCGTGAACCGGAGGCGTTTTTTGCTGCCGTGGAAGCGGCGTTGCGCGGCGGCGTGGATGCGGTGCTGGCGCGCGAAAAGGCGATGGATTCGGCGCGGTTGCTGGCCTTTTGCGCCCGCCTTCGGGCCATGACGCGGGATCATGGCGCGCGACTGATCGTCCACACGCAGGCGGATGTGGCGCGCGCGGT
>CAYQMA010000190.1:0-2245 GCA_964418535.1 uncultured Zetaproteobacteria bacterium | reverse complement strand
TGGCGGAGCGGACGGGACTTGAACCCGCGACCTCCGGCGTGACAGGCCGGCATTCTAACCAACTGAACTACCGCTCCAGTTCTCAGCAAGCGAATGGTGGGCGAAACAGGGATCGAACCTGTGACCTACGGCTTGTAAGGCCGTTGCTCTCCCAGCTGAGCTATTCGCCCGCTGCGATGATGTCTTGCGACGCTTACGGGGCCGGCCTGGCGACCCCGCCACCTCGCGAACGGATGCTTCGATCCGTCGCCCGGTTTTTACTTGACGGCGTCCTTCAAAGCCTTGCCGGCCTTGAACTTCGGCGCCCGGGACGGCCCCACCTGGATGGTTTCGCCCGTGCGCGGATTGCGCGCCGTGCGGGCCGCACGCTCAGCCACGGAAAAGGTGCCGAACCCGACGAGGCTCACCGAACCGCCATTCTTCAAAGTCTCCGTGATGCCGCTGATCACGGCTTCAACGGCGGCCGCCGCATTGGTCTTGCTCAGTCCGGCGGTCTCCGCCACGTATCCGATCAATTCTGCCTTGTTCAATGTTTCCTCCCGGAGCAATTCGTATTGGGTTCGGCAACTATAAGGCCTCCCCCCCGTGCCATGTCAATCATCTTTTTGCCGCAACACAGGCCGCAACAGGCGCATGCGCGGATCCGTCAATGCGCGCGCGACACGCCCGAATCGAGGTAAATCCCCTCAATTGCCGGCGGCGCAAAGCCCGCACCCGATCGCATGCCTTCCGGAAGATGCGCCAGAGCATGCTCCAGCACCTCGTCCATGTGGCGAACAGTACGGATTTTGAGGCCTTTGACAACATGTTCCGGCACGTCCCGCAGATCCTTCTCGTTCTCCTCGGGAATCAGCACCGTGGTCAACCCGCCGCGATGCGCCGCCAGCAGCTTCTCCTTCAGCCCGCCAATGGGCAACGCCTTGCCGCGCAAGGTGATTTCGCCTGTCATGCACACCTTGCGCCGCACCGGGATGCCGGTCAGAGCGCTGACCAGCGAGGTCGCCATCGCCAGCCCCGCCGAGGGGCCGTCCTTCGGAATCGCGCCCTCGGGCACATGCACATGAATGTCCACCTTCTGGTGGAAGTCGGGCTTCAACCCAAGCTGGGCGGCGCGGGATCGCACATAGGTGAGCGCCGCCTGCACCGATTCCTGCATCACGTCGCCCACTTGGCCGGTCACCGTGAGCTTGCCCTTGCCCGGCATCAGCGCCGTTTCGATCTGCAACAGCTCGCCGCCCACTTCCGTCCAGGCCAGGCCCGTCACCACGCCCACCTGATCCTCTTCCTCGGCCACGCCGAAGCGATACTGTTTCACGCCCAGCCATTCCTCCAGATCCTCGGGCTTCACCTCGATCGTCGTCTGCTCCTCGCCGGACTGGACGATCCTGCGCGCTGCCTTGCGGCACAGCTTGGCCAGCGTGCGCTCCAGATTCCGCACGCCCGCTTCGCGGGTGTAGTAACGGATGATGTCGCGCAGCGTCGCCTCGCTCACCTTCAGCTGCTCCGGCTTCAAGCCATGGTCGGCCAGCTTGCGGGGCAGCAGATGATGCCGGGCGATATGCACCTTCTCGTCCTCGGTGTAGCCCGGAATGCGGATAATCTCCATGCGATCCAGCAGGGCCGAGGGAATGTTCAGGCTGTTGGCCGTGGTGATGAACATGACCTCGGACAGATCGTAGTCCACCTCCAGATAATGATCGTTGAAGGCGTGATTCTGCTCCGGATCGAGCACCTCCAGCAGCGCCGAGGCCGGGTCGCCCCGGAAATCCGCCCCCAGCTTGTCGATCTCGTCCAGCAAAATCAGCGGATTCTTCGTGCCCGCCCGTTTCATGGACTGAATGATCTTGCCCGGCAAGGCGCCGATGTAGGTGCGCCGGTGCCCGCGAATCTCGGCCTCGTCGCGCACGCCGCCCAGGCTCATGCGCACGAAATGCCGGTTCGTGGCGCGGGCGATGGACTTGCCCAACGAAGTCTTGCCCACGCCGGGCGGGCCGACGAAGCACAGAATCGGGCCCTTCATCTTGCGCACCAGTTGCAGCACCGCCAGATGCTCCAGGATGCGCTCCTTGACCTTGTCCAGCCCGTAGTGATCTTCATTCAGCACCCGCTCGGCCACATTCAGATCGCGCCGCACGCGGCTGCGCTTCTTCCAGGGAATCTCCACCAGCCAGTCCAGATAATTGCGCACCACCGTGGCCTCGGCGCTCATCGGCGGCATCATCTTCAGCTTCTTCAGCTCGGCGCG
>CAYQMA010000189.1:0-2262 GCA_964418535.1 uncultured Zetaproteobacteria bacterium | reverse complement strand
GGCCTCCCCGGCGGCTCGCTGCCCGGCGCCGTTGCCGCCGGCGCCTCGGCGCCCGTCCCGCCCGCCTTGACGGCCACGCCCGCCTCCTTGGCCAGCCGCGCCTTTTCCGAGGCCGGCAAGGATTCGATGGCCTTCAACTGCTCGGGAGAAAGCTGAATCGCTGCGGAAACAGCCGGCAAGCAAGCCAGCGCCGCCGCAACAACCAGCATCTGCAACGACCACCATCTGATATTAGACAAGCGCATGAACACTCCTTCGAAACCCTGTCGCCCTCGGAAATCGGTCAGCATCCGAATTACGGGCAAGCTACCGCATGCCGGGTGAATCCAGCACGCATCCTTCAACACCTAAACCATCAAACCAAAACGGGAACATCTCCCTCCCGTCAAGGGAACAAAAACCGTTTATCGCACGGGCAAGGTCAAGCGCTTGGCCAGCGAAAGCGACCAGACCCGTGCGCGAAAACGTCCCTTGGGCGCACGCATTACACCATAGCCTGTCAGAACTTCAAATCCTTTCGTCAGCGACGCGCCCACCATGGCCGTGGCCTGCCAGACCAGACCGCCGGCAACATCCAGTCCGCCGCCGCCGGCAGCGCCCACCAACGCCTCGCCCTCAACGAACACCGGCGTGCCACCCAGCGGCAGATGCGCCCCGGCGCCCACCAGGCCGGTCATGTAGCCACCGCCCTGCCCGCGCCAGGCGCCCAGCCCCTGGCCCGTTAGATACCAATGCGGCGTTACGAACGCATCCAGTTGCCAGCCCATGACATCCACGGACAGGTTCGCATGATGATTCCGCCAGCCCGATGCAGCCTGGAGATAGCGTTGCCCTGTCCAGCGCAGCCGCAAATGCAAGGGAGAATAGCCGGCCAGATCCGAATCCCGGAACGTTCGATCGCCAACCCTGGGCGTGTCGAAATGGCCGCCAAACATCAGCGAATAGGTCGTGGCGCGGAAATCGCCATTCAGCGCCCGGCTCTTGCCGATTTCCAGCTCCGCAAACGTGCGCCCCCACAGCCGCTGTTGCACGCCGGCGCGCGCATCCAGCAGCACGCCGCCCCCGGTGGCCACGGCGCCGCCGCCTGCCGGCCCGGCCGCCACGATGGCTTTCAACCATGTTCCGCGCAGCAACCGCGACCGCCATCCCAACCCGGCCAGAATCTGCATGTACCCGTGACTGTTGCCCTGCATCGCACCCTCGGAATCCAGGTTCAGGAACAGGTGGTCGCCGAAATACCGGTGCCAGGCCACGCCCACCAATCCCAAAGTGGAATGCTGCGGCGCGCCGGCATCCGTGCGCACGCCGGCCGGAATGCGTTCAAAACGATACACCAGCGAGAGCTCTTGCTCCGTGGACGGCATCGAGAACCAGGCATCGCCTTCCCCACCGGGCCAATTGGCATCCGCCGGCAACAGCGCGGCAGAAAAAGGCAGCGACAACGATGCATAAGGCTGGGTGCTGTGAATGCTGCCATTCGGAAAATCCACGCGGCTGACGCCGGCCCCAAGGGTCAGCGAGGGCCACAAGCGATAGCCGATGCCAAGATGTTCGCGCAGCATCAAGCCGCCGCCCTGCAACTGGTAGCCGCCGCGTCCGCCGCCTGCGCCCACGAACGCGCCCGCATTCAATTGCCAACGGCCGATATCCAGACGGTAATCGCCGGCAAGTCCCAGTGTGATGAAGCCGCCGCGCTGGCCGGTCACCGCTCCCCAAGCCGCCGGCCCCAGCGCAAACCCCTTGCCCATATCATAGAGAAAGCCGCCGCCCAGCATGCCCATGCGCTCGCCGGCCGGCAGACGCCAGATCTCAAAGGCGCCGGTCAGGCGCGCGCGCTCGGGCGCAAACGTCTGCCCGGCCCAGGCCGGCGAGCCTGGCGAACACAAGAGCAAACAAATCAACATGAAAACCGATACGCGCCAAGAGCGCCATCGCCAATGGAAAACGCATGACCGGTCTGCAGCGCGGAGAGGCGGCGATTGCTGGCTCATGAACCGTTCAATGCCGGGGGCCAAAAACCAAACGCATGCAAGCCGCAGGAACGACGGCCCGGCCATGCTGGCACCATGCCCGACAACCGCCCGAAGGACTTTGCAAAGCCATTTCCAGCCCCCCATTCCATCAACGCTCCATGCATGCCAACAACACCATCCGGTCCAATCCCATCCAGCATCCCGTCAATGGTCGATTGCCGCAAAAAAACAAGGCGCCATCAGGTGACTACAACCCGATGGCGCCTTCGACTGGCGGAGCGGACGGGAC
>CAYQMA010000188.1:0-2266 GCA_964418535.1 uncultured Zetaproteobacteria bacterium | reverse complement strand
GCTGGCCAGCCTCCCCCAAGGTCTTCACCTGGCCGATGTGGCCGCGCCCCAGCTCGAACTGGCACGACGCAAATGCGCGGATTTGGCCTCCCTGAGGCTGGCGCGAATGAACGCGGAGCATCTGGCCTATGCCGAGAACAGTTTTGAGACGATCCTGGTCTTCTTCCTGTTTCACGAACTGCCAGGCGATGCCCGGCAGCGCACCTATCGGGAAATCGCGCGCGTGCTCAAACCCGGAGGTCTGCTCGTCGTTGCGGAATATGCCGAACGGCCCATCACCCATCCGCTGTACCGCGCTTTGCCCTCGCGGCGCCTGCTCGGGTGGCTGGAACCGTTTCTTCCCGGTTTCTGGCAGGAGCATCTGGCCGCCGAGCTGGACGCCGCTGCCCGATGCCACGGCAAATGCATGCTTCCCGATGGATCGCCAGCGACCGCGTTCAGGAAATTCTACCGCGTCAGCACCTTCCGTTGTCAGCAAGCGGACTGATGCGCGCAGATGACGGCGCGACTCAGCCTTCAACGAGCAGGGTTGCCAGCCTCTGCGCATTGCGCGGCGCGGCGGCGTCCGTGTCGTTGTTGAAATAGATCCAGCCATCACCGGCGCGGCTGGCCCGGATGCGCGATGCCCAAGCGGCAAGCTCTTCATCGCTGTAATCGTGGCGATACCAGGGGATGCCATGGAACCGCAAATAGATCCTGCCGGAAATCGGCACGATGTCGTCAGGCAACCGCGGCGCATGCACCGAACAGAACAATGCGCCCCGCGATTCGCATGCGTGCCATACGGCATCGTTCCACCAGGACGGGTGGCGGAATTCGAGCGCACAAGGCAACCCGGCTGGCAAGGCAGCCATGATTCGATCCAGGTTCTGTTTCGAACATTGAAAACCGGGCGGCATCTGAAACAGCACCATTCCCAGTGCATCTCCAAGCTCATGCAGAACATTGGATAATTCTTCTATCTCCTTATCACAACGATAAAAACGGTGCAGGTGCGTGATGATTCGCGGAGCCTTGACGGCATAGACGAATCCCGGCGGCGCCTGCCGTTTCCAGCGGCGGACACCATCCCGGGTCGGGAAACGGTAGAAGCTGGCGTTGATCTCCACCGTATCGAAATGGCGGGCATAGTGCGCAAACCACCGGCTCATCGGCATTTCCGGCGGATAGAATCGCCCTCGCCAGTGGCGGTAGAAATAGCCCGAACATCCGATCCGCCATGTCATAAACGGATTGTAGGCCATGTCGCAATCGGCTGCGAAACGCCCTTGCCGACCTCGCTTGGCTTCGCGCATGGCCTTTGTCCGGAGGCCCGGTTAGCATCAGCCGGTGAACTGGGCGCAGCACTTTGTCGAGCAGTACGGCTACTGGGCCGTGTTCATCTGGACGTTCATCGAAGGCGAATCGGTGTTCGTGGCCGCAGCGGCGCTGGCGGCCGCCGGCATCCTGGTTCCGTGGAAGGTGATCGTGGTGGCTGCGGCGGGTGCGTTCGTCGGTCATCTGGTCTTCTTCGCCTTGGGCCGCTGGAAAGGCATGCGGGTCATCGAAGCCGTTCCCTTCCTCAGGGAACACTATCCCAAGGCCAACCTCATCCTGGATAAATATGCCCAGTGGTCCATCTTCATTTTCCAATATCTCTATGGCACGCGCATCGTCGCCGCCATCCTGTTCGGCGCGTCAACCATTGGCTTTTGGCGTTTCCTTGTCTTGCAGATCCTGAATTGCCTGTCCTGGTCGCTGATCATCTATGCCGTGGGGCATGCCTTGGGCCTGGCGGGGCTGGCCATTCTGCATCGCTTTGGTTTGGTGGGCCTGATCGTTGCCATCGTTGCCGGGCTTGCGATCGGCGGCGGGCTCTATTTCCGCTTTGGTCATCACCACGTGCGAAATCACATCAACAACATGAAGAACAACAAGCAAGGCGACGACAAAACCTGACGCCCTGGAAAACTGGAGAACGCCGTCCGGCGCTCCTATAATAAGAAACGGAGGCGTCATGAGATGACACGCATCCGTCCACCCGCCGTGGCCGGACTGTTCTATACGGCCGATCCCGCGCAGCTTGCGCGAGAGGTGGATTCCATGCTGGCCGAGGCGGACGTTGCCAGTCTCCGTCCAAAAGCATTGATCGTTCCACATGCGGGGCATATCTATTCCGGCCCCATTGCCGCCACCGCCTATCGCACCCTGGAAAACCGGCCAGCAACCCGACGCATCGTGCTGCTGGGCCCCGTCCATCGCGTGCCGGTGTACGGCCTCGCATTGC
>CAYQMA010000187.1:0-2271 GCA_964418535.1 uncultured Zetaproteobacteria bacterium | reverse complement strand
CATGGCGCGTTCGCCAGCCATCCGGCCACCGAGAAACGCATCCGCGAAGCCGTGGCCGAGGCCGCGGCCGGCGAGAAGAAACAGGGTTATTGGGGTCGCAACGCGATGCTGGCGGCGCTCGATGGCTATCCCTATGGCGACTCGGCCGAGGAAGGCGCGGTCGTCGGCCGGCGCTTCCTGCACCCGAAAATGCACATCCAGTTGGCCGTGCCAACAGACTGGGTCATTCATAACAGTCACACGGCGCTCACCGCGCGCCGGCGCCAGAAACGGGTGTTCTTCCGGCTGACCATGAAGGAATTGCAAAAACGGCAGAATGCCGAGCAGGTGCTGCGCGAACTCGTGGGCAAACACCGGCTGGAACGGCTCCGCACGCTGCATCGCGGGCCGTTCGAGATTGCCCAGGGCGAAGTCAATCTATCGATGCGGGATGTGGGTCAGGCGCGGGCGCTGGTCGCCGTGGCCCGTCGTCGGGACGAGGCCTGGCAGATGTTGTGCGTGACCCAGCGCGCCCGTTTCGATGCCTGGCGTGCGGATTGCCAGTCCATCCTGGATTCCTTCCGCGACTATGATCCGAAACGCGACGGCGACATTCCCCGCATCCACCTGCATGTCTGGAAGGCCGGCGATTCCTGGCAACGACTGGCGGTCGCGAGCGGGAACATTCTGGGACGATTCACGGCCGACCGGCTGGCAGCATTGAACGGCATGGATCTCGATCAGACGCCCAAGCCAGGCCAGATTATCAAGACGGTTCGATAGCGCGCCGCACCAGATCCAGGAATGCATCGCGGGGAATTTCCCGCGCCCCCAGTCTGGCCAGATGCGGGGTATAGAACTGGCAGTCAATGAACAGCCAGCCCCGCTTGCGCGCCAGTTGGCAGAGCCGGAACAAGGCGGCCTTGGAGGCATCGGTGCGCCGATGAAACATGGACTCGGCGAAATATGCGTTTCCGATCTTCACGCCATAGACGCCGCCTGCAAGCGCTCCGCCTTCCCACACCTCAATGGAATGTGCGAACCCCGCCTCGAACAAGGCCTGGTAAGCCTGTTTCATCTCCGGCGTAATCCAGGTGCCTTCGGGCCGGTCGGCACAGGCTTCGACAACCTCGCCAAAGGCCCGCTTCTCGCTGAAATCGAACCGCCCCTGCCGCAATCGCCGGGCCAGCCTGCGGGAGCAGTGAAACTCGTCGGGAAACAGCACCATCCTGGGATCGGGCGACCACCAGAGAATCGGCCCGTTGGCCTCATACCACGGAAAGATGCCCTTCCGGTAAGCCGACAGCAGCGTCTCGGGCGCCAGATCGCCGCCCATGGCAATCAGTCCGTCGGCATCGGCTTGTCGAGGATCGGGAAAATCCATCATCGTTCCATGCTTGCAATCGCAGAAGGCGACATCAAGTATCCGCCGCCATGGTGCATCTGAAAACCCCCGAAGAAATCGAAGCCATGCGACCTGCCTGCCGCCATGCGGCCGATACGCTGGTCTTCATCGAACCCCATATCCGGCCGGGCATCACCACCGACGAAATCAACGAACTGGTGCACGAATTCACGATTCAGGCGGGCGCCATTCCCGCGCCCCTGAACTATCACGGATTTCCGAAATCGGTCTGCACCTCGGTCAATCATGTCGTCTGCCACGGCATCCCGGGCAAGAAAAAGCTGAAGGACGGCGATATCGTCAATGTGGACGTCACCAGCATCATCAACGGCTGGCATGGCGATACGAGCAAGACCTTCTATGTCGGCAAGCCGGGCGTGAAGGCGCGCAAGGTGGTGGAAGTGGCGCGGCGGGCGCTGGAAATCGGCATCGAGGCCGCGCGACCGGGCGCCACGCTCGGCGACATCGGTTATGCCATCCAGAGTTATGTCGAATCCGAACGCTGCTCGGTGGTGCGCGAATACTGCGGTCACGGCATCGGCCGCGCTTTCCACGAAGATCCGCAGGTGCTGCACTACGGCCGCCCGGGCACGGGGCTTAAGCTGAAGCCCGGCATGGTGTTCACCATTGAGCCGATGGTGAATCTCGGCAAGCCGGGCGTCAAAGTGCTGAAGGACGGCTGGACCGTGGTCACGCGCGACAAGTCGCTGTCGGCCCAGTTCGAGCACACGATCGCCATCACCGAGGACGGCTGCGAAATCCTGACCTTGCCCAGCCAGGCGTAGTTTCTCAGCTCCGGACGAAGGCCTTCGCCCTGCGGGCGCGCAGCAGGCCCCTGAGGCTGCCATCCGGCGCCGGCATGAATCCCGCCACGCGCGACCCCATCA
>CAYQMA010000186.1:0-2281 GCA_964418535.1 uncultured Zetaproteobacteria bacterium | reverse complement strand
GCTGGCCGTGTGGCGGCATGTGCGCCTGCTGCTGGCGGCGCTGTTTGCGGCGCTGACGCTGGCGGGCATCCTGGGCGCGCGCTGGTATGCGCGCAAACGCCGGATCATGGAGCGGGAGGCGGGCCGGCTGCGCGATCTGCTGATGAACGCCACGGCCGAGGCCATCTATGGCGTGGATACGGACGGCCGCTGCACCTTCATCAATGCATCCGGCCTGGCCATGCTGGGCTACGATTCGGCCGAGGAGCTGATCGGCCGCAACCTGCACGAGGTGATTCACCACACGCGACCGGACGGCAGTCCCTATCCCGAGTCCGAGTGCCGCATCTTCCGCTGTTTCCGGGACCAGACGCGCGTTCACTGCCGCGACGAGGTGTTCTGGCGCAAGGACGGCACGAGCTTCCCGGTGGAATACCGCGCCCATCCGCTGTTCGACGACAAGGGCGAAGTGGCCGGCGGCGTGGTCACGTTCATGGACATCAGCGAGCTGAAGGCCGCCGAGGAGGAGCGTGCGAAGATGGAGCGGCAGGTGCAGCACACGCAGCGGCTGGAGAGTCTGGGCGTGCTGGCCGGCGGCATCGCGCACGACTTCAACAACATTCTGGCCGCGATCATGGGCAACGCGGCGCTGGCCCGCATGCGCGTGGCCGAGGCGCCGCTGGAGGCCAAGGAGAAGCTGGAGCGCATCGAGCAGTCCTGCCAGCGCGCGGCCGTGCTGTGCAAGCAGATGCTGGCCTATTCGGGCAAGGGCAAGTTCGTGGTCAAGCCGGTGAACCTCTCGAAGCTGGTGGAGGAGATCACGCATCTGTTGGAGGTGTCCATCGACAAGAGCGTGGTCGTGAAATACGCCCTGGCCGAAAACCTGCCGGCGGTGGAGGCCGACGAGGCGCAGATCCAGCAGGTGATCATGAACCTGGTGACCAACGCCAACGACGCCATCGGCGGCAAGAGCGGCGTGATTTCGATTTCCACCGGCCTGATGAGCGCCGGCGAGGACTATCTGCGCGACTGCTACGGCGACCGTCCGAAGCCCGGGCGTTATGTGTGGCTGGAAGTGTCCGACACCGGCTGCGGCATGGACAAGGCGGTCATTGAGCGCATCTTCGACCCCTTCTTCACGACCAAGTTCACCGGTCGGGGGCTGGGCATGAGCGCGGTGCTGGGCATCGTGCGCGGCCATGGCGGGGCGCTGAAGATCTATTCCGAGCTCGGGCGCGGCACCACCTTCAAGCTGCTGCTGCCGGCGATGGAGCAGGAGGCGCTGACCGAGGAACAGGCCGGCGCCGACGACGACTGGCGCGGCCACGGCCTGGTGCTGGTGGTGGACGACGAGGAAACCGTGCGCGAAACGATGGCCATGCTGCTCGAGGACATGGGGTTCGAGACGATCAACGCCGCCGACGGCGTGGAGGCGCTGGATATCTTCCGCCAGCGACATAAGGAGATCGTTGCCGTGCTGATGGACCTGACCATGCCGCGCATGGGCGGCGAGGAATGTTTCCGCGAGATGCGCCGGGTGGACGCGAACGTGCGCGTGGTGCTGACCTCCGGCTACAACGAGCAGGACGCGATCCAGCATTTTACGGGCAAGCGGCTGGCGGCGTTCGTGCAGAAGCCGGCCTCGCCCGACAAGCTGCGCGCGGCAATGAGGAAGGCGCTGGAGGGCCGCGATGCGTAGCGGGCGTTTGTGGGCTCTGGCGCTCCTGATGCTGGCGCTGGCGTTCGCGGCGGCCGATGCCGGCGCCCAGACCGTGCGCGTGGCCGGCTCCACCACCGTGCGGCCGTTTGTGCAGGCGGCGGCGAAGGCCTGGATGGCGAAGCATCCGGAGGTCGTGGTGCTGGTCAGCGGCGGCGGCTCGGGCGCCGGCGCCGAACGGCTGCTGAACGGGCAGGCGGACGTGGCGATGATGTCGCGCCCGGCCAGCGACGCGGAGAAGCGGCGTTTCGGCGCGCTGCATGCCGAGCCGCGGGTGGTGGGCCTAGACGGGATTGTGCTCGCCGTGTCCGATGAAATCTATCATGCCGGCGTGCATGCGATCTCGCGGGCCGAGGCGCGGGACATCTGGGCCGGGCGCATCGCGAACTGGAAGGCGCTCGGCGGACCGGACCGGCGCATTCTGACCGCCGGACGCATCGTGGGCAGCGGCACGCAGGGCGTGTTCGCCGCCTGGCTGTGGGGGCCGGCGGGCCGTGGCGCACCGCCGATGGTGGCGCTGGAGAGCAATCGTCTGGTGCGCAATCTGCTTGCCGCCAGCGATCAAGCCATCGCCTATCTGCCGCT
>CAYQMA010000185.1:0-2298 GCA_964418535.1 uncultured Zetaproteobacteria bacterium | reverse complement strand
GCTTGCGGTTGCCGCCCACCCGCCTCTGGGGCAGCATGCGGCCTTCCTGAGACACTCAAGGGGGAGTTCATGGCCGCCAGGCAAAACAAAGCCAGCAAGCCCGCCAAGGGGCTTACATACGAGGGCAGGAACTACGACGCCGAAACCCTCCATCAAATGCATGACATGATGCTGTTCATCCGCCGTTTCGAGGAAAAGGCGGGGCAGCTCTATGGCCTGAAGAAAATCGGCGGTTTCTGCCATCTGTGCAATGGTCAGGAAGCGGTTTGCGTGGGCGCGCAACATGCCGCCGAACCGACAGACACCTTCCTGACTGGTTATCGCGACCATGGCCATGCACTGGCCCGCGGCTCCGATCCCACGGCCGTGATGGCCGAGCTGCTGGGCCGCGCGGGCGGCGTTGTCAAAGGCAAGGGCGGCTCGATGCACATGTTCGACGTGGAGCATTATTTCGCCGGCGGCAACGGCATCGTCGGTGAGCAGGTGCCGGTGGGCCTGGGTTTCGGCTTCGCTTCCTGGTATCGCGACGACGGGCGCGTGACGCTGTGCTTCATGGGCGACGGCGCCATCAACCAGGGCGCGGTGTACGAATCCTTCAACATGGCGGCACTGTGGCAGCTACCCATCGTCTTCGTGGTCGAAAACAACCAGTACGCGATGGGCACGGCGATCAACCGCGCCAGCGCCGAAACCCATCTGTTCAAGCGCGGCATTTCCTTCAAGGTGCCCGGCATGCAGATCGACGGCATGAACGTGCTGGAAGTCGAATGCCGGATGCGCGAAGCCATCGAGCATGCGCGCTCCGGCCAGGGGCCGATCATCGTGGAGGCCATCACCTACCGCTATCGCGGCCATTCGATGTCCGACCCGGCCACCTATCGCACTCGCGAAGAAGTGGAGGAATGGCGCACCGGCCGCGACCCCATCGCCCGGCTGCAACAGCAAATGATCGAGGCGGGCCTGGCCACCGAGGAAGCCTTCAAGGAAAAAGACAAGGCCATCAAGAAGGAAGTGGCCGCCATCGCCAAGGCGGCGGAGGCGCAACCCGAGCCCGATCCGTCGGAGCTCTGGACAGACGTGTACGCGCACCCGATCGAGGGCGCCTATCCCTATCCCGGCAAGGTGGGCTGAGATGAGCAAGATCACCTATCGCGAGGCCCTGAATCAGGCCATGTGCGAGGAAATGGAACGCGATCAGAGCGTGTTCCTGATGGGCGAGGAAGTGGCCGAATACAACGGCGCCTACAAGGTCAGCCAGGGCATGCTGGACAAATTCGGCCCCAAGCGCGTGATCGACACCCCGATCACCGAACTGGGCTTCGCCGGTCTCGGCGTGGGCGCGGCGATGGCGGGGCTGCGGCCCATCATCGAGTTCATGACCTGGAACTTCGCCATTCTGGCGATGGACCAGATCGTCAACGCGGCCGCCAAGATGCACTACATGTCCGGCGGTCAGTACCGCGTGCCGGTCGTGTTTCGCGGCCCCGGCGGCGCGGCGGCGCGGGTGGCGGCCCAGCATTCGCAATCGTTGGAGAACTGGATGGCCAACGTGCCGGGCATCAAGGTGGTGATGCCCTCCAATCCGGCGGACGCCAAGGGCCTGCTCAAATCGGCGATCCGCGACGACGATCCGGTGGTTTTCATCGAGAACGAAATCAGTTATGCCGACGTGGGCGAGGTGCCGGATGAGGAATACCTCGTCCCCTTGGGCAAGGCGGATGTGAAGCGCGCGGGCACGGATGTGACCATCGTCGCCCATTCGCGCATGGTCAGCTTCGCGCTGGCTGCCGCCGACGAACTGGCCAAACAGGGGATTTCGGCCGAAATCGTGGATCCGCGCACCATCAAGCCGCTGGACGAGGCGACCATCCTCGCCAGCGTGGCCAAAACCAACCGCGCCGTGGTGGTCGAGGAAGGCTGGCGCTTTGCCGGCATTGGAGCGGAGATTTCCGCCCGCATCATGGAACGCGGCTTCGACGATCTCGACGCACCGGTGGCCCGGGTGACCGGCAAGGACGTGCCCATGCCCTATGCCGCCAATCTCGAACGCATGGCGCTGCCCAGCGTGGCCGAGATCGTGGAGGCTGCGCGCGTGGTCTGCAACCGCGCCTGATGAAGGATTTCGCCACGAAGGCTCCGGGATACAGAGGCGCCGACCATCCGCGTTTCTTCGTGTCTTTGCGCCTTTGTGGTTCATGGATTGGGGTGAGCAATGCCGATTGACGTGTACATGACCCAGCTTTCGCCGACGATGACCGAAGGCAAGATCGTGCGCTGGCTGAAGAAGGAAGGCGACGA
>CAYQMA010000184.1:0-2364 GCA_964418535.1 uncultured Zetaproteobacteria bacterium | reverse complement strand
AGCCGCAGGCCCTCGACCGTATCGTCGAACAGCGAACGGTGGGTGATTTCCACATGGGCCGGCACATGATCGTCGCGCACCGCGAACCCGTGATTCTGGCTGGTGATTTCCACCTTGCCGGTGGTCAGATCCTTGACCGGATGATTGCCGCCGCGATGGCCGAACTTGAGCTTGAAGGTGGACAGCCCCAGCGCCTGACTGAGCAACTGATGCCCCATGCAGATGCCGAAGATCGGCACGTCCGCCTCCAGCAGATCGCGAATCGTGTCCACCGCGTAACCGACCGCGGCCGGATCGCCCGGGCCGTTGGACAGAAACACGCCGTCCGGCTTCATGGCCAGCACCTCGGCCGCGGATGTTGAAGCCGGAACAATGGTCACGCGCATGCCGCGATCCACGAGCTTGCGGAAGATGTTGCGCTTGCAGCCGAAATCGAAGGCCACGACATGGCGCGTCAGCTCCGGCGTCACAAAGCGCGCCGCGTCGAGATCGTAGCCGCCCACATCCCAGGTCTCGACCGCCTTGCGGCTGACCTGGCCGACCAGATCGCGCCCCTCAAGCCCCGGCCACTCGCGCGCCATCGCCACCGCGTCGTCCTCGCTGGTGCCGTCGGAGGCAATGACGCCGTTCATCGCGCCGTGGTCGCGCAAATGCCGCACCAGCGCCCGGGTATCAATGCCGGCGATGCCGACCACGCCGCGCTCGCACAGCCAGCCCGCGAAATCGCCCTCGGCGCGATAGCTGGAGGTGATGCGCGATGGCATCCGCACGACGACGCCGCGCACGGCCACGCCGTCCGATTCCATGTCCACGTCGTTGACGCCCACGTTGCCGATGTGCGGCGTCGTAAAGGTCATGATCTGGTCGGTGTAGGAGGGATCGGTCAGAATCTCCTGATAGCCGGTCATCGAGGTGTTGAAGCACACCTCGCCGACCGCGCAGCCCAATGCGCCCAAGGCGCGACCGTGAAACACGCGGCCGTCCGCCAGCGCCAGCAATGCGGGTTTTGCATTCATCCGGAAGCTCCCGTCATGGATGGCCGCAGCCTACGGAGCGGCCGCCCGCCTGTCGAGCCGGCGGCGCTCAGTCCGCCGCCTCCGTCCCGTCCAGCAGGCGACGCAGGGCGCGGCTGAAGGCCGGCACATCCACGGGCTTGGTCATCACCACGCCCCGCTCCAGTTCGCCGATGCCCTCGCGCACCAGATCCTCGCCGTAGCCGGTCTGGAAGATCACCGGCAGGTCGGGACGCTCGGCCCGCATGCGCGCCAGCGCCTCCACGCCGCCCATGTGCGGCATCACGACATCCAGAACCGCCAGCCCGACCTCGTCCCGATGCTCGCGGAACAGCGCCAGCGCCCGCTCGCCGTCCGGCGCCGCAACCACCCGATAACCCAGGGATTCCAGCACCTCGCGCGTCACCTCGCGCACGCCCGGCTCGTCGTCGGCCAGCAGCACCAGCTCGCCTTGGCCGGGCGCGACCGATTCCTCGGCCGGCTCGGGCGCGGCGGCCTCGTCGGCCAGCAGCGGCAGCCAGACATGCATGACCGTGCCCTTGCCCTCCTCGCTCTCCGCCTCGATGACGCCGCCGTGCGACTGCACCGCGCCCAGGCTCATCGAAAGCCCCAGCCCCGTGCCCTCGCCCACGCCCTTGGTGGTGAAGAACGGCTCGAAGATGTGCTCGCGCACGGCCTCGGGCATGCCGCAGCCGTTGTCGGCCACGGTGAGATGCGCCCAGGCCGGCGCGCCGGCCTCCAGCCCGTGCCGCGCCAGCCACGCCTCGTCCGGCGTCTCGCGCGCCAGTCCCACGCGAATCTCGGGACGCTCCACGCCCTCCACCGCATGCCGCGCGTTCTGGATCAGGTTCAGCAGCACCTGCTGCAACAGTGTCGCATCCGCCTTGACCGTGCAGCCCTCGTCGGCATCCACGCTGATGGTCATGGCCACGTTTTCCGGCACGCTGCTGCGCGCCAGCTTGAACACCTCCTTCACGAAGGGTTTCAGCGCCATCGACTGGCGATGCAGCTCGCCCTTGCGGGCGAAGGTCAGCATCTTCTTGATCATCTCGGCGGCGCGGAATCCCGTTTCCTCGATGGCGCGAAGCTTTTTCGCCGCCTCCGGCCGGTCGCCCACCATGGATCGCAGCAAATAGGCCGTGCCGATCATCGCCGCCAGCATGTTGTTGAAATCGTGCGCGATGCCGCCGGCCAGCGTGCCCACGGCCTCCATCTTCTGCGCCTGAACGAACTGTTTCTCCAGTTCCTCCCGCTCCCGCCGCTGGCGCAGCACTTCCATGCCGAAGGCCAGATCGGCGGCCAGCTCCTCCAGCAGCGCCAGTTCCTCGGCGTGGAAGGCGTGCGGGCGGGA
>CAYQMA010000183.1:0-2368 GCA_964418535.1 uncultured Zetaproteobacteria bacterium | reverse complement strand
CGCGGCGGATGCTAGCGCCGGATGCCGCGCCGGTCACGCCCCGGGCAGATCAGGGCAGATCCACGCGCAGACGCAACAATCCCACCTTGGCGGGCGCCAATCCCGGATCACCGCCCGGATGGAGGATGTACTGAAAGGACGGGTGAACATGCAGCCAGTCGGTCACCGCCATGTCATAGGTGACTTCAATGGCCGTCTCGGCCCGCGTCCAGCCGTTCACGCGCCGCGCCGCAGGGCTGAACCCCGCCCGCGCCATGGCGATCCCCAGCGAATCGTCACGGCGTCCCGGAAACGGCCCGTCCAGGTGCAGCCCCAGTCCCAGATAATCGGCAATGTCGTTGCGGTCGCGCTGCGTAAGCCCGAACTGCACGAACATCCCCAACACCATCCCGCCGCGCACAAGCAGCGGCTGATCCACCACCGCATAGGCGCCCGAATCGGAGCCGAATGCGCGACCGTCCGGCCCCGTCCTGTTCGCCGTGTGCCGCCACGCGCCCAGCTTGTATGCGCGCCCCTCGTCCTCCCAGGCCAGCTCGCCGATCCACATCAGCCCTTCCCGGCCCGGCCGGATCGCGCGCGTTTCCGGATCGCCATCGTACACGCCGGCGCGCGCCACCCCATGCCCCCAGCGCCCTTCCACCACCGCCGCGGCGCCCGCCCGGGGCCAGATCGAGGCCGGTACGTTGACCGAGATCTCCGGCCCGATGCCGAAGGACGAATTCAGAAAGATGACGGCATATTCGGAGGCATCGAACATCGTGTTCAGATCGTGCAGACCGGCCAGAACGCTTGCGTTCCCGCCCAGGGCCTGCCGATACCAGGCCTGATGCAGATTGGTCCGGTTGCGATCGGCGATGTTGCTGGCCGTTTGCACATCGCCAATGAACCGGCCCGAGGGATCCCGGCCGTGATTCAGCACGCCCTCCAGCAGCGCCGTGCCGCCCCGCCACCAGCCGGCGCGTTCGGTGTCCACAGCCACATCGAGGAAGCCGGCGTTGAGCAACTGCGAGCCCCGGGAAAGCCCGCCGCCGAAATTGCGCACGCCCTCCACGCCGAACGCCAGATGCGCCCGCATGCCGGGAAACCCCTCGCCGGCATGCGCCGCAGCGCTGCAGACCGCCATTGCAAGCGCCGGCAGAATCCAGGCTGCGCGCATCAGCCCTCAGGCAGCGTCATCGCCCTGCAAACCTAGTGATGCCAGCACATCGGCCACCTTCGCCACCACCTCGTCGGGCATCGTGATCGGCCGGCCCCACTCGCGATCCGTCTCACCCGGCCATTTGTTGGTGGCGTCGATTCCCACCTTCGAACCCAGCCCTGCCACTGGCGAGGCGAAATCCAGATAGTCGATGGGCGTGCGCTCCACCAAGGTGAAATCGCGCGCCGGATCGCAGCGCGTGGAAATGGCCCAGATCACCTCGGGCCAGGAACGGCAATCCACATCCTCGTCCACGACAATGATGAACTTGGTGTACATGAACTGCCGCAGATACGACCAGATGCCGAACATCACGCGCTTGGCGTGCCCCGGATAGCCCTTGCGGATGGATACGACGGCCACGCGGTAGGAACAGCCCTCCATCGGCAACCAGAAATCCACGATTTCCGGAAACTGCTTGCGCAGAATCGGCACGAACACCTCGTTCAGCGCCACGCCCAGCACCGCCGGTTCGTCCGGCGGCTTGCCGGTATGGGTGGAATGGTAGATCGCGTCCTCCCGCATGCTCATCCGCTCCACCGTGAACACCGGGAAACGCTCCACCTCGTTGTAATAGCCGGTATGGTCGCCAAACGGCCCCTCGTCGGCGTATTCATCCAGCGACACATGACCCTCCAGCACGATCTCGGCGCTGGCCGGGGCCATCAGCGGCACGCTCTCGCAGGGCGTCAGCGCCGTGCGCGACCCGCGCAACAGTCCCGCGAACTGGTATTCGGACAGCGTATCCGGCACCGGCGTGACCGCCGCCAGAATGGTGGCCGGGTCGGCGCCGATGGCCACCGCGCAGGGAAAGCGCCGCTCGCCCGCCGCCTTGGCCTCGCGATGATCCTGCGCCCCGCCCCGATGCTTGAGCCAGCGCATGATGAGCCGGTTTTTGCCGATGACTTGCTGACGATAAATGCCCAGGTTGTGCCGCGTCTTGTGCGGCCCCTTGGTGATCACCAGCCCCCAAGTGATCAACGGCCCCGCATCCTCCGGCCAGCAGGTCTGCACCGGCAGCATGCCGAGATCCACATCCGCGCCCGTCCAGGTGCAGCGCTGCCAGGGCGCCTTTTTCACCACCTTCGGCCCCATGTGCAGCACCTTCTTCAGCACCGGCCACTGGCCGATGGCGTCGCGCAGGCCCTTGGGCGGCTCGGGCTCCTTCAG
>CAYQMA010000182.1:0-2381 GCA_964418535.1 uncultured Zetaproteobacteria bacterium | reverse complement strand
CCGTGGTGCAGCATCAGTCCGCGCAGCGTGGTGCCGTATTGTTTCCAGTAGCGCAAGCGCAGTTCGTTGGCGCGGGAACGATCCAGGCCCAGTTCGCGGGCCACAAACGCGGTCATGCGTTCGTCCATGCGGGCGAACACGCCCGAGTCGGCCCGATAGATCGTGTTGTCGAGGTCAATGACCAGCAGTTCGAAATCCATGTTCGCATTCTGGCATGGATGGAAAGCGCGGGACAGGGGTGCGCTGATTGCGCCGGGTGGGGGATCGGTTGCGATTGTCGCGCGGGGGCTGCGTGGCTAGGGTGGGCAAATGATGGATGGATCATCAACCATCAGGAGGTTGCCATGAAGAAGGTCATGATGCTGTGTTTGGTGTTGTCGCTGGCGGCTTGCGCCACCCAGCGGCAGGAACGCGCCGCCACCACCGGCGCCATCATCGGCGCGGCCACGGGCGCGGTGATCGGCGATCAGAGCGGACACCCGGCGGCCGGCGCCGCCGTTGGCGCGGCGGTGGGCGCCGCGGTGGGCGCGGCTGCGGCGGAAGGTTCCAATCCAAACCCGCCGGCCTATGGTCGCCACGGCGGAAACGCTCGCCATGTACGGAAAGCCGGCGGTGAAGGCGAGGATGAGGAACGATATCGCGAGGAGGACGACGAAGGCGAGGATTGATGCCGCTGAGGCCTCGTCGCACTTGTTGTGATTTGATGCTGTCGCTGTTGCACGAAATGTCGGCCGATCCTTGCCCCGGGCAAGCGTGCGACTGCTGATTCTGGGCTGCGGCTATGTGGGCGAGCGCTTGGCGCGCGCCTGCATTCGCCGCGGCATGGAGGTGGTTGTCGCCACGCGGTCGGCTGCTCGCGCGGCCGAGCTGGCGGCCATGGGCATTGAGGCGGTGGTCGCCGCTTCGCCGCTGGATGTGCCAGACGACTGTCTGGCTGGCATCGAGGCGGTGCTTGATTCCATTCCCCTGACGCGCGAACAGGGCGCATGTCTGCCGCCGCAGCGTTCCTGGTTGCCGGCGCTGGCCGGCCGGTTGAAGACGGTGCACTGGTGTGGTTATCTGTCGTCCACGGCCGTGTATGGCGATGCCGGTGGGGCTTGGGTGGATGAATCCTGGGCATGCCGGCCGACCAGCGCGCGCGGCCGGGCCAGGCTGGCGGCCGAGCAGGCGTGGCTTGCAAGCGGTCTGCCGGCTGAGGTGTTCCGGCTGGCGGGCATCTACGGGCCCGGGCGCAACCTCGTGGCCCGCTTGCGCGCCGGCGGGTACAAGGCCGTGCGCTGGTCGCCGCCGCGCTGGTCCAATCGCATCCATGTGGATGACATCGTGGCCGCGATCCTGGCCGCAATGGCGGCTCCGAAGCCAGGGCGAATCGTCAATCTGGCCGATGACGCGCCCTTGCCGCATGCCGATTATGTGTGCGAGCTGGCGCGGCTGATCGGCGCTCCTGAACCAACCTTGCTGTCGCCCGAGGAGGCGGCGCGGGAGCTCTCGCCGGCGGCGCTGGAGTTTTTCCGCGACAGCAAGCGGGTATGCAACCGCCGTCTGCATGCGGAGCTGTTGCCGCGGCTCCGTTATCCGGATTTTCGGGCGGGACTGGCGTCGCTATTGGAGGAGTGAGCCGGCATCGCGCCGGCGATGCCAGCGCCGGGCTGCGATGGCAGTGCGGCATTGGGATTCGGAATCGAAACGCTCCACGGACAGTCGTTCAATCCGTCCCATCCGGATGCGGCCGACAAAATATCCCCGCCGGTCGTGCAGGCAGAGCACCTGATCTGTCATCGCCTGCTCCATCATGCCCACAAAAACAGCCAGATGCTGAGGCCCATCATCACGCCAGTGGCGATGAGCATCAGATCTTCCCCGTCCGGTCTCAGGGTGATGGCGTGTGCGCGTTTCATGTTCTTCATGTTCATGCTTATCGGCATTCAGTCGCCCGGCTTGAGCTCGTGGCATGACGGGTGGGATGCGAAGGGTTATGCTCGCAATCATGAGCGGGCAACCGGATATGACGGAAATGCAGTCGCTGGCCGAGCGCGCCTTGGCCGGATTGCCCGCATCGTTGACCGATGGCATCGAGAATGTCGCTATCTTCGTCGAAGAAGCGGCGGATGCGGACACGCTCGCGGCCATGGGCGCCTCGTCGCCGGAGGAATTGCTGGGGCTGTATCAGGGCTGGCCGCTGCCCGAACGGGGCGTGTCGTATCAGGGGCATCCGCCGGATGTGATTCGCCTGTTCCGGCGGCCGATTCTGGACTGGTGCGCGCGCGAGGGGCTCGATGTGGCCGAGGGCGTGCGGCGGGTGCTGATGCACGAAATCGGGCATTATTTCGGCTTGTCGGACGAGGAACTGGAGGCGCGGTGTCAACTGTAGCGAAGGAATC
>CAYQMA010000181.1:0-2406 GCA_964418535.1 uncultured Zetaproteobacteria bacterium | reverse complement strand
GCGTTTGATGAGATGAACGACCGGGCGTTTGAATTGCTGACGTTGCAGGACTGACGGGTGTGCGCCCGGATCATGTCTCGGAGGCTTTGGCTGCAACCTGCCGGGCGAGATCGAGAAGCGGCACGGCCTCGGCGCCGTCGCCCAACGGGAAACGCTCTTCGCCGGCATAGACGACAAAGGCCTTGTCCGGTTGCAAGTCCGCGCAGGCGGAACGAAACCCCCGGCTCAACCTTGGCGCCAGCGTACGCTTGATTTCCACCGCCCAGACGGTTCCGTCGGCAAATCTCAGGAGTAGGTCCATCTCGGCGCCGCCGGAGGTTCGGTAGAAATACCCTTCGGCCTCTCTGCCCGCGGCGATCAGAAGGTTTTCGATGACAAAGCCTTCCCAGCTGCCGCCCAATGCATGGTGGGCCAGCAGCGCATCCATGTCGGCGATGCCCAGCAGGGCATGAAGAATGCCGCTGTCGCGCACATAGGTTTTGGGCGATTTAACCAGGCGCTTGCCCACGTTGGCGTGCCAGGGCGGGAGCCGACGCACCAGCAGCAGGTCCACGAGAAGATCGAGATAGGAGGCGGCGGTTTTCGCATCCACGCCAACATCGCGGGCCAGCTGCGCCACATTGAGCAAACCGCCCTGATGATGCGCCAGCAGCACCCAGAAACGGCGTAGCGCTTCCGATGCGATGCGACGTCCGAATTGGGGGATGTCGCGCTCCAGATAGGTGCGAATGAAGTCCTGCCGCCAGCGCAGGCTTTGCCGGTCGTTGGGGGCAAGGAAGCTTTCGGGGAATCCGCCCCGAAGCCACAATTGGTGGTGCGATCCCTTGCCTGCCTTGGCGATTTCCAGCACGTCGAAGGGATCGAGATACAGGTAGCTGACCCGGCCGGCAAGCGATTCGCCGGATTGTCGCAACAGTTCCAGCGACGCCGAGCCCAGCAGCAGATACAGCCCCGACCTGCGGCCTTCGCGTCGTGCCCGATCGATGAGTCCGCGCAATACGGGAAACAGGTGCGGCACGCGATGGATTTCATCGAGAATGACCAGACGATCCAGACGCTGGCCCAAGTAGAGTTCCGGTTCCTGGAGTCGCGCTCGATCGGTTTCGGATTCCAAGTCCAGATAGACGGCATCCGTTATTGCCGAGGCGATCTGAAACGCCAGGGTGGTTTTTCCCGTTTGCCTGGGGCCCAACAGCACCACGCCCGGCGTTTCGTTCAGGCGCTGCATGATTTCGGTTTGCAGGCGGCGTTTAATCATCCTTGCAATCATGGATGTTTATTCCATGAAATGCAAGGATGTTTTGGGCGTTGTTCATGCTGGGGAGGGGGGATCGGTATTGTGGCATGTGGTTGGAGCGGGGTGTCGGGTGGAAGGATATGGCTACAAGAGCGTTTCGACATCATAAGCATCGATGCGACGATTGCAGTTTTCCGGATTCCGCCTTTCGCATCGCGCTTGACCAGCCAGCATGCGGTCGAACGACCGCTGGTGGCGTTGACAAAGATTCGATTGGCAGGGTTGGCGATGACATCCAGCCCGCGTGCGTTCAAACGGTCATGCCCAACGTCTCCGCAACCGCACGCAATCGCTTGTCCCGCGTCCAAAGCTTGACCGGAGCGTTCAATGCCACGGCAGTCAGCAAATGGCCGTCGACGTGGCCGATGACGCTCAATGAAGAACAACCCCTCGTCGTCGGTCGAAATCCCGACGTTTGGGAGGTTGCGCAGGAGCGAGAGAACCGTCTGGCGACGTTTCAGGTTGCTGCAGGCGATTTCGTCAATCACAAAGGGATGTGTCCGGACTCTGCCGGTGTTCAACAGTTGGGCATCCTGTCATCCCCCGTCCGCAGGTGATCGATCCAAACGGATGTATCGACCAGAATCACGGTCGGGATGCGCTGCCCGATTGGCGGCGCGGCACGGGTTGTAATTCGGGCTCGGTTCCCCCCAAACGCGCCAAACGGCGGGCGTTTTGCGTTCGGTCAGGGCTCTGAGTCCTTCGCGCACCAGCGCGCTGGCGCGACTCCGGATGTCGCCTCGGGGGTTCAGACTCGCAGCCGGAGGTTGTGATGACGAAAGGCGTGAATCGTTTGGAAGATTTGAAACCGCCCTGTTCGTTGGCCGCCGAACAGGCCCTGCTGGGCGGGGTGATGCTTGATCCCGAGAGGGTTCACGATCTGGAAGGGTGGCTTCGTCCCGAGAATTTCTACTATCAACGTCATCAGATTGTCTTCGAGGCGATGCTGGAACTGGCGGGCAGTGACCGGCCCGTGGATGGAGGAAGCGGACGTGGTCGAGACCTCGACACTCAGGGATAATATGCCGATGATAGCGGCGGCGTTGGCTGGCCAAGATAAGAACTTCCGCACGGGAGAGAGGCAATGGAAGATTATCTGCGAAGACCGC
>CAYQMA010000180.1:0-2430 GCA_964418535.1 uncultured Zetaproteobacteria bacterium | reverse complement strand
CTTCCGTGCGATCCGGTTGCATGACGGCGCAAGCTGCGGCATGCACTAGCAGACGGCGCGGCGTCACGCCCAAGGCCAAGGGAGCATGCTCGATGCCCGCTTCGTCCAGCAACGCTTCCAGCGCCTCGCGCAGTGCCTCGCCCAATCGCGGCGCCACGCCGGCCGGCATTTCCTCGACGCCGATTTCGATCAGCAAGGGTTCCATGCTCATGCGGCCTCCCCGGCCCAAGCATGGGCGACGCTGCGCGCCATGGCGCGCACGCGACCGATGAACCGCTGGCGCTCGGCCACCGAAATGGCGCCGCGCGCATCCAGCAGATTGAAGGCGTGACTGGCCTTGATGACTTCCTCATAGGCCGGCAGCGGCAGGTTGCGCTCGATCAGGTTGCGGCATTCCTCCTCGGCGCGGTCGAACTGGGTCTGGAGCCAGTCCACGTTGGCGGCCTCGAAGTTGTAGGTCGAGAATTCCACCTCATTGCGGTGGAAGACATCGCCATAGCGCACGGTTTCCCCTTCGGGCGTTTCCACCCAGGCGAGATCGAACACGTTTTCGACCCCCTGCAGGTACATGGCCAGTCGCTCCAGTCCATAGGTGATTTCGCCCGGGGTGCGCGAGAGTTCCACGCCGCCGACCTGCTGGAAATAGGTGAACTGGGTGATTTCCATGCCATTGAGCCAGACTTCCCAGCCCAGCCCCCAGGCGCCGAGCGTGGGGCTTTCCCAGTCGTCCTCGACAAAACGGATGTCGTGCACGGCGGGATCAATGCCGATCTCGCGCAGCGAATCCAGATAGATGTCCAGAATGTCCGCCGGCGCGGGCTTAAGGATGACCTGAAACTGATAGTAATGCTGGAGCCGGTTCGGATTTTCGCCGTAGCGGCCGTCCGTGGGCCGGCGGCACGGCTGGGCGTAGGCTGTGCGCCAGTCGGCGTCGTCCAATACGCGCAGAAAGGTGGCTGGATGGAAGGTGCCGGCGCCCATTGGCGCATCGTAGGGCTGCTGCACCACGCAGCCACGCGCTGCCCAGAATCGCTGCAATGTGAGAATCAGTTCCTGAAATGTCACCGCGCTGTCGTCTCCCCGCGATTGTCGGCCCGGGCGGGCCGGGCTGGATTGTGGCCGGAACACTAGGGCATCCCCGAATGTTCCGCCAGCGCGCGGCGCGGTCGCGCTTGCCTTTTTGGTTGCCCGCCCCGTAGATTTCCGCATCTAACCCCATGAACGTACGAGAGATGACACATCCCGACCGCCGCGATGCGCCGCCAGGCGCCGGTTCGGCCCTGCCCGCATGAGTTCCCGATCGCTGGATACCCTCTACATCAAGACCTACGGCTGTCAGATGAACGAGTACGATTCCTCGCGCATGGCCGATCTGATGCGCGAGGCCTACGGTCTGCGCCTGGTAGGCGAGCCCGAGGATGCGGACGTGATTCTGGTCAACACCTGTTCGGTACGCGAAAAGGCGGAAGAGAAGGTGTATTCGGAGCTGGGTCGCTACCGGCTCATCAAGGAGGAGCGCCCCGATCTGATTATCGGCGTCGGCGGCTGCGTGGCGCAGCAGGAGGGCGAGCGGATTCTGAAACGGGCGCCGTTCGTGGACATGGTGTTCGGGCCGCAGACCTACCACCGCCTGCCGGAAATGGTGAAGCGCATCCGGCGCGAACGCGTCCGGCTCAGCGAAACGGACATGCCGGAAATCGAGAAGTTCGATCATTTGCCGCGCCACGGCGGCTCGGCGCATTCGGCCTTTGTCACCATCATGGAAGGCTGCGACAAGTTCTGCACCTTCTGCGTGGTGCCCTACACGCGCGGGCCGGAGGTGTCGCGCCCGGTGGCGGATGTGCTGGCCGAATGTCGCGACGCGCTGGCCGCCGGCGCCGTGGAGATCACGCTGCTGGGCCAGAACGTGAACGGCTATCTGGGCCCGGGGCCGGACGGCGAGGAATGGGATTTCGCGATGCTTCTGCATGCGGTGGCGGAACTGCCGGGGCTGAAACGATTGCGGTTCACCACCAGCCATCCGATGGAGGTGAGCGACGGGCTCATCGAGGCCTTTGCGGAGCTCGATGTGCTGATGCCCTATCTGCATCTGCCGGTGCAGAGCGGTTCCGACCGCATCCTCAAGGCCATGCACCGCGGCCATGACCGGGCGTATTACCTGAGCCTAGTCGAGCGATTGCGCAAGGCCTGTCCCGAGATTGCACTTTCGTCCGATTTTATTGTCGGTTTTCCCGGCGAAACGGACGAGGATTTCGAGCAGACCATGGCGCTGGCGCGGGAGGTGGGCTTTGATTCCGCCTTCTGCTTCAAGTATTCGCCCCGGCCGGGCACGCCCGCCGCGCGCGCCGAGGACGACGTGCCCGAATCGGTCAAGGATGAGCGCCTGCAGGCGCTGTTGGCCCTGATGCGCGAATCGAGCCGCCGGGCGCA
>CAYQMA010000179.1:0-2455 GCA_964418535.1 uncultured Zetaproteobacteria bacterium | reverse complement strand
TCGCCGCCCCCGAGGAAGGCCAAAAAAGAGAAACGCCTAAGCGGTTCATTTTCTCGCCTGAAAATCGTGCCCACGATTGGCCGCACCAAGACAAAGGAGGCGGCCGATGTCCAAGGAAATCAAAAATGCATCCGGCGAGCGGCTACTGAGGATTCGCGATGTGCTCGCCCGCGTGGGTGTGAGCAAGTCCACATGGTGGGAATGGGCACGGACGGGCAAGGCCCCGGCGCCGGTTCGCCTGTCTGCGCGCTGCACCGTCTGGCGCGAGTCTGACCTGAACGCCTGGCTGGCCGACCCCACCGGCTGGCGCGAGCGCAAGGGCGGCAAGGCATGAGCGGCCTGGTGTGTCTGGCCAATGTTCAGCCCGAGCGCATCGCGTGGCTATGGCCGGAGCGCATTGCGCTGGGCAAGCTGACGATGTTTGCGGGCGATCCCGGCCTGGGGAAATCCATGCTTACGGCGGAGCTTGCCGCGCACGTGAGCACGGGCAAGCCGTGGCCTGTGGACGGTTCGCCATGCCCGCGCGGGGCCGTGCTCATGCTTTCGGCGGAAGATGACCTTGCCGACACCATCCGCCCCCGGCTTGATGCCGCAGGCGCGGACGTGACGCGCGTCTATGCCCTGCCGATGGTCAAGGATGTTGACCCGGACGGCCACGAGCGGCGGCGCGTGCCTTCGCTTGTGGACGATCTGGAGCGCATCGAAGCGCTGCTGAAGCGGCACCCCGAAATCCGCCTGCTCACCATAGACCCGGTGAGCGCATATCTGGCCGGAGTGGATAGCCACAAAAACACCGACATGCGGGCCGTGTTGTCGCCGTGGGCCGATATGGCCGCGCGGCGCAAGGTGGCGATCGTGTGCATCAGCCACCTGAATAAAGGCAGCGGGCAGGCAATGTATCGCACAGCGGGAAGCATCGCGTTCACGGCTGCCGCGCGTGCCGTCTTCGGCGTGGTCAAGGACAAGGAAGACGAACTGCGGCGGCTGGTGGTGCCGGTCAAAAACAATCTGGGAGCCGATACCGGCGGCCTAGCCTATCGCGTGGGCGTTGCCGATAACGGAGCGCCGCGCATCGAATGGGAGGCGGAGGCCGTGCATATCACGGCTGACGAGGCCATGACGTGGCGTGCTCCAGACGGTGAGCACAAGACCGCCACCGAAGAAGCGGCGGACTTCCTGCGCGACCTGCTCGCCGATGGGCCGATGAAGGCGGCCGCCGTTCAGCGAGAAGCCCGGCAAGCCGGCATCAGCGAAAAGGCCCTGAGGCGTGCCCGCGAGCGGTTGGGAATCAAGCCGCGCAAGCTCGACTTTTCCGGCGGCTGGGTGTGGGAAATGCCCCACGAAGATGCCCAAGATGCCCCCGTCAGGGAAAGGGCATCTTCGGGGGAAAAGGGCATCTTCGTAGAGGTCGCATCCGGGAGCGGCCTTGAACCCGCAGCCATGACCGGAACCGGCGACGGCTGGGAGGCAATCTGATGCGGGCGGCCATCGAGCGCATGGAGCAAGCCGGGTTCCGGTTGATGATAAAGGATGGGCGCCTGCTAGTGCATCCGGCCGGCAAGCTGACCCCGGAGCAACGTGCATGGCTGAAGGCGCACAAGGCCGAAATCATCGCGGAGCTTCAGCGTCGGAGGCCCGGCAACGGCTTTGCCGTGCTGATGGAGCTTCCCGATGGCTTCCGCTACTGGCTGGCCCCGGACGGCATGGAGTTTGACACCGGCGGCCTGCCCGTGATCCGGCGCAGCGTGCTGGACAAGCTGGAAGCCTGCGGCGCGGACGTGCGGGCCGAACTCCGGGCGCTGTTCGCGGGGCTGCGCGAGCTTGGCGGCGAGCTGTCCGTGCTGCCGGAAAACGCAGGTAGCGAACCCTTGCCGGCACCCGAAAAACGCGCCAGCGGCGAAATGAGCGCGCCGGTTTCCCGTGAGGTGCGGCCATGAGCGCGTTTCTCGGCATAGACCCCGGCGCCAAGGGCGGCCTGGCAATCATCCATGCGGACGGCGCGGAGGCGTGGCGCTATCCCGGCGACGTGGTGGCGGCTGCCGACCTGCTGCGCGAAGTGCTGGCCCGGCATCGTGTGGCCCTGGCCGCTGTCGAGAAGGTCGGTGCCATGCCGGGCAACGGCGCTGCCGGAATGTTCCGGTTCGGCGCGAACTGGGGCGCATGGCTTGGCATGCTGGCGATGGCGGGCGTGCCGCATGTTTTGGTGACCCCGCGCAAGTGGCAATCGCGCGTGCTCGATAGCGGCACCGGCGAGACCAAGGCGCGGGCCTTGGCATGGGCGCGGCGGCGGTTCCCGGAAGTGGACCTGAGCCGGAAAGCCGACGACGGCAAGGCGGATGCGCTGGGGCTCGCCGAATACGCCCGCCGGCTGCATCTGGGAGGCCCGGCATGATCTGCCCCGAGTGCGAAGGCGCCGGCGTTCTGGAGCTGATCTGCCCGGCCTGTTCCGGCTCGG
>CAYQMA010000178.1:0-2456 GCA_964418535.1 uncultured Zetaproteobacteria bacterium | reverse complement strand
CATGCGCTGAAACCCGAAAAAGGCGGCCTCATCATCCGCACCGTCGCCGAAGGCCGGCATCTACACGAGCTGGAACAGGACATGCATTTCCTGCTGCGCTTGTGGGCTGACATCGAGCACCGGTTGGCGCATGCCGCACCGGGCTCATTGGTTCACAAGGAACTGAACCTGTATCTACGCGTGATGCGCGATTTCGTGGATGACGACATCGAAAAGATTCATGTCGATTCCAAAGACGCCTACGAACGCATGATGTCGTTCGCCAAGCGTTTCATGCCGGATATCGCCAAACGGCTTTATTACTACCCCGGCGAACGCCCGATCTTCAATGTTTACGGCGTCGAGGAGGAAATCAACCGCGCCCTCAAGCGGCGCGTGGAACTGAAATCCGGCGGCTACATCGTCATTGACCAGACCGAGGCGCTGATCGCCATTGACGTCAATTCGGGCTCCTTCACCGGCTCGCGCTCGATGGAGGAAACCGGTTTCAAGACCAACCTGGAAGCCGTCCATGAGATCGTGCACCAGCTCCGATTGCGCAATCTGGGCGGCATTATCGTTGTGGATTTCATCGACATGCGCGATGAGGACAACAAGCGCCGGCTGCTGGAGGCGCTGGAAGAAGCGCTGAAACGCGATCACGCCAAGACCCACATCGTCCACCTGTCCGATCTGGGATTGGTGGAGATGACGCGCAAGCGCACCCGCGAATCGCTGGAACGCATTCTGACCGAGGAATGCCCGCGTTGCGACGGCACCGGCCGGGTCAAGAGCCTGGTCACCATCTGTCATCAGCTGTTCCGGGACATCGTCGCCGAAGCGCGCGCCTATCCCTGCAACAAGCTGACCGTGGCCGCCCATCCCGCCATCATCGACCGTCTGCTGGGCGAGGAAAGCGAAAGCATTGCCAGCCTTGAACGCTTTCTGAAAAAGGAAATCCTGCTCACCAGCGACGATTCCCTCGGCCTGGAGCACTACGAAATCATCCTGCTCTGATGACTTCGCCGATCCACTTGAGCCGCTTGCAGTATTCCGGGTGGATGAGCGGCAATCCCGGTTCTGGTCGTTTTCGGGATGGGATGAGGCGCATGGTGAACCCATGAAACGAAATCCCAGCTCGAAAAGGGGCCGATCCGGGGCAGCCGATCGCCGCGCGAGAATGTTGCAAGCGGCTCACTTATATGTGCACGTCCCGTTTTGCGTGCACAAATGCCCCTATTGCGATTTCAACTCGCATGTCCGGGCCGATCCCCCTTGGGAGGACTATACCGAGGCGCTGGTTCGGGAACTGACGTTCTGGAGCGAACAGGCGCCTTTTGCGGGACGCAAGCTCAGCACCGTTTTCTTCGGCGGCGGCACCCCGTCGCTGGCTCCAGCATCCCTGATCGAACGAGTGCTGGAAACCGCCGAGTGCTTGTTCGGCCTCACCAACGAGGCGGAAATCACGATGGAGGCCAATCCGGGCGCCTCGGATGCGGCGGGTTTCGCAGCCTGCCGGAAGGCGGGCGTGAACCGGCTGTCGCTGGGCGTGCAGAGTTTTTCGGATGCGGAGCTGGCCTGGCTGGAACGCATCCATGATGCACGCGCCGCCCGGGAAGCGTTCGATACCGCCCGCAAGGCCGGTTTCGACAACATCAATCTCGACCTGATCTATGCCCTGCCCGGTCAGTCCCTGGCCACCTGGCTTGCGCAGCTCGAACGCGCCATCGCATTGGCGCCGGAGCATTTGTCCTGCTACCAACTCACCATCGAGCCGCACACCCTGCTGGCCGCGCGCCATCGCAAGCATCCACTGCCGCTGCCCGACGATGAGACGGCGTTGGATTTCCTGCATCGCACCCGCCAGCGTTTGAGCGAGGCCGGCTTTCACGCGTATGAAATCTCCAACCATGCCCGTCCGGGCCGCGAATGCCGCCACAACGACGGCTACTGGCGCTATCACGACTATATCGGCATCGGCGCCGGCGCCGCCGGCAAATGGGATGAATCATCCGGCGGCATCACCCGTTATGCCAATCTGCGTTCGCCCGAAGGGTATATCGGCGCAGTGCGTCAACATCGCCAGGCCGTGCATGGACGCGAGTCGCTGGATGCGTTCACGGCCATGGCCGAGGCCCTCTGGCTGGGGCTGCGGCGCACGAACGGCATGTCCCGAACGGAATTCACGGCCCGGTTCGGCATCGATCCCGTCGTCCGTTTCCAGGCCGCGCTGGCGCCGTGGCGTGAACGCGGCTGCCTGCACGTCACGGAAGCATCGCTGAAGCTGACACCATCCGGCTTGGGCCTGGCCGATGCCATCGCCGCCGATTTGTTTCAAACCGACGATGGCGCCCTGACCAGCGAGGCCGAATCAAATTCCTCATAAACCGCATTGGTGAAATACAGCCCGTGCGCCGGCGCCATGTCCGCGCCCTGCGAACGATCGCGCGCCTTGAACGCCTCCTCGAAGCGTGCGA
>CAYQMA010000177.1:0-2488 GCA_964418535.1 uncultured Zetaproteobacteria bacterium | reverse complement strand
CCTTGCTTATAGCACATCGGCGGAACAGGCGCCGCAGCATCGTGGCGGTGGCGCGGGGGCAGGTTCTTTCCTAGATTGCGGCCCATGCTTTTCGGGTGGCGACGGACATGGCTTGCTTGCGCATGCGCGATGTTGACCGCGGGCTTCATTCCGCGGACGGGATGGGCGGCGGATGCGACAGGGGCGGATGCGCCCCATGCCGGCATGGCGGCCGCGAGTCCGGCCGTTGCGACGGCGCGGCATGCCATCGACGCCGGTCGTTTCGATGCGGCGGTGCAGGCGCTGGAGCCGTGGCTGGAGCAGCATCCGAAGGATGCACGGGCCTGGTTTCTCGCGGGCGTGGCCTATGCCCGGGCCAAGCGTTACCCGCTGGCCATCGACGCCTTTCGCAAGGTCGCGGCCCTGAAGCCCGATCTTCCCGAGCCGCACACCAATCTGGCGGCCGTCTATCACGCCCTGGGCGACGATGCGCTGGCCATCAACGAACTGGAGCTGGCGCTGATGCTCAAGCCCGATTCGGCGCGTTTCGAGCGGGACCTGGCCGAATTGCATCTGCGGGAGGCGCTGCGTCATTACCGCAAGTCGCTGAAGCTTGCGCCGGACCCGACCCTGCAAGGCCGTTATGCGCGCATCGAGCGGGCAGCCAAGGGCCAGGACGAGCCGCCGATGTCGTTGCCGGATACGGCCGCGGTGGCGCCGCCTCTGCCGCATCCTTCCAAACCGGCGCCGGCCGGCCCGGCCGGGGATGCCGGGAAGCGCGGCGCCGCGTCCGATGAAAGCGAGCGGCTGACCGAGGTGCTGGATGCGATCGAGAACTGGCGAGCGGCCTGGTCGGCGCGCGATCTGGATCGGTATTTCGCGGCCTATGCGGAAGACTTCCGGCCGCCGGCCCGCTTCGGTTCGCTGGCGGCATGGAAACGCTACAAGCGCCGCGTGATCGGCAACAAGCCATCGATCCGGGTGGAATTGGAGGATGTGCGGGTGACGTTCTCGCCGGATGGCCATGAAGCCCATGCGCACTTCGTGCAGCACTACCGTGCGGGAGGGTACCGCAGCGATGATCGCAAGGAGCTGACGTTTCGCCGCATGGCGCAGGGATGGAAGATCGTGCGTGAGGAGGTGGCGCCGTGAAGCGGATGGTCGCGTTGACATTGTTGGCGCTGCTCATGGCTTCAGGTGTGGCGAAGGCTCAGGAATGGCGGATCACGCCCGAGGAATCGGCGCGGCTGGTCAAGGCGCTCGAAGGACCGGAAGGCGCGCAACTGAAGGAGGCCGACCGGCGTATCCTGGAGGCGACGCTGGCCTTGCATGCCAATGACGCCGCGCGGGCGAGCGCGATTCTGGCCGACAAGGCGCTGGATGCCGATCCGCTGGCCAACGTGCTGCGGGCCGAGGCGCATCGGCGCATGGCGCTGGCGGCGCTGAAACAGGCCGGCGGCTATGCCCGGAATGCCGATGCCGTGGCTTCCGATCTGGCCCGGCTGGATTTGCGCGCCGATCTGGCCGAGGCGGATGCCCGCCTGCGCGCCTTCGCCGAAGAGGTGGATCGGGCGCTGGGCATGCCGGTGGACGTGCTGGCGTTGGGCGAGAGCGTGGCCAGCGTGGTGCTGGTGGACAAGGAGCGGGCGCGGCTTTTGGTCTATGTGCCGGATGGGCAGGGCGGGCTGAAGCTGACCGACAGCGAATATGCCTCCACCGGCGCCAGGCCCGGCGACAAGCGCAAGCGCGGCGACATGCGCACGCCGGATGGCATCTACCGCTTTGTTGCGGTGCGCTCGGATGAGCGCCTCAAGCCCCGCTACGGGCCGCTGGTGTTCCCGATCGATTATCCGAACGATCTCGACCGTCTGCATGGCAAGGATGGCGACGGCATCTGGCTGCATGGCTATGCCGAGCATGTCTGCCGCCGGCCGCCGCGCGACACCAACGGTTGCGTGGCGCTGCCGAACGACCGGCTGGTGGTGATGCGCCGCTACATCAAGCCGCGCGCGAGCTGGATGGTGGTCGGCGAGCATTTGCGCTTCAACGATGCCGCGGCGCGCAAGGCGCTGGCCGACTCCGCCCGCGCCGCCATCCAGAGCTGGCTTGCGGACTGGCAATCGCTGGACACCGAGGCCTACCTGCGCCACTACCACCCGGCCTTCCGTTCGGGGCGCTACAATCTGGCGGGCTGGTCGCGTTACAAACGGCGGGTGAACGCGCGCAAGCGGTTCATTCGGGTTTCCATCAGCGACCTGACCCTGCTGCACGATCCCAACCGCTGGCCCGAAGGCGAGGTGGTGCTGGCCGAGTTTCGCCAGAACTACGATTCGGACAACTACCATGACGTGACCCGCAAGCGGCTGTATCTGGCACGCCAGCGCGCCGGCGATCCCTGGCGCATTCTCATCGAGACCAGCGAGCCCGTGCGCTGACGCGCTGGCGGGCGTCCGTGCTCGCCGCTACACTGCCGCTCCCATGACGAAACCGCTCCGGCAAACGTCCCTGA
>CAYQMA010000176.1:0-2494 GCA_964418535.1 uncultured Zetaproteobacteria bacterium | reverse complement strand
AGTCGCCGGCCACGGGGCAGACATCGCAGCGGGGCTTGCGCGGCAGGCAAACGGTAGCGCCCAGCTCCATCATCGCCTGATTCCAGTCGCCCGGCTCGGGGGCCTGCACAATCGCGGCCCGGGCAGCCTGCCACAGTTCCGATTCCTTCATCGCCTGCCCGTGCCAGCGCGTGAGCACGCGCCGCACATTGCCGTCCAGCACCGGCGCGGGCTCGCCGAAACAGATCGAAGCGATGGCGCCCGCAGTCGAGCGACCGATGCCGGGCAGAGCCACGATGTCCTCGAAGCGTTCGGGAAAACGCCCGGCATGTTTCTCGACGATCTGACGCGCAGCCTGATGCATCAGTCGCGCGCGCCGGTAGTAGCCCAGCCCTTCCCAGGCCTTGAGCACCGCATCCAGCGGTGCGTCTGCCAGCACCGGAATGTCCGGAAAACGCTCGAACCAGGCGGCATACCGCGGCAGCACGGTCGCGACTTGCGTCTGCTGAAGCATGATCTCGGAAATCCAGATGTGGTAGGGATCCGTCGTCTCCCGCCAGGGCAGCCGCCGCGCATGTTCACGATACCAGGCCAGCAGCGCCTCACATGGTGCGGAAGACAAAGCGATCCTCCAGCACCTCGAACGTGAGATAGAAACTCACGCGCTCCAGTCCCCACGAAGACGGCAGCGGCCGGAACGGCGCCGCATCATGAATGGCCTTGATGGCGCTTTCATTGAGCTGACGGATGGGGCTGGGCCGCAGGATTTCAATGCCGCCCAGCGACCCGTCGCGATTGATGGTCAGCCGCAGCAGCGCCCGCCGCTCCTCCGGCGGATGGCTGTGCCAGTTGGCCTGCCCGGGCCGCCACTGTTCCTCCAGGGCGCGCACCAGCATGTGCGCATAGGGCGCATATTTGGCTTCGCGCGTGTTGATGGGAATGTCCGCCTCGCGGGAAAGCATCTGCTTTAGGCGTCGCTCACGTTCGAAATCGCGCGAAAGCTCGGCCAACGCGCTGCTGCTTGGCATCAGATTGGTCAGCGGGATGCGGCGCGGACGCGGCTTGGGCTTCGGTTTGGGCCGGGGCTTTTGCGGCTTGTGCTGCTCTGGCTCCAGCGTTGGCCCCCTGCGCGCCAGCGTGCGGGTGCGGCTTCTGGGCGCGGGTTGCGGCGCCGGCGGCGGCGTGCGCGGCGCGGCCGGAACCGCCGGTCGGGGCTGCGGACGGGCCTTGGCGATCACCGGCGCGCGGGCGGCGCGGGTGATCTGGTCGCGAGCGTTGCGGCTGGCGCCGCGTACCGAACGGTTGGCCAATGTTTGCGCATCTTTGGGCGGCGGCGTCTTTTTGGTCTGGTCGGGCTTGAGCAGCACCACGTCCATGATGCGCGGCGGTTTGTGATGCGGCAACGGCTTGTGCGTCTGTTGCCAGGCGATCAGTAACAGCAGCGCCAGATGAACGGCGATGGACGCCGCCAGCGACAGGCTCCAGCGCCGGGCCGGCGCGGAATCAGGCCGGGACATGACGACGGGCGCGCAGCACGTCCAGCAACCAGGCGGCCAGCGCGCCATTGACCCAACCGGTGCTTGCTGCCAGCAGCAGCAGCGGCGGCAGCAGGTAGTAGATGGCGGGCTGCTGGATGAACAGGGTCTCGACCGTGCCGAACTGGGCCAGCATATGGGCCATCGCGCCCAAAAGACTCACGCCCGCGGCGCCGATGCCCGGAATCCATCGCCAGGCCGCGAGCATGACCGCAGCCGAAGCCAGCGCGCCAACCAGACTCATCACGAAGGTGGGCGTAAACAGCGTGCCGATCAAGGCTGCACCCAGCATCACGCGCGCCACGGCCAGCGCAAAGGCGGCGCGCGGCCCCATCAGATACAGCGCCAGCAGGGTCATCACATTGGCCAGGCCGGGCTTGAACCAGGGCCCCAGACCCGGCAGTGCCGCTTCCAGCGCATGCAGACCCACAGCCAGCGTGAGCAGCGCCATCCATTCGCCCTGACGCTGCAAGGTCTCAAGAGACGGGCGCGGCGGCATGGTCGTTTGCCTCCGGCTCATTCGGCCACCGCATCAAAGCCCGTGCCGGAATTCCGGGCGCCATTGATGGCGACCAGAATGCGATTCGGCACGCAAGCAATCACATCGCCGATTTGATGCTTGTGGCCGGCGCGGATGCAGTTTTTGCCGTGGCAGGGCGAATCGGTGAAATGCACGCCTTGGCGGTCAATCTCGATCTCGGCCGGGCCGAGATCGCCCAACGCCGTATAATGCACCGGTTGCCGGACATGCAGCGGATAGCGGGCCAGCAGCGTCCGACCGTGATAGATAGCCACCATCGGCTCGCCGGCGGCCAGCCGCGCATGGATGAACTGCCAGCAGAAACCGATGCCGATCAGCGCCAGCGCCAACAACACGCGGTCGGTGGGGTTGCCAAGAAGCTTGCGTTTCAGGCTGGATGCATCTTCGGGCGCGGGCGCATATCCCATGCGCGAAACTGTAGCACTGGCGAAAAGGGGCG
>CAYQMA010000175.1:0-2505 GCA_964418535.1 uncultured Zetaproteobacteria bacterium | reverse complement strand
TTGGCGCGCTCGATGCGGTCGCCGCCGGAAAAGCGGTTGGATGAAAGCAGGTTGCTCAAGGTGAGCCGGCCGAAGGCCGAATCGAAGTTGGGCAGCGCATTCTGTTCTTTTGCATTCACCAGATCGTAACGCAGCACCGGCTCGATGCTGTGTCGCAGGGTGCCATCGGCATTGACGCGCTCGATGACCGCCCGCGCCTCGGCGCCGAATTCGCCTGCCGTGAGCGTGGGGCGCCGGTCGGTCGCCAGGGGATTCAGCCAGTAGCGATAATGGCGAACGCCGCCGAACAGATTCAGCGAAAGTCCGCCGCCGGAAAACGACATCGGCAGCTCCAGCCACGGATGCAGGTTCAGGCGCCAGCCGTCCAGCCCCGTTTTGCGGGCGAAACGGGTAGTCTGTTGATCGAAATGGAAACGAAGCGCGTCGTCCAACAGCGGTAGCGTCAGGTCGCTGTCCAGCCGCGGCAGGATGTGCAGGGTGGCGGCGTTGCTGGGCCTGGTCAGATCCTGCTGATGCATGCCCCAGAATTGCCAGGAGCCGTAGCGCCCACCGCCCGAAAGCATGGCCCGGCTCTGCAGGAAACGCCTGGCGCTGTCGTGGGCGTCGCTGGAAAAATCGGCCAGGTAATCATGATCGCTGACATGGTCGGCATTGATGGCAAGGCTCATGTCCAGCGGCAGGCGCCATTCCGTTCTGGCACGCAGGCGGCTCCGGTTGCGGGCGGTGACGCGATCGTGGATGCCTTCGATTTGCACTTCTTCATGGCCCGGCACGTCGGCGTGCCGCCATTCGGCTTCGCCCATCAGTCCGCGCGCCGTCATCCAGTGGGGTGTCAGGGTCAGGTCCCAGCCGGGCGAAGGCGCAAGATACACCGGCGCCACCACCTCGGTGCCGCGGCGCTTGCCAAAGCCCACGTGCGGCATCAGCAGGCCGGATTTGCGTCGTGTGGCCTGCCGCCAGTAGGGGGTGTAGAGCACCGGCACGCCCCCGATGCGGAAGCGGGCATGGCGAGCCGTGAACGTGCCCTCGCGCTGGTCGAGCACGGCGCTGGCGGCAGCCACGTCCCAGGCCGGCGCATCCACGGGGCAAGTGGTGAAGGCCGGATCCCAGGCGCGGTAGGTGAATTCGTCCACGCGCTCCAGCCGACTGGCGCTCAGGCGCGCGCCGCCGTTCAGACGCACATCGGCCTGATGCAAGAGACCGCGTTTGGCCTCGGTGTCCATTTCCGCCTTGTCGGCCCGGATTTCCCCTTGGGGAGAGCGGATGCGCACATGGCCTTCGGCATCCATCCGGTGATGTTCGGGATCGAAATGCACCTGGTCGGCTTGCAAGGATTCGCTGCCGCGCCGGATTTCCACATGACCGATGGCCGTGGCGGCGCCGCTGGCGTCGCGAAGAATCTGATCAGCGCTCACATCCAGGTTGGCCGGTCTCGCAGGCGCGGCCATCAGCGTCAGGGTTGCCGACAGCGCCGCCCATCTGAGTGCGGAGCGTTTCATGCGCGCAAAATCAGCTCTTGACGGCGTAGCCGAGGTAATTGACGGACAAGTCGTCCGAAAGCTCGAAGGTGTCAGTCATCAGGCGATAACTCATGCCGCGCACATCGCGCGTGTCCAGGCCGGCCATGCGGCAGGCTGCGTGCATTTCCGAGGGGCGGATGAAGCTGGCATAGCGATGGGTGCCGCGCGGCAGCCAGCCGAGCACATATTCGGCGCCGATAATGGCTTTCAGAAAAGCCTGCGGCGTCCGGTTCAATGTGGCGAAGAAGAAATGGCCGCCGGGTTTGAGCATGGCGGCGCAGGCGGCCACGGTGCCAGGCACGTCCGGCACATGCTCCAGCACCTCCATGCAGGTGACGATGTCGTAGGCTTCAGCATGGTCGGCGGCCCAAGCCTGGGCATCGGATTCCTCGTAGCGGACATCCGCGCCGCTTTGTTCGGCATGGATGCGGGCCACGGCCAGCGCTTTGGGCGAACGATCAATGCCAGTGACATGCGCGCCGCGTGCGGCCATACCCTCGGCCAGCAGGCCGCCGCCGCAACCCACGTCCAGCACCGTCGCGCCGGCCAGCGGCGCATGATCGGCAATGTAATCCAGACGCAGCGGATTGATGCGATGCAGGGGGCGGAACTTGCCCTTGGGGTTCCACCATTCCTCGGCCATCGCCTCGAATTTGCCGATTTCTGTCGGGTCGTAATGCGTTTCCTGCATGGTGCGCGAGGCTGCAAGCCGGAAGCCGCGATGGCAAGGCGGCTTTGGTGCTAGGCTTGGTCGCCGAGAAAGCAGCGGAGGGCAGGCTCATGCAGTTGTGGCACTGGGATGAACGCAGGGACGGTCCGTTGACGGAGACCGCGATGCGGCAAAAGCTGGAAGCGATGGGTTTTTCGGTAACGCGCTATGTCTATCCGCCGGGGACGCATTTTCCGCCGCACACCCATGCGGTGGACAAGATCGATGGCGTGCTGGCCGGCCGTTTTCGCATGACGATGGGCGGCCGGTCGGTGA
>CAYQMA010000174.1:0-2506 GCA_964418535.1 uncultured Zetaproteobacteria bacterium | reverse complement strand
CCCGGCTCGCCCTCGTCCGCGTTGCACAGCAGGTAGGTGGGCTTGCCCGTGTTGCGCGGCACGAAGGACCACTTCAACCCGGTCGGAAAACCGGCGCCGCCGCGACCGCGAATGCCCGAGGTCTTGACCTCGTCCACGATGCGCTCGGGCTCGAATTCGTTGAGCACGGTCGGCAGAAATTCATAGGCGCCGTTCTTGCGCGCCACCTCCAGATGCCGTTGACCCGGAATATGGATCCGGTCGAAGCAGATCGCGGTCACCTTGGACGGATCGGATGGAATCATGCCGCCCCTCCCTCGGCCTCGCGCCGCTTTTCGTCAATGAACGCATCCATGTCCTCGGGCGTGACGCGCTCATGGTACTCGTTGTTGATCTGCACGACCGGCGCGCCGCCGCAGGCGCCTGCGCATTCCACCTCGGTGACCGTGAACAGGCCATCCGGCGTGGTCTCGCCCACCCTGATCCCCAGCTTCTCGCACATGTGCCGCACCAGCTCGTTCGCGCCGTTCAGCATGCAGGAGGCGTTCGTGCAAACCTCCATCAGATATTTGCCACACGGTTGCTCGCGGAACATGGTGTAGAAGGTCACCACCTCGCGCACATGCATCAGGCTCACGCCCAGCACGTCGGCGACCATTTGCTGCACCTCGGGCGACAGCCAGCCGAAATCCTCCTGCGCCATGTGCAGCACCGGCAACAGCGCCGAGCGCGGCGCCGGATAGCGCGCCACCAGCTCGCGAATCTCCGCCAGCCGGGCATCGGAAAAACGGGGGGCTTCGGCGCTCATCGGTCAATACTCCCGAACACGATGTCCTGCGTGCCGATGATGGTCACGACATCGGCGATCATGTGCCCGCGACACATGAAATCCAGCGCTTCCAGATGCGCATAGTCCGGTGCCCGCACCTTGACACGGTAAGGCTTGTTCGAGCCGTCGGAAATGATGTAGACGCCAAGCTCGCCCTTGGGCTGCTCCACCGCCGCATACACCTCGCCCGGCGGCGTGTGAAATCCTTCGGAAAAATACTTGAAGTGGTGAATCAGCGCTTCCATGTCGCGCTTCATTTCGGCCCGCGGCGGATTCACCAGCTTGTAGTCGTCCACCTTGACCGGCCCCGGGTGCTTGGCCAGCCATTCCACGCACTGACGCACGATTTCGTTGGACTGGCGCATCTCTTCCACACGCACCAGATAACGATCGTAGCAGTCGCCGGTGGCGCCGACCGGTATCTCGAAATCCATCCGGTCGTACACGTCATAAGGCTGAGCCTTGCGCAGATCCCAGGCCACGCCCGAACCGCGCAGCATCGGGCCGGTGAAACCCCAGGCCAGCGCCGATTCCTTGTCCACCACCCCGATATCCACCGTGCGCTGCTTCCAGATGCGATTTTCGGTCAGCAGCGTCTCGTATTCGTCCACATAGCCCGGGAAGCGCTCGGTGAAACCGGCAATCTTGTCCAGCAAACCGTCCGGCAGATCCTTGGCCACGCCGCCCGGCCGGAAATAGGCCGCGTGCATGCGAGCGCCGCTGACCGCCTCATAATAGTCGAAGATGTCCTCGCGCTCGCGGAAGCAGTAGAGAAACACGGTCATCGCGCCGATATCCAGCGCATGCGCGCCCAGCCACAGGCAATGATTCAGGATGCGGGTCAGCTCCGCGAACATCACCCGGATGTATTGCGCCCGCTCCGGCGGCTCAATACCCAAAAGCTTTTCCACCGCCAGCACCCAGGCATGCTCGTTGGACATCATGGACACATAATCGAAGCGGTCGAAATAGGGCAGCCCCTGCAGATAGGTCTTGTACTCGAACAGCTTTTCGGTGCCGCGATGCAACAGACCGATGTGCGGATCGGCGCGCTCCACCACCTCGCCGTCCAGCTCCAGCACCAAACGCAACACCCCGTGCGCGCTCGGATGCTGCGGCCCGAAGTTGATGGTGTAGTTCTGAATCTCAGCCACGATCCACTCCCGGCCAGGTCTTCGGAATCAGCACCCGATTCTCCAGCTTGTTGGGGCGATACACGCAACGCCATTGGGTTTCGTCGAAGAACATTTCCACCCGGCCAACGAGCGGAAAGTCCTTGCGCAGCGGATGACCCTCGAAACCGTAGTCGGTGAGCAAACGGCGCAAATCGGGATGGTTGACGAACAGAATGCCGAACAGATCGAACGCCTCGCGTTCAAACCAGTTGGCCGTGGGCCAGACTTCGGTGACCGAGCCCACCAGATCGCGCTCATTCACAGCCACCTTCAGACGCAAGCGGCGATTGCGCGACACCGACAGCAGGTGATAAACCACCAGAAACCGCGGCGCATCCTCGGGATGATCCGGATATTCGCTCATGTCGGCGCCGCACAGATCGATCAGTTGTTCATAGCCTTGGCGCTGCAGGAAATGGCAGACCTCGACGATCGCCTCGCGCGCCACTTCCACAGTCGGCATATCCAGACCTTCAGCGACAGCCAGAATCTGATCGCCGAAACGCTCGGAAAGCGCGGCCAG
>CAYQMA010000173.1:0-2512 GCA_964418535.1 uncultured Zetaproteobacteria bacterium | reverse complement strand
GCGCCGTGTAATTCCGTCGCTGCGTCATCGCTGTGTAATCAATCTCTGCCAGATTGCGACCCATGCCAAAACGCCGGCCGCGCTTTCGATGGCGCGGCCGGCAAGGCAGGATGGGATCATGACGCAGGAGCAAAATCGGGAACATGGAGGAACCGCCGCCGGTTGGCGACGCTGGTGGCCGCTGGCGGTGCTGGCATTGGGCGCCGCGGCATTCTTCGCTTTGGGCGGCGATCGCTGGCTGAGCTTTGAGGCCTTGCGCCAGCACCGGATGACGCTTTTGGCGATGGCGGGAGATCATCCGGTGCTTGCGGCCGCAGGCTATGTCCTGCTCTATGTGCTGGTGGTGGCGTTCTCGCTGCCGGGCGGCGCGGTCATGACGATGGCCGGCGGCTTTCTGTTTGGCGCACTCGAAGGGGGGCTGCTGGCCGTGATCGGCGCGACACTGGGTGCGATGGCCCTGTTTCTCGCCGCCCGAACCTCGCTGGGTGACGCGCTGGCCCGCAGGGCGGGACCGGCGGTGCAACGCATGCGCGCCGGATTTGCAGAAAATGCGCTGAGCTACATGTTCGTGTTGCGGCTGATACCGGCATTTCCCTTCTTTCTGGTGAATCTGGCGCCGGCGCTTTTGGGCGTGCCGTTGCGTGTTTATCTCGTGGCGACCTTCTTCGGCATCATGCCGGGAACGTTTGTCTATGCGCTGGCCGGCGCCGGTCTGGGCGATGTGTTCGATCGGGGCGAGTCCTTTTCGCCGTCCTCGGTGATGACGCCGCAGATGCTGGGGGCGCTGGCGGGGCTGGCGGCGCTGGCCCTGTTGCCGGTGGTCTGGAAACGCTGGCGCGGAACGCGCGCAGCGGCGGGAGATGACGCATGAGCGAGGCGTTGAACGTGGATGTGTGCGTGATCGGCGCGGGTTCCGGCGGGCTGACCGTGGCCGCCGGCGCGGCCCGGCTGGGCGCCCGGGTGGCGCTGGTGGAAAAGGGCGAGATGGGTGGCGACTGCCTGAACACCGGCTGCGTGCCCTCCAAGGCGCTGCTGGCGGCGGCCGAGAAGGCGCAGGCCGTGCGCGACGCGCGTTGTTTCGGCATCCAGGCCGCCGAGCCGGCAGCGGACTGGTCGGCAGTGCATCGTCATGTGCATCAGGTGATCGGGCGAATCGCGCCTCATGATTCGCAGGAGCGCTTTGAGAGTATGGGGGTGCGCGTGATTCGCACAGCCGGCCGCTTCGAGGATGAACGCACCTTGCGCGCGGGAGAGGTGCGGATTCGCGCTCGTTTCTTCGTGCTGGCCACGGGGTCGTCGCCGTTTGTGCCGCCGATTCCGGGGCTGGATACAGTGCCGTTCCTGACCAATGAAACAGTGTTCGACAACCAGGAACCGGTGGATCATCTGATCGTGATCGGCGGCGGCCCGATTGGCATGGAGCTGGCGCAGGCGCATCGGCGACTGGGTGCGCGTGTGACGGTGATGGAAACGGCCAGGCTGCTGGCCAAGGACGATCCGGAACTGGCGCAAATCGTGATCGAGCGCATGCGTGAGGAAGGCGTGAGGTTTCTGGAAGGTGGTCGCGATCTGCGCGTGGCGCAGTGCGATGACGGCGTGGCCGTGTATTGCACGATGGATGATCGGGAAACCTGTGTGACGGGATCGCACCTGTTGGTTGCCACGGGTCGCCGAGCCAACGTGAACGGGCTGAATCTGGAGGCCGCGGGCATACGCTATTCGTCGCGCGGCGTGGATGTGGATGCGCGGCTGCGTACGAGCAACCGGCGCGTGTTTGCAGTGGGCGATGTGGCGGGGCCGTATCAGTTTACGCACATGGCCGCTTGGCAGGCGGGCATCGTGATTCGAAACATGCTGTTCCGCCTGCCCGCGAAGGTGGATTACTCCGCCGTGCCGTGGGTGACCTACACCGATCCGGAGCTGGCTCATGTGGGTCTGAGCGAGGCGACGGCGCGCGCCGAGGGACGAAGGATTCGGGTGCTGCGGTTCGGATTCGTGGACAACGATCGCGCCCAGGCCGAGCGCCGAACCGAGGGCAGGGTGAAGGTGATCACGGCGGACAACGGTCGCGTGCTGGGCGCCACCATTGCCGGACTGCACGCGGGCGAGCTGATTCAGCCCTGGGTGCTGGCTGTGTCCCGCAGGATGAAGATCGGGGCATTGGCGGGGATGATCGCGCCCTATCCAACGCTGGCGGAAATCAACAAGCGCGTGGCCGGCAGCTTTTATGAGGAGAAGCTGTTTTCCGCACCGGTGCGACGGCTGGTGCGGTTTCTGTTGCGATTCTGACAGGCCCTTGGGGCTTGGCAGCGGCCGTCAAGGGGATTTGCATAAACAGTCGCGCATTGACTATGCTGACCATGTTTTCGTTATCGTAGAGGGGCGCGATGTTGCAGCGATTCGTTTTTCCATTTCGATGGATTCCGGTGCTGATGCTGGGCCTGATGATGGGCGCGGGCCGGGCTGGCGCCGGCGGTTTCATGGTTGGCGAAATGGCCGCGCGTTCGGCCGG
>CAYQMA010000172.1:0-2545 GCA_964418535.1 uncultured Zetaproteobacteria bacterium | reverse complement strand
CATGGAGGTGTTCGGATGCCCTGGAGCGACCAGAACCCGCAGAACAACAATCCCTGGGGCCATCGCCCCGGTCAGCAACCTCCCGATCTGGACGAGGTGATTCGCCGCATGCAGGAGCGGTTTTCCGGCATGTTCGGCGGCAAGGGCGGCGCCGGCGGCCCGGGCAAGGGCATGCTGGGCGGCATCATCGCCGTGCTGCTGGTGCTGTGGGTGGCCTCGGGCATTTATGTCGTGGCGGCGGACGAGGAGGCCGTGGTGCTGCGGTTCGGCCAGTTGACCGCCACCACCGGCCCGGGCCTGCATTGGCATCTGCCGTATCCGGTCGAGCGGGTCGAGAAGGTGCCGGTGACCCGCGTGCAGCGGCTGGAAGTGGGCTTCCGTTCGCTGGAGGGAGGACGAACGCGCGAGATTCCGCAGGAATCGCTGATGCTGACCAAGGATGAGAACATCGTGGATGCGTCCTTCATCGTCCAGTACAAGGTGAAGGATGCGGCGGACTATCTGTTTCATGTCGCGCATGTGACCAAGGCCGTGCGTGATGCGGCCGAATCAGCCATCCGCGAGGTCATCGGCCGGACGATGATCGACGATGTGCTGACCACGAAGAAGGCGGCGGTCGAGGTGGAGGTGCAGAAGCTGATCCAGTCCATTCTGGCCTCGTATCACGCCGGCGTTTCGGTGACGACGGTGAAGCTGCAGAACGTGCAGCCGCCCGAGCGCGTCATCAAGGAATTCAAGGACGTGGCGAGCGCCCGCGAGGATCGTGAGCGGGCCAAGAACGAGGCCCAGGCCTATGCCAACGATGTGGTGCCCAAGGCTCGCGGCGAGGCCAAGAAGATGGTGCTGGATGCCCAGGCTTATGCCGCCGCGAAGGTGGATCGGGCCGAGGGCGAGGCGCAGCGTTTCCTGAGCCTGCTCAAGGCCTATCGAGCTGCGCCCGAAGTCACCCGCAAGCGATTGTATCTGGAAGCGATGCAGGATGTGCTCTCGCGCGTGGACAAGGTGATTGTCAGCAAATCCGTGGCAGGCAAGGTGCTGCCGTATCTGCCGCTTTCCGCGCGGGACAAGGTGGAGGTGAAGTGATGGGGGCGAAGCAGGGATTCGGACTGGCGGTTCTGGTCGCAGCCTTGGTGGTGCTGAACATGAGCGCCTTCATCGTGGATCAGCGCGAGATGGCGCTGGTGCTGCAGTTCGGCAAGCCGCAACGGGTGATCAAGGACGCCGGGCTGCATTTCAAGCTGCCGTGGCAGAATGTTACATATTTTGACCGGCGGCTGTTGGTGCAGGATGCGCCGCCCAACGAAGTCATCACCAAGGACAAGAAAACCATTCTGGTGGATGCCTACACCCGCTGGCGCATCGTGGATCCGCTCAAGGTCTATCAGGTGGCGCGCACCGAAAACGGCGTCGCCGCGCGCATGGAGGACGTGATCCGAAGCAAGATCCGCGATGTGCTGGGCCGGCATACGCTGATGGAGATCGTGTCCGGCGGCGAGGATGCCACGCTGCGCGCCAAGCTGATGCACGATATCACCCGCATGGCCGACGCCAATGTCAAGAATCTGGGTATCAACGTGGTGGACGTGCGCATCAAGCGGGCCGATCTGCCGCCGGAGAACAGCGATGCGGTGTTCGAGCGGATGAAGGCCGAGCGTCAGCGCATCGCCAAGCAGTATCGCTCCGAGGGCGAGGAGGCGGCGCGGGAGATTCGCGCCCAGGCGGACAAGGAACGCAAGATTCTGGTGGCGGACGCCTACAAGCAGAGCGAAATCATCCGAGGCAAGGCCGATGCGAAGGCGGCGCTGATCTACGCCCGAGCCTACGGCCAGGACCCGTCGTTCTACGCCTTCACGCGCTCGCTTCAGGCCTATCGTGATTCGGTGCGTGACGGCGACCGGCTGGTGATCACGCCGGATTCGGAGTTCTTCCGCTTCTTCGAGCACGCGGGCAAGTAGTCGCGGCGGCGGAGGCCTCCGGTGAAGGACTTGTGGGCGGCGCTGGGGCTGGTGCTGGTGCTGGAAGGCGCGCTCTATGCGCTGTTTCCGCACCGGATGATCGAGCTGATGCGCCAGATTCCGGCGCTGCCTCCCGCCGCCTTGCGCGCCGCCGGCATTCTGGCCGTGGCGCTGGGCTGGCTGGTGGTCTGGTTCGTGCGGCACTGATCCGCTGCTGACGGCGGTTTGGGGTTCGTTCCCGCGCCGGCTACAATCCTTCCATGAGACGCGCACTGGGTGCGGCGGCCTTGACGGCGCTGCTGTTTCTGGGTTCGTCCGCCGCCCTGGCGGGCGACGAGGCCCGCGCCCTGATGATTCAACTTCAGAAGCTGCTGCGCTCGGATACCAGTGTCGCGACCTATGCCATGCGCGTGGAAACGCCGGACTGGACGCGCACCATTCGCTTCCGGGCCTGGGACGACCGCCCCGGCAAGCGCTTCTTCATCCGAATCCTGTACCCGAAGCGCGACGAGGGAACGGCGTGGCTGAAGCTGGACGGCAGCCTGTGGATGTACATGCCGCGACTGGAGCGGGACATCCGCATCCCGCCT
>CAYQMA010000171.1:0-2554 GCA_964418535.1 uncultured Zetaproteobacteria bacterium | reverse complement strand
CCGCAAGCGGAACGCGATGCAGATCACAGCATGCCCGAGGGGCCGTTGTCGAGAATGTCGCCGCCGTGAAGTTCGCCATGCGAATGATGCTGCATGGCTGAAGCCGGGCTTGCGGTTCGGCGTGAATGTTCAGGGCAAGGAGGCGGTTGACGATGGCGCGCGTGCTGGAATTCGCCGAAGGCGAAGTGCTGATGGACGAGGGCGATGAGGATACGGTGGCCTATCTGATCCACGAAGGCTGGTTGGAGGTGCGCCGCGAATCCGGCGGCTCGGTGAAGTTGTTCACTTTGGGCCCCGGCGAAATTGTGGGCGAGCTGGGGCTTGCGGGCCTGGTGAAGAGCCGCACGGCGACGGTGAAGGCCATCACCGACGGCGCCGTGGAGATTGTGGATCGGGCCGCCCTGATCCGCATGATGAACGGATCCGGCGACCGCATGGCGCCGCTCTTTGCGGCATTGCTGTGGCGGCTCAGGGATGCGTTGGTGGACGAGGAAGAGCCGGATGATACGATGGTGATGCACGCGCGACTGGAGGGATTGAACGACAAGTCGCGGCGGGCGCTGTGCAACCGCCCGCGCATGATTACGCATTTGCCCTGGGTGTTCGGCGCCTGGCGCGGCCCGGCCAGCGTGACCGATTTGTTTCGCAACGAGATGCATGTGGATGTGCGTTTGGGCGGCGACGGGCGTATGATCCGACCCTGTCATGTGCGGATTGAAGAAGCCGGGGAAGGAGGTCTGCAGGTGCGGCTGATGAATCATGGCGATTGGTGCGTGGTGGACGGAATGCGTCTGGCTGGCGAGGCCGCGCCGTTGCCGGCGGGCGAGCATGAACTGGCTTTTGGCCTCGAGAGCGATCCGTGGCGATTCGCCATCAAGGTGCTGGCATGAACGATCGACGATTGGTGTATTCGACGGAATCGGGACGTCTGGATGCCGGATCGGGTTCGAAAAAGGCCCGTGGGCGCAAGAAAGGCGCTCGTTCGTCCGCACCGCCAGCGGGGCAGGGGGTGCGTATCCGGCGTGAAACCAAGGGTCGGGGCGGCAAGACTGTCTGCGTGATCTATGGTCTTCCGCTGCCGCCCGCCGAACGCAAGGCCCTCTTGGGGCGACTGAAACGGAAATTGGGTTGCGGCGGTGCGATGCGCGACGAGGCGCTGGAAATCCAGGGCGATCATCGCGAGGCGTTGTTGGCGCTGCTGGAAGCCGAGGGCTATCGGGCGAAGCTGGCGGGCGGTTGAGGGCGTGGGCCGGCGTTCGTGGCTGATTGCCGCTGTGCCGGTGCGCGGCATCGTGGTATCGTGCGCGGCCGGAGGTGACGCATGAACGCGATGGATCAGGCCATGGGCGGCCGCAACGATATGACCATGAATCCCGACAATCTGTATCGAGAGGAGCTGTACACCGACCAGCGGCTGGGCAGCATTCGGGTGCTGGTTCCGGTCACCGCCGAGGGCGAGCGCGACGAGTCCCGCGAGGTGCGCTATTCCGGTCAGGTGCAAGTCATGACGCCGGCGGGCGCCTTGCCGATCGCCTTTGAGATTCCAGCTCAGTCGCTGGCCGAGGCGGTGAAGGGCTTTGGCCCGGCCGCCAAGCAGGCCATCGAGGAAACGGCGCGAGAACTGGAGGAGCTGCGCCGGCAGACAGCCTCCGGCATCGTCACGCCGGGCCCGGAGGATATCGGGCGCCTTTCCGGCCAGGGCGGCGGCATCCTCAAACCCTGACTATCTCGTTGACTTTCCATTGACTTTCCCGGCGGCCCCGCCATGATGGGCCGCCGTTTTCCGCCGCAAGCAGCGGATCGCGTCGGGTCTGGCGCGCAAAAGGCGCATCCAAGGGGTTGAAATCGTCATTGTCCGTCCCCAAACAGTCGGGGGGTTGAATCGGCGCTGCGCCGACCCCATACAGAGAACCCAATCCATACAACACAGAAGGAGAAGCATACGATGGCAACAAAGGTTCGTCCTTTACATGATCGCGTGATCGTTCGTCGCCTGGGCGAGGAAGAGAAGTCCGCAGGCGGCATCATCATTCCCGACACCGCCAAGGAGAAGCCGTTGCAGGGCGAGGTGATCGCCGCGGGTAACGGCAAGATCCTGGACAACGGCGATGTTCGTCCGCTGGACGTGAAGGCTGGCGACAAGGTGATTTTCTCGAAGTACGCCGGCACCGAAATCAAGATCGACGGCGAAGAGCTTCTGATGATGCGCGAGGACGACATCCTCGGCGTTATTGAATCCTGATACAAACCACAAAGAGAGGTAAGACAACCATGGCAGCAAAAGACATTCATTTCGGAGAAGACGCACGCGCCCAGATGATGAGCGGCGTCAACAAGCTGGCTGACGCCGTGAAGGTCACGCTGGGGCCGAAGGGCCGCAACGTGGTGCTGGAGAAGTCCTGGGGCGCTCCGAACATCACCAAGGACGGCGTGTCCGTGGCCAAGGAGATCGAGCTTGAGGACAAGTTCGAGAACATGGGCGCGCAGATGGTGAAGGAAGTGGCGTCCAAGACGGCCGACGTGGCCGGCGACGGCACCACCACCGCCACCGTGC
>CAYQMA010000170.1:0-2566 GCA_964418535.1 uncultured Zetaproteobacteria bacterium | reverse complement strand
ATGATAGCTGACGCCGACATCGCGGCGGGCGACGATGACGTCCGCACCCAGGGTCGGATCAACCGGATGCCGACGGCCCTCACCGTCGCGCCAGGAAAGATCGCGGGGGACCAGCGCCAATGCGGCTGCAATGTCCAGACGCCAGGCGGGCTGGGTGGTTTTCAGACGCGCTTCGCGCTCAGTGCTGGACAGTCGGCGGCAGATGCCGGGATAGGGCATCACGGGATCGTCCAGGTGCGGCGCCGCGCCCATGCGGGCCAATTCGCGCCGGATGGCGCTTCGGGTGCAGAAACAAGGGTATACAACGCCCATCTCGCGCAGCCGCTCCAGCGCCCGCTGATAGTCGTCCAGATGCTCGCTTTGGCGGCGGATGTCGCCATGCCATTCAATGCCCAGCCATCGTAAGTCCTCGATGATGGCCCGGACGTATTCCTCGCGACAACGGGTGGCGTCAATGTCCTCGATGCGCAGCAGCAGCCGGGCATGGTGGCGGCGCGCCCAAGCCTCGCAGGTCAGGGCCGAAAAGGCATTGCCCACATGCAACAGCCCGGTGGGACTGGGCGCGAAGCGCGTTACGCGCATCAGGCGGTGGCCTCGGCGGCGGGCGTGTGGTTCTCCGCCGGCGGCAAAATCAGGGGCTGGCCCTGCTGGATGCGTTCGGGGCGGGTGAGCATCCGCACCTCGTCGCCGGCCGCCAGTTCGAAATCATCGTGCGGCAGGTGGGATTGCCCGTCGCGGACGATGACCATCGGCTGCACCCCGTGCGGAATGCGGGCGTCGGCCAGCCGGCGACCGACCAATGGTGAATCCGGTTCGATGCGGCACGTTTCATACACCAGCCGCTTGCGCCAGGCCTGATCGTTCCAGTAGGTGAAGTTGTAGGGTTTGGCGAACAGCCGCTTGGCGCCCAGTTGCCGGATCATCCGCGCGTGCTTTTCCTCGTCGCCCTCGCGGAGCGCGACGTAGATATCGTGGATGTGAAACTGATCCCGGGCCAGTTGCGCGATCAACAGATTGTGGTCGGATGAGCCGGTCATGACCACGATGGCGCCCATTTCCTCGGCATGGGCGATTTCCATATAGAGCGGATCGAGCGCATTGCCGCGCACCGCCACATGGCCGGAGCGTTGAAGGGTGGCGACCACCTCGGCGTTCATGTCCAGGAAGCGGACTTCCCGATCCTCGCTGAGCGCCCGGCCGAGTTCGGCGCCGATCTGGCCGCCGCCGACAATCAGCACCGAACGCTCGTCGCTGCCTTCGACCTTCAGCCAACGGGCCAGGGGCGCCGCCAGCAGGCCGTAGCACAGCACGGAAAGGATGATGATGGCAAAGACCAGCGGTTCCAGAAGCTCGCCGTCCGGCACGCCGCGTTCGGCAAGCACCAGGCTGAACAGCGAGGTGATGGCCGCGGCCACGACGCCGCGCGGCGCCATCAGCGCCAGATACGTCCGCTGTGCGAAGGTCAGCGCCGTGCCCGTCGTAGCCAGAACCGCGGTCAGCGGCCGCGCAATCAACGCCAGCGCCGCGAAGATGCCCAGTCCCACGGCGAAGTGTTCGGTCAGCACATGCAGGTTCAGATCGGCGGCCAAGAGCACGAACAGCACGGAAACCAGCAGCATCGAAAGGCTGCCCTTGAAATGGCGCAGGCGCTGGATGTCCGGCAGATCCTTGTGCTGCAGCACCGCACCGGCCACCAGCACGGCCAGCAGGCCTGCCTGGGCGCCGGCGCGGTTGGCCAGCAGGAAGAGTCCCCATACCGCGGCCAGGGTGGCGATGGCGCGCAGTTCCGTATCCCGCAGCCAGTCCCGCGTCAGGCCTTGGCCAATGAGCCAGCCGCCCAGCCAGCCGATGCCGATCCCGGTGGCGAATTTGAGCCCCAGATCGAGAAAGACCGCATGGGCGCGGAAATCCCCGGCCAGCGTCAGTTGGAGCATCACAATGGCCAGAATCGCGCCCAGGGCGTCGATCAGCATGGCCTCGCCGGAAAGAATATGGCGCAGGGTGCGATCCATGCGGGTTTGACGCACGATGGGAATGATGACTGTGGGGCCGCCTACGGAAACCAGCGCGCCGAACAGCAGCGCAACGGGCCAGTCGGCGCCGCCCCAAGCATGCATCAGACCGCCGCCGACGATCATGGTAAGGGCGGGGCCGGCAATCAGCAGACGACCGACCACCTGGCCGTGCTGCCGCAGCGCCTTGAGGTTCAGGTTCAGCCCGCCCTCAAACAGGATGACGGCCAGGCCCAGTTCGATGAGGGTATGCAGGGCCGGTCGCACCTGTTCCACATGCAATAGATGCAGGCCGTACGGCCCCAGCAGCATGCCCGAAAGCAGCCAGGGCACGATGGCCGGAAGACGTATCCGTCCGGCGACGATTTGCGCCGCTACCGCCACTAGCACCGCCAGCACGAACACTTCGGTGGGTTCCAAGCCTTCCATCATTGGCGTGAGCCTGCCGGGGCGCCGGCCGCCGGGCAAGGCGCGACGACGCTTGCGTCGCGGGAATTAGAGAATATAGCGGGAGAGGTCTTCGTCCTCGCTGATATGCGCCAGACGCCGACGCA
>CAYQMA010000169.1:0-2570 GCA_964418535.1 uncultured Zetaproteobacteria bacterium | reverse complement strand
TCATCGCTGTCGCCCTGGATTTCCTTGACCTGAGCGGCGATCTTCTCGGTGGCGCGAGCGGTCTGGTTGGCCAGTTCCTTCACCTCGCCGGCCACCACCGCGAAGCCGCGCCCCGCCTCGCCGGCACGGGCGGCCTCGATGCTGGCGTTCAGCGCCAGCAGGTTGGTCTGCTCGGCGATGTCGGTAATCACCTGGATCACCTCGCCGATTTCCTGCGCCGATTCGGTGAGCTTGTGCATCACCCGGTTGCTTTGTTCGGCTTCCTTCGTGGCCTCGTCGGACATCGCCACGGCATCGTTCACCTGGCGCGTGATTTCGGCAATGGAGGCCGACAGCTCCTCGGCGGCGCTGGCCACGGTGGCCACGTTGTGCGCCGCTTCGCTGACGCTCTCCTCCACGGCCTTGGCCTGCGCCGAGGACTGCTCGGCCATCGAGGACAGGGTCTCGGAGGAAGCCTGCATCTGTTCGGAGGAGGCGGTGAGATCCTGAACCACGCTGCCGATGTGTCTTTCAAAGGCGCGGGCGATTTCCTCCTGCTCGGTCACGTCCTCCCAGGCCACCATGATGTGCTCCCACTCGCCCCTGGGATTGTCCACCGCGAAGGCCTCAAAGGCGATTTTGCGACCGGCGGCCTCGAATCGCGCCTTGTGCGGCAGATTGGCGCGGTTGGCGAGCAACTGCCGCTGGTGGGCGGGATTCTTGTGGAAGATGTCAATATTCTTGCCGACGATCTCGTCTGCCCGGCAGGGCAGGGCGCTTTCGATTGAGCGGAACAGCTGCACTGCCGCCGGATTCAGGTAGGTGATGGTCAAAGTCTTTTTGTCGGCCATCATGATGGCCTCCGGCATCAGCTCCACGACCTGCTTGAGCATGAAGGAGGTTTCCACGTTTTCCTTCAGCTTGTTGAACGACTCCACCAGCTTGTCCACCACGCCGGCCATGCGCACGTCGTCCAGCGACACCGAAGTGTCGCCGTCGTCCAGCGCGTCCAGCGCCGCGCCCACCTTCGCCAGCGGCCGGATGATGGAATTCGACAGCCAGGTCAGACAGCCGCCCAGCGCCGCCAGCACCGCCGCCAACATGCCCCAGTAGAAGGTGCGGCTGGATGCATGGATGGCCGCCACCTGTTTGCCGTACGCATCCAGAATGCCGCCCAGGGTTTCGTCGAGACGTTCCATCGCGGGCGCGAGCTTCTGCGCATAGAGGTTGTTCAAGGCATCCAGCGCTTCCTGCAGGCGCCCCTCCTGGGCCTGATAGGCCTGAAAACCGTCGCGGTAGGCGCTCATGACCGCGGCCACGCGCTGGCGCATGACGCCTGTCAGCCGCGAATGCTCCAGCAGGCGGACGAAGTTGGCGTATTCATCGTTCCATTCCCGGACATATTTCGGCTTGCCGCGCAGCATGAAATCCTTTTCGTGGCGTCGAAGCATCAACATCGAAATCGTCAATTCCTTGGCGTTCGCCTGCTTCAGCACATGCTCGGCCTGGTGCACCGCATTCCGCAGATCGCCGCGCAGGCCCAGCTTTTCGGTCGCGCCCAGCTTCTCGCGGGCTTCCTTCACGGTCTTCCAGTTGGCGGCGTATTCGGTCATCAGCTCGCCGGTCTTGCGCGCCTCGGCCGCAAATTCTGTCTCTTTCGATGCCGCCAGTGTGGCGAAATCCTTTTCTGCGGCGGCCAGACCCCGGTCCACCGCGTCGCGAACCGCCGGATCGGCGGTTTTGCCATAGATCATGGCCTTGGCGTTCAGCGTGGGAAGCGCGCCCGCCAGACCATCCAGCACCTCCATGGTCTTGCTGGCCTTGGCGGATTGGAAGTCGATCTCCTCCAGCTGATTGACCGTGTGCTGGTAGGTCCATCCGAGCGTCAGCGTACCGACAACCACCAGCGCCAGAATCAGCCACAGTCGCTGGCGGATGTTGATCTTTTCGAATCCCTTGAGCGGAGCGGCGTTGGCCGCGGTTTCGGTCTGCGTCATGACATCCCTCCAAGATGCGTATGCTTGCGTAGCAAGCCTTTATCGGCAGAAAGCAAGCAAACATGAGGCCAGCCTTGCGGACGGAAGGACGAAACGCCCCCAACGCCGGCAGAAGGCGCATCGCGTGCGCTTCGTGCCGGCCGCATCGCGGTTCTCGATGGGCGGCCGGACGGTCGGATGGATGGCGCATGTGGCACTTTTCTTGCTTTTCAGCCTGCTGCGCGTTTATCGATGCCAGCCTTGCAATCGTGCGCGGCGCCGCTTGTTGGGCGGAGGCCAGCGGGGTCGTGCGTCGGTATGGATGATGCACTGGTTCGGGAGGGTTCGGATGAAGACAATGCCAATCGGAATGCGCTTATTGCTGGCGCTGGCGCTGTGCCTTGGCTGGGGAGCGTCGCGGACTTGGGCGGCGGAGCCGACCGGGTTGGAGGCTTCGCTGGGGTTTTCGCTTGAGGGCGTGCGCAATTTCGGCGGCGGGCAGGCCAGGGGTGTCGAGTGGATCAACGCGGGGGTGCTGGACGTGTCGCTGGACACGGAACGCGCCGGCTGGTGGCGAGGCGGCACGGCGCTGCTGGAGGGCGTGCTGAATCACGG
>CAYQMA010000168.1:0-2600 GCA_964418535.1 uncultured Zetaproteobacteria bacterium | reverse complement strand
GCTTTTGTTCGGCGGCCATGCGGGCAGCGAATTTGGCGATCGCGCCAATGTCTATGCCGCGCAACTGGATGTGTTTTTCTGAGCAGCCTGTGGACGATTTTCCGGAAACAACTGGCCAGGTCGTCCCGAATATGGAAGAGTGGTGCAATTCCGGCATGTGAGGAGGGTGGAATGAAAAAGATATTTCTGTTGATACCGATGTTGTTGGCGCTGGCGCCGGCGGCGCAGGCGGGCGCTTTTGACAGCGTGGATGAACGCGTGACCCGATTGGAAGATCAGTTGAAGGATCGTCACGATTATCAGGCCGAGTTGGCGCGAAACCTGGCATCCATTGCGCAGGATGAACTGGCGCAGCACGATCTGAATGCGGCGCGACAATTCATGGAGCTGGCCGAGCAGGCGGCAGCCAAGGGAGGCCAGTGATGAAGATGCGGCATGGAGCATGGTTGATGATGGGCGTTGCCCTTGTCCTGGGCGGATGCGCCACCGGTTCGCTGGATCTGGAGCGCGATGAGCTGGCGGATGCCAAGGCGGCGGTGGATGCCGCGCGCAAGGCCGGCGCCGAGCGTTGCGCGCCGGCGGCCATGGCGCGGGCGCAATCCGAGCTGTATTGGGCTGCGCATGAACTGACCGAAGGCGGCGTGCATCCGGATGAAACCGCAGGCCACATCGCCGATGCGCGCAAATATGCGGAGCAGGCCAGGCTGCTGGCGCAACGCAACTGCGCGCCCAAGCCGAAGCCCAAGCCCGAGGTGATTCGCCTGGAAGGCGTGCACTTCGAGACCAACAGCGCCGAGCTTACGCCCGCTTCGGCGGCGATTCTGGATCGTGTCGTCGAGACGCTGAAAAAACATCCGAAGATTCGGGTGGAAGTGGCGGCGCATACCGACAGTCGAGGATCGGCGGCTTATAATCAGGCGTTGTCCGAACGACGGGCCAAAAGCGTGATGGATTATCTGGTCTCGCACGGTGTGGATGCGTCGCGTCTCAGCGCGCATGGCTATGGCGAAAGCCAGCCGGTGGCCAGCAATGCAACGCCTGAAGGGCGGGCCAAAAACCGTCGCGTGGAGCTGCGTATCCTGCACTGATCGTCTAATCGGGATCGGCTCAAAGGCTGTCAGCCTGGCGGCCTTTGAGCGGCCCTTTGGGGTGGTGCGAAAGCATCGCGCAGCTCGCGTGACGAACGGTCACTGCATGGCGCGGCGAACGGCAGTCAAGTCAGGCGTGGCTCGTTTGTGGCCTTTGCTTTGGGAGCCGCAAAGGGCTGCGTTCAGGGTTGGTCAGGTTTCCGCGTCCGGGCGGGCGGAAGCCCCGGCGCCGGCGATGGGCGGCAGGATGCCCACCGTCCTGGCCTTCGCCTCATGCTCGTCCATCACCTTGCGCATGGCCTCCAGGCTGTGCTGAAGCTTGCGCTGGACGCAGGCATACAGACTGTAGCCGAAATCGGAATAGCGTTTGCGCCAGGCATGCACGGCCTCGTGGCTGATGGCCATCAGGCGCAAGGGCGTGATGGCGGTGACCGTGGCGGCATGCGGTTTGCCGGTGATGATGGAAATCTCGCCGACTTCGTCGCCGGCCGATATGCGGGAAAACACGATGCGTTTGGACGGGTCGTGCGGATGCCGGACCGAGGCCTCGGCCTTGCCGCTCAACACGAGGAACATGAAGCGCGTATCCGTATCGCCTTCCTCGAACAGCGTTTCCCCGGCTTCCAGCGACACGAAACGGGCGTTGTAGAGCAAGGTTTCGCGCACGGCCTGCGGCAGCTTCGAGAAGACCGGATTGACGGCGACGGCGGTGGCTGCCTGGCGTCGTTCGGCCAACTGGCTCAGGCAGCGTTGGAAACGCTTGTTGGATTTCAGGATTTCACGCACCTGCTCGGCGGGAATCTGGAACAACGAGCATGTCTCGACCGAACGGACTTCCGCGCCTGCCGGGGCGTCGTAGAGAATCGAGGCTTCGCCGAAAATCTCACCGGGAGTAATCGAGCCGACTTCGAATATTTCATTGCTGTGACGCTTGTTGACCCGAAGCAGGCCCCGATGCACCAGATACAGAAACTGGGCTTGCTGCCCCTCGGAGATGATTGCCACGTCGGCCGCCAGATCGAGCGGTTGCGCCACATAACGCAGCAAGCGCATTTCGTCCGGATAGAGCACGGCCAGGTCCCGATAATCGGCGGGCTCGAATCGGGGGTCGGTGGGCGCGGGTCCGAAAGCCATCAGCGCCATTATGGATGGCTGCACCTCCGGCTGCAAATGTCCGGGCCTTTATGCCGATTTGCGCCGGGTGTCCCGTGGTGATGCCAAGGTCGCGAACAGGGCTGCGACCAGCGCGATGGCGCAGACGATGACGGGGCCGGTGGGAAGATCGAACATCGCCGAGGCGAGCAGGCCGCCGGCATACCCCAGCGCGCCCAGAGCGTAGCCCAGCCACAGCTGATGGCGGTCGGCGCGAAGCGTGGCCAGCGCTGGAATGATGAGGCTGGCAAAGACCAGATACACGCCCACCAGTTGCACCGAGGCGGTGACGGTGATGGCAAACAGCAGATAGAAGACGATGCCGTCGATGCGACGGCCGAGCGTGAACCAGACGGCGAG
>CAYQMA010000167.1:0-2600 GCA_964418535.1 uncultured Zetaproteobacteria bacterium | reverse complement strand
GGCATCGGTGGCGCTGACCGGTCGCACCAGCCTGTGGACGCCGGTGCGCATCCGCTCGGAGGCCAGCGGGCAGGTAGTGATGGATGTGGTCATGGTCTATGTGGCTGTGGATCGGGATCGCCGTCCCGTGCCCGTGCCGCAGATTCTGGCCGTCACGCCCGGCGAGCGGGCACTGCAGCAACGCATCCGGCGCCTGCGTGAACAATCGCGGGCCACGGATGCCATGCAGGCGCGGCCATGAACGCGGCCTGGATGCTGTCTGCGCTGCTGCTTGTCGCATTGGCGCTGCTGTTCTGGCAGGGACGCAAGCTTGCCGCCCTGAACGCGGCCCTGGAACGGCAGGCAGAGCAAATGCCGGAACAACTGGCGCCAGTGCTGGAACGCCAGCACGACCGAACGGTGGAACGCATCAACGAGCGGCTGGAACGGCTGCAGGAGGTGCTGCCGGCGCTCACGGGCGAACGCATCGAGGCCGGACACCGGCAAATGACGCATGAATTGCAGAAAACGCTGCATGACGTGCGCGACCGCATCGCCACCAGCGTGGCCGAATCCATGAAGGGCTCCACGGACACCTTGAATCGTCAGTTCGATCGCCTGACCGAACGCGTGGATCAGAAACTGGACCAGATTTCCGGTCGCGTGGACGCCCGGCTGGACAAGGGATTCGAGAAAACGCAAAAGGTGTTTTCGGACGTGCTGGCGCGATTGTCGGCCATCGACGAGGCGCAGAAACGCATCGACGCCCTCTCTCAGAACGTGGTCTCGCTGCAGGACGTGCTGACCGACAAACGCGCCCGCGGCGCTTTCGGCGAGGTTCAGCTTGCGCAGCTGGTGCGCCAGGCGCTGCCGCCCGGCGCCTGGGAGTTGCAGGCCACCTTGTCCAATGGCAAGCGGGCGGACTGTCTGCTCAAACTTCCCGAGCCCATCGGCCACATTGTCATTGACGCCAAGTTTCCACTGGAAAGCTACCAGATCAGCATGGACAGCGACCGCTCCGAGGCAGAGCGAAAACAGGCCGCCGCGCGTTTCCGGCAGGATGTGAAAAAACACATCCATGACATTGCCGGCAAATACATCATCCCCGGCGAGACCGCCGACAGCGCGTTGATGTTTCTGCCCTCCGAAGCCGTGTTCGCCGAGTTGCACGCCCATTATCCGGAGCTGATCGCCGAATCGCACCGCCATCGGGTCTGGATTACCAGTCCCACGACGATGATGGCCATCCTGACCACCATCGCGGCAGCGCTGAAAGATGCCGAAACCCGCAAGCAGGTGCATATCATCCAGCGTGAGCTGGGCGAACTGGCCAAGGATTTCGGCCGCTTCGGCAAGCGATTCGAGAATCTGAGCCGACATATCCGTCAGGCCAAGGAAGACACCGACCAGATTCACATCTCGGCCGAGAAAATCAGCAGGCGCTTCGAAAAGATCGAGCGGGTGGAACTGGACTCGCCGCCGCCGATCGCCGGCGCGAGCGAAGCGGGAGAACCAGACTGAGCCCCAACTGCCAGTCGCCGCGTCTGCGCGTGGCTACGTTCAACATTCAGGCTGGCATCGGCAGCCGCCGCCCCCGCCACATGCTCACCTACAGCCACCGTTATGTGCTGCCGCACCGGCAACTGCTCGCCAATCTCGACCTGATTGCCGAACAACTGACGGACTTCGATCTCGTCGCCCTCCAGGAAACGGACAGCGGCTCCTTCCGCACGCACCAGATCCACCAGGCCGAATACATCGCTTTCAGGAGCGGATTCCCCTATTGCTACACCCAGGTCACTCGCGCCATCCGGCAGGTGGCGCGCATCAGTCTGGGCCTGCTGAGCCGTTTCCCCTGCATTCATCTGGAGCGTCATCGTCTGCCCGCGTCGCGACACGGTCGGGGACTGATGGAAGCGGTGCTCAACGTGAACGGCCAAGAGCTGGCCGTGTTCGTCACCCACCTGTCATTGCGGACCTCCAGCCGTCTGAAACAAATGGATTTCCTGGCCCGACGCCTGAACCGGCACCAACGGGCGCTCTTGATGGGCGACCTGAATTGCGAACCGGATTCCAGGGAGTTCCGGCATTTGCTCGCCGTCACGCAACTGCGCCAACCCCTGCAAGCGCCTGCCACGTTTCCAAGCTGGCAGCCGGTGCGGCGGCTGGATCACATCCTGGCCACGCCGGACATCGTGATTCATTCGTTGCATGCGATGCCGTTCATCTGTTCCGATCACCTGCCTGTGACGGCCAGGATCAGTCTCGACAATGAAGACTCCGGAGCGCATCCGCCCCATCCGTCGTCAACAATGGCCAAAACATAAAGGACGTTGAAAAGAAAAAGGCCCCGGCGGGCAACCGGGGCCTGAACATTCGGCGCAACTATAGGGAGGGGAGGAGGGAATGAAACGCCGAACAATGCGAACCATACAGACCGTTGATGATGAAGCGATGAAGTTTACATGAACATTTCTTCATCTTTTCAAGTTTGCACGTTCCGCATCGCATCGTTCCGCGCGCCCTGCCCGAACACGCCCGAAACTGGCTGGGGGACTAGGATTCGAACCTAGATTGACGGAGTCAGAGTCCGCTGTCCTGCCGTTAGACGATCCCCCAAC
>CAYQMA010000166.1:0-2613 GCA_964418535.1 uncultured Zetaproteobacteria bacterium | reverse complement strand
TGGCCACCCCCGACGATGGCGAATGGCCGTGGACGGTGATCGATGACGTGCGACGCGAACTGCGATGCGAGGTCGTGCCGGTGCTGGCGCCGCGCGACCAGATTCTGATGGAACTCAATCGCGTGTTCGATATGGCCAGCGCCTCGGCCGAGGAAATGCTCGAGGATATGGACGAGGGCGGCGAGCTGGATCGGGAAATGGAGCAGGCCCAAGACCTGCTGGACGCCGATGACGACGCGCCGGTGATCCGCCTGGTGAATACGCTGATTTCCCAAGCCTTGAAGGATCGCGCCAGCGATATCCACATCGAGCCGTTCGAGCATGAGGTGCTGGTGCGGTTCCGGGTGGACGGCGTGCTGCACACGGTGGTGAAGCCGCCCAAGAGCGTGCAGGCCGCAATCACCAGCCGCATCAAGGTGATGAGCGGCATGGACATCGCCGAAAAACGGCATCCGCAGGACGGGCGTTTTCGGGTGCGGGTGGCCGGCCGCGAGGTGGATGTGCGCGTTTCGGTGCTGCCGACGGCGCATGGCGAACGGGTGGTGATGCGTCTTCTGGATCGGGGTCAGCGCCTGCTGACCTTGCGGGAACTGGGGATGTCGTCCGCGCAACTGAAGGTGCTGCGCGAGGTCGTGGCTGCGCCGCACGGCCTGGTGCTGGTGACCGGCCCGACCGGATCGGGCAAGAGCACCACGCTGTATGCCGCGCTGATGGAGGTGGATCGCAAGAACCGCAACGTGCTGACCATCGAGGATCCCATCGAATATCAGCTCGACGGCGTGGGCCAGATGCAGGTGCATCCGAAAATCGGGTTGGATTTCGCCTCGGGATTGCGTTCGATTCTGCGTCAGGATCCGGATATTGTGATGATCGGTGAGATGCGCGACCTGGAAACGGCCGAGATCGCAATTCAGGCGAGCCTAACTGGTCACCTGGTGTTCTCCACCTTGCATACGAACGATGCCCTGTCGTCGGTGATGCGCCTGCAGGATATGGGTGTGGAGCCGTATCTGGTGGCATCGTCGCTGTTGATGGTGCAGGCGCAGCGGCTGGTGCGCACCCTATGTCCGCGATGCAAGCATCCCCGCCCCTTGCGGGAGGCGGACTGGAAGGCGCTGGGCGTGACGGAGGAGGCGTTTGCGGGCGCCGAACAGGTTTTCGAGGCCAGAGGTTGCGATTACTGCATGCAAACGGGATTCCGCGGGCGCATCGGCATTTTCGAAATGCAGCAAATTTCGGACGATATGCGCGCCGCCATCCATGACGGCAAGAGCCTTTTGACCCTGCGCCGCATCGCCAAGCGGGAAGGCATGACAAGTCTGGCCGAAGATGGCGTGCGTCATGTGGCGGCGGGTCTGACGAGCGTGGACGAGGTGCTGCGCGTGACCCGTCAGGATACGGTGATGGATGCATGAGCCTGTTCAGCTACGAGGCGATGGATGCGCGCGGTCGAACGCGCAAGGGGTCGCTGGAGGCCGGTTCCGAACGTGAGGCGCGGCTTCGGCTGAAAGAGCAGGGGCTGCTGCCCCGGCGTCTCCGCCGGATCGAGACTGCCGCCGGCTCAAGCGGATCGGCCGTCTCGGGGCGTGCGTTGTCCGCGCCGGAGACGGTGGTGTTTCTGGAGCAACTGGCCACGCTGCTGAATGCCGGCATGCCATTGGTGGAGGCGCTGGCCTCGATCGCCGACGGCATGGAATCGCGCCGGGCGCGGCAGTCCGTGGCCGGTCTCCGGCAGTTGGTGCTGGAAGGACACTCTCTGTCCGATGCCATGGAAACGCAGGGTTTCGACGAGATCGTGCGAAACATGGTGGCGGCTGGCGAGGAAACGGGGCAGTTGAACGCGGTGGCGGCGCGACTGGCGCAGTTGCTCGAACATCGTCAGCAACTGCGGCAGGACATTCTCTCCGCCGTGTTGTATCCGCTGATTATCACCGGCTTCGGCCTGCTGGTCATGGTGTTTCTGCTGACGGTGGTCGTGCCGCAGGTGGCGCGCGTGTTTGATCGCGCCGGCGGCGATCTGCCCTGGCTGACCCAGGCGCTGATTCATGTGTCCGAAACGCTTCGGACGCATGGCCTGTGGATGCTGCTCGGGCTGGCGGCATTGGCGGTGGCGTATCGCCTGGCTGTTCGGCGTCCCGAAATCCGGCTGGTGCGCGATCGTCTGCTGTTGCGGTTGCCCGGCATCGGTCTGTTGTTGCGCAAGATTGAGACGGCGCGATATGCGCGCACGCTGGGCATGCTGCTGTCGGGCGGGGTGCCGGTGCTTTCCGCCATGCTGATTGCGGCGCAAAGCGTGGAGATGGTTCCGGTTCGCGAGGCCGTGCTTCAGGCGCGCGAATCGCTGCGGGAGGGCGAGAGTCTGGCTGCCCGGCTGGCGCAGAGCGGCTGGCTGCCGCATCTGGCCGTTCGTCTGATCGCCGTGGGCGAGCAGAGCGGGCAGTTGGATGCGATGCTGTTGCGGGTGGCGGAGAGCTATGAATCGGAAACAGCCCGGAGCCTGAAGCGCATGGTGACGATTCTGGAACCAATGCTGGTGATGGTGATGGCCGTGTTGGTGGGCGCATTGGCCATGGCGATTCTGCTGCCGATCATGGAGATGAACGAACTGGTGCG
>CAYQMA010000165.1:0-2625 GCA_964418535.1 uncultured Zetaproteobacteria bacterium | reverse complement strand
CCGCCCTGAGGACGGGCCGGCCGGTTCGGGCGAGTCCACCGAACCGGCCACGCCCGCCGAGCCGCCGGCGGGCGAACCGCGCCCGGATGACGCCGGCGAGTGCGACGGGGCCACTGCCCTGACGCGCGCCGATGCGCGCCCGGCCCGGCTGGAGATCACGGCGGAACCGGCGGAAAAACCGAAACCGGCGGAAGCGGAAGCCGGCGAACCCGCCCCGGCGGTCGCAACCGACGCGCCATCGCCGGAAGCGGAAGCGCCGGTCGTGCCGGAAGCGAAGAAAAAAGACCCGCGCCCATCCCGCCCGGCGCGCCCCGCCGCACCCCTGAGCGGCAAACAGCGCGAGTGGCTGGCGCTGGCCGAACGCATCTTCAATCATCCCCGTTATGCGCTGATCATCATGGCGGCGCTGGCGCTGGCTACGGTCAGCCATGCCCGTCCGGTGCTGGCGGCGCTGGCCGTGTTTTTCGCATTCGAGGTGGGCGCCCGCTTTGTCGTGCTGCGGCGGCTGGCGCGCGCCCGCGAACGCGATCTGGGCGGCGAAGGCTGGTTCATGGCGCTGGATGCGCTGGCCACGGCCAGCCTCGCCTTTGCGGCTGTCGCGCCCACGTCCTGGCTGGCCGGCGGCATGTGGCTGCGGCTGGCCCGGCTGGCGCGCGGCATGTACATGCTGCGGATGCTGCGGGTGTTCCGTTTCCTGTCGCTGGATGCGATGGTCTATTCGATGGGCGTGGCCGTATCGGCGCTGGCGCTGACGGCGCTGGGCGCGCTAACGCCGCGCATCGCGCTCTATGCGGGCGTGGCGCTGCTGGTGGAAACCACCTGCCGTGCCTTCGCCGCTGCCCGAGTGGTGGAGTCGGCAGGTCGCCGCCGCGCGGAACTCGCGTTCGCGGCGCTCGATGCGCTGGCCACCGTGCCCATGCTGGGCCTGGTTCCCGGACTTTCACCGGCCTGGGCCGGCCTGCGCGCAATCCGCTTCCTCGTGATGCTCAATCCGCTCGGCAATCTGGCCGGCGCGCTCGGGCGCGTGGCGGCGCGCGACGCGGTGCGCAAGGAAGCCACGATGCTCACCGGCATGTTCGTGCTGCTGATGGGCTCCACCGCCGTCGCCGTGGTCTGGCTCTATCCACACATGGACTTGAACGACGACGGCGCAACCACGCCCGGCGATTACAGCGTCTGGCAGGTGCTGTTCTATGGCTTCCGCCTGCTACTCGACCCCGGCAGCGCGCCGGCGGACGCGTTCTCGCCCTGGCTGGCCGTGCTGACCATGCTGATCGTGCTTTCGGGCGTGTTCTTCTTCGCCCTGTTCGTGGGCCTGGGCTCGAACGTGATGCACTACCTGCTGGAGGAACTGGCCAACTCGCCGCTGTCGGCGCGCGAATCGCTGCTGCTCGCCGGCGACAACGAGCAGGCCATCGCCATCCTGCGGGCCTTTGACCGGATGTGCGCGCGCATGCGGCGCTCGTTCGCCTCCGTCTGGCTGTTTCTGGGCGCGGCAAGGGACGGCGCGCGGCGGCTGGGCCGCTGGCTTGCCATCCGCGAAATCGAGCCCGGCAGCCGCGACGTGCTGGCCCGCTTCCGGCTTTCGGGCATCCGCGGCGCGGTGCTGTTCCAGCGGGCATGGAACGACCCCCGCGCCCGTCGCGACATGGCCGATCTGCATGCCCTGGCGCGCGAGCTGCGCCGCGCCGGCCAGGCGCCGGGACTGGTGGTTTGCGACAGCGCCCCGCCGGAGCATGCGCGGGCGGTGTTCACCGAGGCGCTGGGCATGGAGACGGTGGACTCGGCGGCGCTGAAGGCGCGCATGCTCTACCAGATGCACCACTGCGCCCATATGCCGGAACTGGGCATGCGGATGATGGATGCGGTGAACGGCGAAACGGGCCTGTATGCGCGCCCCTGGCCGGCCCGCATCGTGCCCGCGGGCGCCACGAGCCGCATCGAATGCGAGGATGGCAGCGCCGAATTGGGCGACTGGCTTGGCCGCTGTTTTTCCAGGGGACTGAACCTGCTGGCCGCGCGCGACGAATCCGGCCGCCACATCCTGTTCGGCGACTTGCGCAAGATTCGCCGGCCGGTCGTCATCACGGACGTGCTGGCCCTGGGTTGCGAGCCGGACGGCTGGGCGGCCCTGATGCGCGAGGCGCTGGACGGCGAGAGCACGGAACCGGCTAGCGAGTCGCCGCTGGCCGCCTTCACCTGGCCGGACAAATGGGATCTGAAGCTGATCTTCGTGGGCTGGCACGACGGCCTGCCGGCGATGGTCGAGGAAATGGCGCAAAAGCATCACAAGCTGAGCGTGCACCTGCTCACGCCGGGCGATGAGGCTCAGGTGGCGCGCAAGCAGGCGCGGATGGACGAGGCCGCCGGACGGGTGGCCAACGATGCGCCGCAATGCCGGCTGGAGGTGGCGGTTCACGCCTGGGACGGACTGGATACGGGGCGGCTCATGCCGTTGCTCAAGGGCTGCAAGGTCATCATGCTCTATCCCGAGGATTCCGGCCGCGGCGACGAGGATACGACGTTGGAACTGTGGTTCCACGAAATTGCGCGGCTGCTGGATGCGCGCAAGGCCGAGGTCAAATGGTGGACGCCGCCGAAGCTGATGGTGCTGCCGCGCGCGGC
>CAYQMA010000164.1:0-2657 GCA_964418535.1 uncultured Zetaproteobacteria bacterium | reverse complement strand
AATCGCCCGGACGCTGCAGCGTCTGCGAGATGGTGGACGCCACCCGTTTCAGGCAATCGTCGCCAGCCTGATGCCCGTAGGCGTCGTTGTATTGCTTGAAGTTGTCCACATCAACCAGCGCCACCGCCAGCGAGCCATGCTGGCGACGGGTGCGTCTCCATTCTTCATTCAGGCGCTGGTCGAAGAACATCCGGTTGGCGATGCCCGTCAAGCCGTCGGTGCGGCTCATCTGTTCCAGGCGAGCGTTGATTTCGGCCAGTGCCTGCTTCTGCTGCTTCAATTGTTCGATCATCGCCAGGCGTTCAAGATGCTCGAAGTAGGCGCGGGTGTGATGCCGGATGCGGGCGATGAGTTCGACTGGATGCGGCGGTTTGGTCAGATAATCGCTTGCGCCTTCCAGGAAGCATCGCGCCTTGGTTTCAGCGGCCTGCTCGGCGGACAGCATGATCACCGGAATGTCGCGGATGGCGTCATTGTTCCGATAACGCGCCAACAGCTCGAAACCGTCCAGATAGGGCATGTTGATGTCCTGCAGAATGACGGTCGGGCCGTGATGACAGGCCATTTGCTCGGCCTCGCGCTCGTCCTGGCACCAGATCAGGTCGATATCGTCTGCATCCTTGAGCATGGCCTCGATGCCGCGGGCAACGATGCGCTGCTCGTCCACGAGCATGGCGGTTGAATGAAATTCTTCATGGTCCATCATGACGACCAACTAGCAAAGAGCATGCCGGGGGCACCGGCCGGTCAAGGTCATGCATGCTTACGGTTACGGATTGCAACAGCCTCAGACATTGAAACGGAAATGCATCACGTCGCCGTCGGCAACGACGTAATCCTTGCCCTCCAGTCGCATCTTGCCTGCTTCCCTGGCGCCTTGTTCACCGCCGTAGCGGACGAAGTCCTCAAACGAAATCACTTCGGCGCGGATGAAGCCTTTCTCGAAATCCGTATGGATCACGCCGGCGGCCTTGGGCGCGGTGTCGCCGCGGTGGATGGTCCAGGCCCGCACCTCCTTGACGCCGGCCGTGAAATAGGTGATGAGATCGAGCAGCGCATAGGCTTCGCGGATCACCGTGTTCAATCCCGGCTCCTTCAGGCCCAGATCGGCCAGGAATTCCTGCCGGGATTCCTCGTCCATTTCGGCCAATTCCGCTTCGATCTGAGCTGACACGACGGCCACGCGTGCACCTTCCTCGTTGGCATGCCGACGTACGGCATCCACCAATTCATTGCCGTCCGGCAAGGATGCATCATCCACGTTGGCGACATACAGTACGGGCTTGGCCGTGAGCAGGAACAGATCACGGATGGCATGCCGCTCCTCCGCACTCAGGCTCTGACGACGGACGGTCTGCCCGTCCTCCAGTCCCTGTTTCACACGCTCCAGGAGCGCCAGGCGTGCCTTGGCATCCTTGTCGCCAGTCTTGGTCTGTCGCCGCACGCGCTCGATGGCCCGATCCAGGGTTTCCAGATCCTTGAGCATCAGTTCGGTGTCAATCACTTCAATGTCGCCCAAGGGATCTACCTTGCCGGCCACATGAGTGATGTTTTCATCCTCGAAACAGCGAACCACATGCGCGATGGCGGCGCATTCGCGGATATTGGCCAGGAACTGGTTGCCCAGGCCTTCGCCGCTGGCCGCGCCGGCCACGAGGCCCGCGATGTCCACGAATTCCACCACCGCATGTTGCACCGCCTGCGGCTGCACGATCCTGGCCAGTTGATCCAGTCGGGGATCGGGCACGGGCACGACGCCGACGTTCGGATCAATCGTGCAGAAGGGGTAGTTCGCGGCTTCCGCGCCGCCGCCGTTCAGGGCGTTGAACAGGGTGGATTTGCCGACGTTGGGCAAGCCGACGATGCCAATGCCAAGCGCCATTTATTGCTCCCGTAAATGCAGATGAATGTGATTGCTGGCGCGCGCCAGATCGCCCGCCAGAATCAGGCCCAGCTCCCGGATGATAGCCGGAAACAGGCGGTTCTCGTTGGCCCGTTCCGTTTCGGTGATTCTGCCCAGCACCCAGGGGGTGACCTCCATGCCGGCCGGCGGACGTCCGATGCCGATTCGGATGCGCCGGTAGTTCGCATCGGGCAGATGCCGGTTCAGCGATTTCAGCCCGTTGTGGCCGCCATGGCCGCCGCCGGTTTTCAGGCGAAAGGCGCCGCCCGGCAGATCGAGGTCATCGTGGCAAACAATGATGTCGGACGTTCCCACATGGTAATAACGCGCCAGCGGCCCCACGCATTCGCCTGAGTTGTTCATGAACGTTTGCGGTTTGACCAGCAGCACCCGATCCGCAGCCGTCTCCCAGACGGCTGTTTCGGCGTGAAAGCGAGGGGCTGCGGAAAACCGCAGCCCCTGACTGTCTGCAATGGCGTCCAACAGGCGAAAGCCGACATTGTGACGCGTTTGCTCGTATTGGGCGCCCGGATTTCCCAGGCCGACGAGCAATTTCATGCGGATTACGATTCCTCGCCGGCGGATTCCTCTTCGCCTTCCCCGGCTTCTCCGGTCGCAGCCTCCACGCGTGGAGCGGCGATGTTCAGTACCGTGAAATTCAGTTCCGGATTGTGCTCGATTTCCGGCACGGTCACGCCATCCGGCAGCTTCAGATCGCGGATATGCACCGTATCGCCGACGTCGAGATTGGCGC
>CAYQMA010000163.1:0-2666 GCA_964418535.1 uncultured Zetaproteobacteria bacterium | reverse complement strand
GCACCGGCAAGATCGGCGACGGCAAGATTTTCGTGCTGCCGGTGGAGCAGACCATACGCATCCGCACCGGCGAGCGCGATCAGGATGCCTTGTAAGGCAACCGGATCAGAGGGCAGTGCGCGTTTTTTCAACGACATCAAAGGAGATAAATGATGAGTGAAGCAGTTAAGAAAGTATTCGAAATGGTGAAGGAGCACGAATGCGAATTCGTGGACATCCGATTCACCGACACCAAGGGCAAGTGGCAGCACGTGACCTACCCGATCGCGGTGCTGAGCGAGGATTCCTTCGAGGATGGATTCGCCTTTGACGGTTCCTCGATTGCCGGCTGGTGCGACATCAACAATTCGGACATGGCCATCATTCCGGATCCGGCCAGCGCCCAGATCGATCCGTTCTTCGAGGCGTCCACGCTGGTGCTGATCGGCCAGATCATCGATCCGATGACGGGCAAGGATTACAACCGTTGCCCGCGCCAGGTGGCGCAGCGGGCGCTCAAATACATCCAGAGCGCCGGCATTGCCGATGCGGCGTATTTCGGCCCCGAGCTGGAGTTTTTCATCTTCGATTCGGTGACCCATTACAACGAGATGGGCGGCTGCGGCTATCGCATCGAATCGGAGGAGGCCGCCTGGAACTCGAACGAAACCTTCGAGGGCGTCAATCGCGGTCACCGTCCGCGGGTCAAGGGCGGTTATTTCCCGGTGCCGCCGGTGGATTCCCTGCAGGAAATCCGCAACGACATGGCGCTGGTCATGCAGGATGTGGGGCTGGAAGTGGAATGCCATCACCACGAGGTGGCGACGGCCGGCCAGTGCGAAATCGACTTCAAGTTCGGCGGCCTGATCGAGACGGCGGATCGTGCCCAGTGGTACAAGTATGTGGTGCACAACGTGGCCGATGCGCATGGCAAGACGGCGACCTTCATGCCCAAGCCTGTCTTTGACGACAACGGCACCGGCATGCACACCCACCAGTCGCTGTGGAAGGACGGCAGGAACATCTTCGCCGGCGACAAGTATGCGGGGCTGTCGCAGGAGGCGCTGTGGTATATCGGCGGCATCATCAAGCACGCCAAGGCCATCAATGCCTTCACCAACGCTTCGACGAACTCCTACAAGCGCCTGGTGCCGGGCTTCGAAGCGCCGGTGATGCTGGCTTATTCGAACCGGAACCGTTCGGCCTCGATCCGTATTCCGGTGGTCAATTCCGATGCCGCGCGCCGCATCGAGGTGCGTTTCCCGGATCCGTCCGCGAACCCCTATCTGGCCTTCACGGCCATGATGATGGCGGGTCTGGACGGCATCGCGAACAAGATCGATCCGGGCGAGGCAGCCACCAAGAACCTGTATGACCTGCCGCCGGAGGAAGAGGCCGAGATCCCGACCGTTGCGCGTTCGCTGGAGGAGGCGCTGAATGCGCTGAATGCCGATCGCGACTTCCTGAAGGCGGGCGGCGTGATGGACGACGACATGATCGACGCCTACATCTCGCTGAAGATGGAGGAAGTGGATCAGCTGCGTCTGCGTCCGCATCCCTACGAGCTGGATATGTATTACTCCGTCTGAGGTCTGATCGACCGCAGGAGGGCAGGAGGAAAAGGCCGCCGGTTGTCCGGCGGCCTTTTTTCAGACATCAGACATTATGCGCCGGGACGCCGCCGATGGGCTATCATCACGGGATGAACGGTTGGATTGAGACTGTGCCCAAAGCCTCGTGGGCGGACGCCCGGCGGTTGGCGGAGCTTTCGCCGTATTTCGCCCGGCTGGCGGCGCGACTGGATGATGAGGCGCGCCAGGCATTGTTTGCGCCGCCTGACAAGGCGCTGCTGCCCGACGGAAGCGAGGACTGGCTCCCGCAGGTCTCCGACGATGCGGAGGAAAACATGCATCGTTTGCGGCAGGCCAAGGCGCGGGCGCTGGCGCATGTGATCTGGTGGGAATTGGGGCTGCATGGCGACATTGCCGCTTCCTGGACGGCGCTGTCGGATTTCGCTGCGGGCCTGATCGGGCGGGCCCTGGCGATGGCGCGGCAGGCGCTGGTTCCCCGCTATGGAACGATGGATGAGGGGCGGTTTGCGGTCGTTGGTTTGGGCAAGCTGGGCGGCCGGGAGCTGAACCTTGGCTCCGATGTGGATCTGTTGTTTCTCTTTGATGCGCCCGAGGCTTCCGCCAGCACTGGCGGGCGCAAGTCGGCGCCGGCCGGCGAGTACTTCGCTCACCTGTCGCGGATGCTGATTCGGATGCTGGATGAGCGCACGGCCGACGGTCAGGCATGGACGGTGGACATGCGCTTGCGGCCCGGCGGCGCTGCCGCGCCGATCGTCATGAGTCTTGATGCGACGGTGGATTTTTACCGCGACTACGGTCAAACATGGGAACGCGCGATGCTGCTCAAGGCGCGACCGGTGGCTGGCGATGCGGAACTGGGGGCGGCTTTTCTGGAAGGGGTGGCGCCGTTCGTGCACCGGCGGTACCTGGATTACACGACGGTGAACGCGCTGGCGGATATGAAACGGCGCATTGACGCCGTCGCCGGCGGGCGTGACGTGGGCCCGGGATACGATGTCAAGCGCGGCGCGGGCGGCATTCGGGAAATCGAGTTCATGGTTCAGGCCATGCAGTTGCTGCACGGCGGACGGCATCCGGAATTGCGGCTTGCGGGCA
>CAYQMA010000162.1:1420-2671 GCA_964418535.1 uncultured Zetaproteobacteria bacterium | reverse complement strand
TGGTGCCGAAGGCCGGAGTCGAACCGGCACGGGCAAAGCCCACCACCCCCTCAAGATGGCGTGTCTACCAATTCCACCACTTCGGCATTGATCTGGATGCGCAACCCGGTCAGTTGGCAGCCGGGAGGCCGTCCGGGCTCTTCTTGCCGGCCTTGCCGGCAGGCTGCTTCAGCTTCGAGGGATCGAAACCGCCCCCCTTGGCGTCCGGCAGCGCCGGCGCCGCCTTGGCCGGCTGGCTCTCGGCAGCCTTTTCCACCACCGATCCGGCCTGCTGCTGCGAGAAGAAGGCCAGCGTCAGGCTGGTGAGCATGAACAGCGCCGCCAGCGCCCCGGTCAGCTTGCCGAGAAACGAACCGGAGCCGCGGCTGCCGAACAAGGTCTGTGCACCGCCGCCCCCGAAGGAAACGCCCATGTCCGCACCCTGGCCGCGCTGGATCAGCACCACGCCGATCAAGCCGAGCGCCACCAGGATATGGATGCTGGTCACCAAGGTGTGCATAACTAAGCCCCCGCCACGGCACGCGCCGCCGCGGCAATGATCTGATTGAACGATTCCGCCTTGAGGCTCGCGCCGCCCACCAGCGCGCCATCCACGCCCGGGCAGGCCATCAGGGCCTCGGTGTTTTCAGGCTTGACGCTGCCACCATAGAGCACGCGGCAGTCATGACCCAGCCGCTTCAGTTCCTCGTGCACGAAGGCGTGGGTTTCGGTCACCTGCTCCGGCGTGGCCGTGCGACCGGTGCCGATGGCCCAGACCGGCTCGTAGGCCACGGTCAGCGGCACGCCCTCGGGCGCGTCGGCCAGCACCGAGAGATGATCGGTCAGCACCTCGTTCGTCTTGCCCGCCTCGCGCTCTTCCAGATGCTCGCCGATGCACAAAATCGGCTCCAGCCCCGCATCCCAAGCGGCTTGCAGCTTGCGCCGGATGATCGGGTTGGACTCGCCGATGATGTCCCGCCGCTCGGAATGGCCCAAAATCACATAGTGGCAGCCGGCATCGCGCAGCATCATCGCGCTGATGCTGCCGGTGAATGCGCCGCTCTTCTCGAAATAGACGCTTTGCGCGCCCAAAACCACGCCCTTCTGGCGCAGTGGTTCGGACATCGGATGCAACAGGGTGAACGGAGGCATCAACGCCACCTCGATGTGATCGGGCGCGGGATTTTCCGCCAACTGCTCCACAAACTGGCGCGCATCCTCCAGCAGGCCGTTCATTTTCCAGTTGCCGGCAATCAGCATGCGCCTGTGCCG
>CAYQMA010000162.1:0-1320 GCA_964418535.1 uncultured Zetaproteobacteria bacterium | reverse complement strand
CCCGGGCCGGGGGCGCTGACCCGTCCGCTCCTGGCCCGCGCCGCGGCCCTGGGCGTGATCGAGAAGGACGATCGCTTTGCCGCTCACTGGGAGGCGCAGGCCGATAAAAACGACAGGCTGGAGGTCTATCACGCCGATGCGCTCACGGCGCTGGATTCGGTGATTCGGGAGTTCCAACCCGACTGGATCGTCGGCAATCTGCCCTACAACATCAGCGGCCCGCTGTCGGCGGCGCTGTTCGGGCACCGCGTCGGCGGCGGCATGGCGCTGATGTACCAGCGCGAGGTGGCGGCGCGCATCCTCGCCGGGCCGGGCGGCCGCGAGCGTGGCGGGCTGTCGGTGCTGGCGCGCCATTTCTATTGCCCGGAGCGATTGCTCGTGCTGCCGCCGGGGGCGTTTTCGCCGCCACCCAAGGTGCACTCGGCCGTTGTGCTGCTGCGGCCGCGCGCCGAGATGCCAGCCTGCGACTACGCGGCGCTGCAGCGCGCCGTGCGCCTGGGCTTCGCCCACCGGCGCAAGACCATTGCCAACAATTTCCGGGGGCTCCTGACCGAGCGCGACTGGCAGGCACTGGACATCGACCCCAAGGCCCGTCCGGAACAACTGGATGACGAAGCCTGGATGCGGCTGGCGCGGCATGTCCGCGAACGACCCACCTGAAACCGGGGGCGACCTGGCGCCCGGCTATCCGCCCAGTTCCCGGGTGGCGGCTTCGATATCGTCCCTGATACGTGCCAGCAGCGCCGAACGCGGCGCCTCATGCACCTGATCGGCCGGAATGAAAGGCAGGAAACGGATGCGCACCGTGCCGGGGCGCTTGAGAAAGCCGCGTTTGGGCCAGCAGGTGCCGGCATTGTGCGCCATCGGCAGAATGCCCACGCCGGCCTGCCGCGCCAGCATGATGCCGCTGGCCTGATACTCGCCCGTTTCGCCGGGCGGCATGCGCGAGCCCTCGGGAAAGATGACCACCCATCGCCCCGCCTTCAGGAAGCGCCGCCCCTGCTCCAGCACCTGTTTCAGCGCCTCGCGCGGATTGGAACGGCGAATGGCGATTTCATCCAGCGCCCACAGCGCCCAGCCGAACACCGGAATGTAGAACAGCTCCCGCTTGAGCACCCAGACGAACGGCGGCACCAGCAACGGCATGGCGATGGTTTCCAGCGCCGACTGGTGCTTGGCCATGACCACGCAAGGCGCATCCGGCAGATGCTCGCGCCCCTCCACCTCCAGCTTCACGCCGGCCAACAGCCGCAACAGGCCCAGCACGGTGGCGCTCCAGCCCCGGGCCCAGAACCAGGCCGCCCCAAAGCCCAGCGGCCG
>CAYQMA010000161.1:0-2718 GCA_964418535.1 uncultured Zetaproteobacteria bacterium | reverse complement strand
TGGTGCCCGATGCGGTGCCGGGCGATTGCGTCCGCTATGCGGTGACAGGGAAACGGCGCGGGGCATGGCGCGGCCGAATGATCGAGGTGGTCGAAGCGTCGGAGGATCGAGTCGCGCCGATCTGCGCCGTTGCCGAGACCTGCGGTGGCTGCGCGCTGGCATGTCTGGATCCCGGTCGCCATGGCCGCATCAAGTCCGCTTGGGTGCGCGAGGCCTTTGATCCCTGGTTGGACACGGCATGCGACTGGCATCCGATTGACGCAGCGCCGGGCCCGGGACAACGCCGCCGCGTCCGCCTCTGGCGTGGCGAAGATCGCAGCGGCAGCTGGCTCGGGTTTCGCGCCCGCGCCAGTCACCGTGTCGTTCGCGCTCCGGCCTGTCCGGCCATTCACCCGTTCATCGAAGCCGTGCGGCTGACGCTGGGGCCAAGGCTGCCGGCGGCCGTGACGTCGGTTCGCGTGACCGTGCTGACGCATGGCGCGCATGTGGTGCTGGAAACGGCGCCCGGAGCAAGCTTGAAGATCCCGGCTGACCTGCGCGATGCGATGGAACGGCTCGGCCGCATGCAGGCTTCCCAGGGCGCAGTCGCATGGTGGATGGGGCAGGGGATGAGGCTGGCGTCCCTCATGCGTCCGGCGCCGAAGGTTTGCGAACGGGTTCCGGCGGGATGTGCGACGATGGATCTGGTTGTCGGCCCCGAGGATTTCGTGCAGGGGACGATCGAGGGACATGCGGCCATGATCCGTCAGGTGCAGGATTGGGCGACGGACGCGCTCACCGGGCGCTCCCGACCGGGACGCGTGGCCGATCTGTTTTGCGGCATCGGCAACCTTTCCTTGCCGCTGGCCCGGGCGACCGGATGCTCGGTGCGCGGTGCGGACATGGCCGGCGGCGCCATTCGCCGGGCGAACGCGATGGCTCGCGAGCATGGCCTGGATGCCCGATATCAAACGCAAGATCTGATGGCGCCGGGCGATCTGTCCGCTTTTTCAGGCGCGGATGTGTTGATTCTCGATCCGCCACGCAAGGGCGCACGGCGGATTTGCGAGCGAATGGGTGCGCTGCTGCCCGAGCGTCTGATCATGATTCACTGCGATCCGGCTTCCGGGCGCCGGGATGCGAATCTTGTCGCCGGTCTGGGCTATCGCTTGCGTGCCTTGCGGGCGCTGGATCTGTTTCCCTGGACGGGGCATGTGGAAACGATGAGCCTGTGGCTGCGATGATGGCTGGCGGGAACCGTATCCGGGGCATGCACGTCGCACTGGGATTGCTGTTGATGCTGACGCTGGCTGGCTGCCAGCAGTCGCCGCCCGCGCCGGACGAACTGCGCATCGGGCTGGCGCAGCCGCCGATGACGCTGGATCCACGCTATGCCACCGATGCCGCCTCGCATCGGGTGCAGGAACTGATCCATCGCGGTCTGATCCGGCTGGATGCGCATTTCCGGCCTGCTCCCGATGCGGCAAGGTCGTGGACGCACCCCGATGCGCGAACCTATCGCTTCCGATTGCGGGACAATCTCCGTTTCCACGATGGCAAGCCGGTGACCGCGCGCGATGCCGCCGCCACCTTGCGGGCCATTCTGGATCCCAAGCTGGCCAGCCCGCTTCGCGCCGGGTTTTCGGTGATCGATCGCATCGAAACGCCTGATGCCTACACGCTGGTGCTGCATCTTTCGCATCCGGACGCCTCGTTTCTGACCCGCCTGACGGTCGGGATTTTGCCCGCGCACATCGCGAGCGGGCCGCAGCAAGCCCGGCGCATCATCGGTTGCGGGCCGTGCCGGCTGGTTTCCTGGGATGAAAAGGGGCTTTTGCTGGCGCGCACCAAGCCCGTTGCATCCGGATTGTTCAACCGGTTTCGGTTCCTCACGGTTCGCGATCCGGTGACACGGGTGCTGAAGCTGGCCCGTCAGGAACTGGATTTCACCGAGAACGATCTGCCGCCGCATCTGCTCCCGTATCTGCGACGTCAGCGACAACTGCATATCGTGACCCGGCCATCGACCACATTCGCTTATATCGGTTTCAACCTGCGCGATCCTGTGCTGTCGGACGTGCGGGTGCGTCGGGCCCTGGCCCTGGCCGTGGATCGGAAACAACTGAAGCGGGCGCTGTTTTCCGACCTGCCCCGGCTGGCCGAGACGGTGCTCGTGCCCGATCACTGGGCCGCCGCGAACCTGCCGGTCACGCCCTATGATCCGGCGCGCGCCCGACGACTGCTCGATGCCGCTGGTTACCGGCCGGGACCCGGTGGCGTTCGTTTCCGGCTGACCTATCGCACCAGCACCGATCCCGCGCGATTGCGCATGGCCGTGGCCATCGCCGACATGTGGCGGCGCATCGGAGTGGAAACCAGGGTGGAATCGCTGGAGTGGGGAGGGTTTTACGCCCGCATCAAACGCGGCGATTTTCAGGTCTATTCGCTGTCCTGGGTCGGCATTGTGGATCCGGACATCTATCGCTGGATTCTGCATTCCTCGATGTGGCCGCCGAAGGGCGCCAATCGCGGACGCTATGCCAATCCGCAGGTGGATGCTTGGCTGGATGCGGCGATGCGCACCGAGGACATGAAACGCCGTCAGGCGCTCTATGCGCGCGTGGAACGGCAAATGCAGGTCGATCAGGTCTATATCCCGCTGTGGCATGAGCCGGTGATCGCGGTGATGGGGTCGCGCGTGGCGGGATTCATGCCGGCGCCGGATGGCAGCCTCAGGGG
>CAYQMA010000160.1:0-2742 GCA_964418535.1 uncultured Zetaproteobacteria bacterium | reverse complement strand
CCAGCGCATCCGCGACTGCCACGGCGATTTGCACCTGAGAAACATTGCGCTGTTCCGTGGCCGCCCAACGCCCTTCGACTGCATCGAGTTCAACGACGAGTTCCGGCTGATCGACACGATGAACGACGTCGCCTTCCTGGTCATGGATTGCGATGCGCGCCAGCGGCCGGATCTGGGCTTTCGCTTCCTGTCCCGCTACCTGGAGCATGGCGGCGACTATGCGGGGCTGCGCCTGCTGCCGCTGTTTCTGTTCTACCGCGCCACCGTGCGCGGCAAGGTGGCCTGCCTGCGACTCGATCAATTGTCCGAGCAGCCCGCCGGCGCAAGCGGCAAGGAACGCCTCCAGGCTGAATCCGAAGCCCGCGCCTACTACGATCTGGCCGAAACCTACGCCAGACCCATGCGACCCGAGCTATATGTCGTCGCCGGTTTCTCAGGCAGCGGCAAGAGCCATCTGGCGCTCAAGGGCGCGGCTGCGGCGCGCGCCATCGTCATCCGTTCGGATGCGACGCGCAAACGGCTGGCCAGAACCATGCCGGAACTTCCGCTCTATGGGCCGGAAATGAACGCGCGCACCTACGCCGCCATGTTTGAGGCTGCGCGCACCGCCTTGAACGCCGGATTTTCGGTGATTCTGGATGCCACCTTCCTGCGCCCGGAAGACCGCAACCAGGCTCGCGACCTGGCCCGCCAGGCGAGCGTGGCCTGCCGCATCTTCTGGCTGGACGTGCCGCCGGAGCGTCTGCGCCAGAACATCCGGCAGCGCATGCGGGAACAACAGGACATCTCCGATGCCGATCTGGCCGTGCTGGAGCGGCAGCTTGCGCGCCATCAGAAGCCGGCGGAAGACGATGTCGTCTTCCTGCCTTCGGCCGAAGCCTGGCCCCAATCGGGCAGTCCATAAACAACACGAGCGGCCACAAGGGCCGCTCGCAATCGGATTCAGGTCGCCTCAGTCGCGCAGCATCTGCTCATGCTCGGACAGTGAGCGCTCGAACGCCGGCCGTTCAAACAGCCGGTCCATGTAGGCTTCCAGATGCCGCCACTTGGCCGTATCCACGCCCATCGGCGACAGGCGATAGAGAATCGGCGCCATCGCCACATCGGCCAGGGAGTAGCAATCGCCGACAAAATACTCCTGACGCGCCAGATAACTGTCCATCGCATCCAGATATTCAATCAACCGATCACGCGCCTCTTGCTCTCCCTCGCCCGCAACAAAAGTTTCATACAGCGGATAGAGCTCCTGCTCGATGCGCAGCACGGCCAGTCGCATCCGGGCGCGCTCGGCCGGCGAGCCAGGCTTCAGCGGCGGATGGGGATAACGCTCATCCAGATACTCGCTGATCACCGAGGCATGGAACAGCACCGTATCCCGGTCTTCCAGCGTGGGCAGCGCGCCCGAAGGGTTGCGATCCAGCAGCTCGCGCGGCGGATCTTCCGGATCCACGTCGATAATCTCGCCGGGAAGCTCCTTCTCGGCCAGCACGATGCGGGCGCGATGGGAATCGGGACTGGCGGGATCGGAATACAGCTTGATCAACGGGCACCTCCAGAACTCGCGCGGCGTCGCCCCCGCGCGGCGGGCGCCGCACTATAGCGTTTTTTCCGAAAAAATAAAGGGCTTATGCGCCTTGCGCGCAGGTTCAGGCGCTGTCGCTCCCCGCGTTCAGGAGCTGGGCATGGATAAAAGCGTCAATATCGCCGTCCAGAAAGGCCTGCGTGTTGCTCGTTTCCATGCCGGTGCGCAAGTCCTTGATGCGCGATTGATCGAGCACATAGGAACGAATCTGGTGACCCCAGGCGATGTCCGTTTTCTGTTCCTCCATCGCCTGTTTTTCGGCCCGCTGCTTCTCCAGCTCGTATTCATACAGCCGCGCCTTCAGCATTTTCCAGGCTGCGGCGCGGTTCTTGTGCTGCGAGCGGTCGTTTTGGCACTGCACCACGATGCCGGTCGGCAAGTGCGTCAGACGCACGGCCGAATCCGTCTTGTTCACATGCTGGCCGCCGGCGCCGGATGCGCGATAGGTGTCCACGCGCACGTCGGCCTCGTTGATTTCGATGTCAATGTCCCGCTCGATGTCGGGATAGACGAACACCGAGGCAAATGAGGTGTGACGACGGTTGCCGGAATCGAAAGGCGACTTTCGCACCAGACGATGCACGCCGATTTCGGCCTTCAGATAGCCATAGGCATACTCGCCCACCACATGCACGGTGGCGGACTTGATGCCCGCCTCCTCGCCCGGCGTGCATTCCATCAGTTCGGTCTTGTATCCCTTCTTCTCGGCCCAACGCAGATACATGCGCAGCAGCATTTCGGCCCAGTCGCAGGCCTCGGTGCCGCCGGAGCCGGCATTGATGTCCAGAAAGGCCGAGGCCGCATCGTTCTCTCCGCCCAGCATACGCGCAAGCTCCAGACGCTCGATTTCGCGACCCACGTCGTCGAGCATGCGCACCGCTTCGATCTGGGTTTCGCGATCCTGTTCCTCGCCGGCCAGCTCGAACAGCTCGACCGCATCCTTCCAGGACTGTTCGGCCTCGTGCCAGGTGCGCAGCAGTTCGTCCACCCGCGCCCGGCTCTGCATCAGTTTTTGCGCTTCCTCGGGCTGATCCCAGAGCGTGGGATCCTCGATGCGCGCATTCAGTTCGCGCAGCTCTTCTTCCTTGCCCTCGATGTCAAAGAGACCTCCGCAGCGCATCCATGCGCGCGGCATAATCCTCCGCCCGCGCACGAAAGCC
>CAYQMA010000159.1:0-2746 GCA_964418535.1 uncultured Zetaproteobacteria bacterium | reverse complement strand
GTATGCCCCATGCGGCGTTTGTATTCGGTGGAACCGACCAGGTCGGTGAACATGATGCACTTGTACTGATCCTGGGTCGTGGCAATGGATCGCGCCACCGATTCGATGATGGCGTCCATGTCCAGCGGCTCCTCATCTGCACGGCGGGCCGGATGGGCGGCGGCCAGTTGCGGCAGCCGCGAAATCTCACCGGCCGCCACCAGATCGATCTTCTCCTTCTCGCTCAGCTCATGAATGACGCTGATATCCTCGTCGGTCACAGGCCTGACCGTCGGTGCCGGCTTGATTTTCCTGTTTCGCAATCCCGACATTCTGAACCTCCAGCCTTTTCCGCCAATTCAGGCCCGGCCGCTGCGAACGCATAACGGTCACCGGCCCGATCTGGCTGGCTGGCATCCTAGCGATTGCCACCGGAAAAATTGTGATGCGGATTACTGAATGAAAAAGAAATGGAAATGAAGGGAAAGGAAATGGTCGGGGTGAGAGGATTTGAACCTCCGGCCTTACCGTCCCGAACGGCACGCGCTACCAGGCTGCGCCACACCCCGATCTCCACTTCCTGCGAGGGCGCGCATCATAAGCAGAGCCAGCGCGATGCGCAAGCGCGTGTTGACCCTTGCCGCCCCTCAGAACGGCCGGCGGGCCGAGAAGCCGGCCAGGGCCTCGAGAACCTGCCGCGTTTCCGGATCGCCATGCTGCGGCAAAGCGCGACGGGCGCGCTCGGCATAATCGGCCGCCGCCTGCATGCAATGTTCCACGCCGCCGGCCGCCACCACCGCGCGACGCACTTCTTCCCGCTCATCGCCTGCATAGCCGCCGCGTTCGGCGATCCGGGCCACTGTTGCCGCCAGTGCCTCATCGCGCGCCATTGCATACACCAGCGGCAGGGTAATCTTGCCCTCTTCTAGATCATGGCCGACCGGCTTGCCCACATCGCGCGCCTCGGCCGCATAATCCAGCACATCGTCCATTAGCTGGAACGCCACGCCCAGACACATGCCATATTCGGCCATGTCCCGAATGACCGGTTCATCCTGATCGGCCAGGCGCGCACCGATCTCGGCGGCGGCGGAAAACAGCACCGCCGTCTTGCGCTCAATGACCTCCAGATACTCGGCCTCGGTCATCTCCAGATGGAAGGTGCGCACCAATTGCAGCACCTCGCCCTCGGCCAGCGTATTCGAAACCCCGGCCAGCAGTCGCAGGATGTCCATGCGCCCTTGCGCCACCATCATCTCGAAGGCGCGGGAAAACAGAAAATCGCCCACCAGCACGCTGGCCTGATTGCCCCAGACGCCGTTGGCCGACGGCGCGCCGCGCCGGATGTCCGACTCATCCACCACGTCGTCGTGCAACAGCGAGGCCGTATGCAGAAACTCCACCACCACGGCCAACGGAACATGCTGCCTGCCACGATAGCCGAACAGACGCGCCGACAAGAGGCACAGCAAGGGACGCAAGCGCTTGCCGCCGGCATCCACGATGTAGTTCCCGATGGCGGGAATCATCATGACGTCGCTGGTCAACTGCTCGCGAATGCAGGCATTCACCGCCTCCATATCGGCGGCGCACAGGCGGGTTGCCATGTCGAGCGGATTTGCGGCGGAGTTCTTCACCGCGCGCATCGTAGGGGGATCGGACATGAGGTCAACACTCAACACGACCACAGGGGCGCGGTATGATGGCCGCATGGAAGTGATTCTGGCCTCTCGTTCGCCGCGCCGGCTGCAGCTGTTGCAGGCTGCCGGCTTCGCGGTGGAGGTGCGTCCTGCGCATGTGGATGAAACGCTGCGCGATAACGAAGCAACCGATGCGGCGGTGCTGCGGCTGGCGCGCGCCAAGGCCGAGGCAACCGAAGCCACCGGGATACCCGTCATTGCGGCCGATACGCTGGTGTCGGTGGATGGTGAAGCGTTGGGGCAGCCGCGCAATCTCGCCGAGGCCCGCGCCATGCTGCGCCGGCTCTCGGGACGAACGCACCAGGTGTTCACCGGCGTCTGCGTGCGTTGGAACGACGTTTTCGTCACGGACATCGCGCGCACCGACGTCCGCTTCATTGACCTGACCGACGCCATGCTGGATGTCTGGCTGTCGCACAACGAGGTGCTGGACAAGGCGGGGGCCTATGAAATCCAGGGCGGCGGCGCCAGCTTCGTTTGCGGTGTGGACGGCCCACTGGACAATGTGATCGGCCTGCCGGTGGGACTGGTCCGCCGGCTGTTGGATGAGGCGCGTCCGGCATGAGCGCGGAACTTCTGGTCAACGTCACGCCGTTTGAGACGCGCATCGCGCGCGTGGAGAATGGCCGCGCCGAGGAAGTCTATATCGAACGCGAACGCGAGCGCGGCCTCAGAGGCAATATCTACAGCGGCCGCGTCCAGCGGGTGTTGCCCGGCATTCAGGCCGCCTTCGTGGATATCGGATTGTCGCGAGCAGGCTTTCTCTATGCCGGCGACATCGCCACCCCGGATCGCGAGGACATCTCCGCTGCCGGCGAAAACGATGCGGATGCAGATGAGGATGTGACCGCCTCCCAGGAAAACCAGGGACGGCGCCCCATCCCGGACATTTCCACCCTGCTGCGCGAGGGGCAGCAGATCACGGTGCAGGTGTCCAAAGACCCCATTGCATCCAAAGGCCCCCGCCTGACGACCCTGATCAGTCTGGCGGGCCGTTATCTGGTCTATCTGCCCAATCACAATCACGTGGGCATCGCTCATCGCATCGAGAATCCCGAGGAACGCGA
>CAYQMA010000158.1:0-2748 GCA_964418535.1 uncultured Zetaproteobacteria bacterium | reverse complement strand
ATATCCGCCCCACGCCGTCGCGCGTGCGCGAGGCGCTGTTCAACATGCTGGGCGATATCGAAGGCTGGTCCATGCTCGATCTGTTCGCCGGTTCCGGCGTGATGTCGCTGGAGGCCATTTCCCGGGGCGCGGGCGAGGTCGTCGCCGTGGACGCAAGCCACGCCGCCGTGCGTGCGATGCAGGCCATCCGCCGGGCGTGGGGACTGGAAGATGTCTGGCGCGTCATGCGCGGTCCGGTTCATCCGATGCTTGCGCGCCTGGCCGGCCGTCATGTGGATCTGGTGTTTGCCGATCCGCCCTATGCCACAGGCCTGGCCGAGCGGCTGCCCGCGTGGCTGGATGAATGCCGTCTGGAGTGCAATTTGCTGGTCATTGAGGAATCGGCGCGTGCGGCACCCGCCTGGCCCGAGGGGTGGACGCCGACGCGGCAACGACGCTATGGTGACACCTGCCTGCATTTTCTGGAGCGAAGCAAGGAGCGTGCGTGAAGCGAACGGCCATCTATCCCGGAACCTTCGATCCCATCACGCTGGGGCATGTGGACGTGATCCAGCGTGGCCTCAAGCTGTTCGATCGCGTCATCATCGGCGTGGCCGCCAACCCGAACAAGGGGCCGACCTTTTCGCTGGACGAGCGGCTGGCAATGGTGCGGGAAACCTTCGCCGATGAGGCGCGCGTCGAGGCCGTGGCCTTTTCGGGCCTGCTGGTGGACCTGGCGCGGGCGCAGGGCGCGCACGCCATCCTGCGCGGCCTGCGCGCGGCCTCGGATTTCGAATACGAGTTTCAGATGGCGACGATGAACCGCCGGCTGGATGAATCGGTGGAAACGGTGTTCGTGATGGCGCGCGAGGACTACACCTTCGTGTCCTCGCGATTCATCCGCGAAATCGCTTCCATGGGCGGCGACGTGTCCTCGCTGGTGCCGGCGCCGGTGCTGCCTTATCTCGCACGCATCAGTTCCCGAGGCTGAAGCGCCAGACAGACCCAGCCATCCATCCGGGTCGTCTCCGCAAGGCTCAATCCCTGTGCTGTAAAGGCTGCGGCCACCGCATCGGCCTGGGATTCGAGAATGCCCGACAACAGCAGCGAATGCCTGACGCAACGGGCCAGCCTCGGCGCCATGTCCGTCAAGGGGCCTGCAAGAATATTGGCGACAACGAGATCGAACGTTTCATCCGGCGGCGTATCGTCCAGCCGGCATATCAGCTCCACGCCATTGACGCGGGCATTGGCGCGGCAGGCGGCCACCGCATCCGCATCGTTGTCCACGGCCAGCACATGGCGCGCGCCCAGTTTGGCGGCGGCGATGGCCAGAATGCCGGAACCCGCGCCCATGTCGAGCACGTCTGCGACGGGCGTTGCATCCATGATGCGTTCGATGGCTTCCAGGCACAGGCGCGTGGTGGCGTGGCTGCCGGTGCCAAAGGCCATGCCCGGTTCCAGCACGATGTCCAGCCGGCCGTCGGGCGCGGGCTCGCAGAACGAGGGCCGCACCCACAACCGATCGCCGACGGCGATGGCCTTCCAATCCCGTTGCCAGGCCGTGGCCCAGTCGTCGTCCAGCAGGCGCAAGCGCGCTGCCTCGGCTGGCACGCCGGCCAGCGCGAGCGCCGCCTCCATGCGAGGCCGCAGATTCGCCTGGTCTGCCGGAAACCAAGCCACGCGCTCGCTTTCGCCCGTATCCGCCCGGGTTTCCAGCGCCTGGCCCGCCGCGCCCAGGGCCTCGCACAGCCGCTCAAACGCCTCCGCATCCATTGCATGAGCCGGCAATCGCAGCTCCAGCCAGGACTCGTCACGGGTTGCGGATGAAATCCCGTCTTGCATCTTGCGCTCCTCTCCGCTGCAATGTCGCACCCGTCCGGCCTTCGCCGGGCGTTCAGCGCTGGCCAAGAGGACGATGGATTGCAACATTCTTCCCCATTCGTGATGCGCGTCAAAGATTCCGTGCGCCTGAGCAGCCCGGAATGCGACGACGTGGTCGTCAAACTGGACCTGGAGCCTTGGCATGGCGACAGCCTGCGCCCCTTTGTGGCCGGTCAGGTGGTGCGTTTGGGCTTGCCGGGCGTGAAGGAACCCATGCCGGGCTATTTCGCGATTGCGTCCGAACCCGGCCGGCGCGATTGCTATGAGTTCGTCATCAAACAGCGGCCCGGCATTGCCGCCCTGCTGGCCGAAATGGAGCCGGGCGCGGCGGTGGAAGTGGACGGGCCGATGGGCAAGGGATTCGACCTGGCGCCCTATCACGGCGCGGATGTCTATCTCATCGGCGTCGGCACCGGTATTGCGCCCTTGCGCAGCGTCTGGCGGGACATTCTGAGCCATCGGGAGGATTTCGGACGCATCGGCATCTATGCCGGATTTCTCACGCCCTGCCATCGCCTGCTCACCGATGAACTGGAATCGCTGGCCGAACACGGCATCGCCGTCAGCGTATCGGTGAAAACCGGCACCGAGGACTGGAACGGCCCCATCGGATATGTGCAGGACGCGCTGAAGGCCGATGCGCCCAGCGGCGAAAACGCCGTGGCTTGCCTGGCCGGCATGAACGCGATGGTGGACGCCTGTCGCGAAACCTTGCATGCTTTCGGTTTTGATGACAGCCGCATCCTGCTCAACTACTGATGCTTCTTCCCCGAAGAGCATCGGGCGGATTTCTTCCCTGAACACATCCTCTTATCCGGCCCTGCCGTTGCTGGCGCTGGATATCGGCCGCAAGCGCATCGGCGTGGCTGTCTGCGACCGGCTCGG
>CAYQMA010000157.1:1534-2789 GCA_964418535.1 uncultured Zetaproteobacteria bacterium | reverse complement strand
GGATCGTAGCGCACCGGGATCGGCAGCGTGAAGGCCAGCATGGCGATGAAATGCATCGTCCAGATGCCCGCGCCCATGCTCACGCCGAACACCAGCGTCCAGAACAGCGCCCGCAGGCGGCTAGAGGCGGCATCGTGGATGCGCGGCACCAGCGACAGCGCCACATAGGCCGATGCCATCGCCGTCAGAATCGAAACGACGACGAGTCCTGTGTGATAGTGCCCCGTCAGTTCAGTCAATCGCCTGCTCCCGCACGCACGGACTGCAAGTTCCGTGCCGCATCATCGCAACCTTGGACCCCGATCCCGGCCAAAGCACATCTTATTCAAGGGTTTCCACGCCTCCGGGCGTGCCCATCAGCACCAGATCGGCCTTCTGATGCGCGAAGATGCCGTTCGTCACCACGCCGGGCACGCCGTTCAGCTCATCCTCCAGCGCCAGCGGATCGGTGATCGTCAGGCCATGCACGTCGAGGATGATGTTGCCGTTGTCGGTCGTGAACCCCTCGCGCAGCACCGGATTGCCACCGATTTCCCGCGCCTTCGCGGCCACCAGTTCGCGCGCCATCGGAATCACCTCGATGGGCAGGGGAAACGCACCCAGATGCTCCACGCGCTTGGTCTCGTCCACGATGCAAACAAAGCGCCGGCTGGCCGCGGCCGTAATCTTCTCGCGCGTGAGCGCGCCGCCACCGCCCTTGGTCAGGTTCAGGCCGGGGTCGAATTCGTCCGCGCCGTCCACATAGACGGACAGCGCCTCCACCTGCTGCAGGGCCTCGTTCAGATCGAGCACCGGAATGCCGTGACTCCTGAGCCGCTCGGCCGTGGCCTCGGAACTGGCCACGGTGCCGGCAATGCGATCCTTGATGCGCGCCAGCGCGTCAATGAACTTGTTGGCCGTCGAGCCGGTGCCGACGCCGATGATCGTGCCCGCCTCCACATACTCGAGCGCCGCCTCGGCCACTTGCTGCTTCATTGCGTCCTGATTCATGTTGCTGCCTCCATCTGTCGGTCTCGTCGTTTGTCCGCATCCTAACCCGTTCGCCAGGATTCACCACAAAGCCGGCGGAAGTTGATACACTGCCGCCATGTCGCCAGTCATTGCGCCCATGGATGCCATCCTGACGCTGCTGTTCGCCATCGGCCTGTTCCAGGGCGCATGGCTCTCGGTCATGGCCGCCCGACGCGGCGCGCCCTCGTCGCTCATCGTGCGCGCGATGATGTCCCTGACCGGCATCTGGGTGGTGTTCTGGCCG
>CAYQMA010000157.1:0-1434 GCA_964418535.1 uncultured Zetaproteobacteria bacterium | reverse complement strand
CCCGCCAATCCCGACCAGACCCTGCCCGGCCATCTGGGGCTGGTCATGGCGACCATCATCACCTGCGGCTGGAGCCTGCATGCGTATCACCAGATCGGCTGGCTGGAATCGCTGACCGCCACGGCGCTGGCGGGCCTCGCCGCCTCGGCGCTGCGGGCGCTGGTGCCCTATCCCCTGCAGCCACCGTTCATTACGGCGGCGATTGGAGGCGTGCTGTGGGCCCTGTGAATCCTGAAGCGAATCCCGAAACGGTGCGCCTGATCGAAGCGGCGCTGGCCGAGGATGCGGCGCGCAACGACCGCACCGCCCAAGCCTGCGTTCCGGCCGATGCAGCAGGCCGGGCCCGCATCACGGCCAAGGCGGACGGCGTGCTTTCGGGCGTGCAGGTTGCGGCGCGCGTGTTCGCCGCCGTGGATGCCGGCATCGCCCAGGACTGGCAGGCCCGGGACGGCCAGGCCGTGCACCGGGGCCAGATCGTGGCCGAGCTGGCCGGCAACCTGCGCGCCCTGCTGGCTGCCGAACGCACGGCGCTGAATTTCCTGCAACATCTCTCCGGCATCGCCACCGCCACGCGCCGCTTCGTGGACGCGGTGGCCGGCACCGGCTGCCGCGTGATGGACACGCGCAAGACCACGCCGGGCCTGCGCCGGCTGGAAAAGGCGGCCGTGCGCCACGGCGGCGGCGACAATCATCGCATGGATTTGCAGTCCGGCATGCTCATCAAGGAAAACCACATCGCCGCGGCCGGCGGCCTGGCCCGGGCGGTGGCGCAATGCCGCGCTCAGGCCGGCGGGCTGTGGGTCGAAGTCGAGTGCGAAACGCTGGACGAAGTGCGCGAGGCCGTGCGCGCCGGGCCCGACATCATCCTGCTGGACAACATGAGCCTCGATGCCATGCGCCGGGCGCGCGAGATCGTGCCGCGCGACATCGAGCTGGAAGCCAGCGGCAACATCACGCTGGACAATGCCCGCGCCGTGGCCGAAACGGGCGTGGATCGCATCGCCATCGGCGCCATCACCCATTCGGCGCCGGCGCTGGATCTTTCGATGCGGGTCGAGGCCGCATGAGCACCGCCACCCGCGAGACCATTCTGGCCACCCTGGCCCGGGCGGATGCGCCCGTTTCAGGCGCCCGCCTGGCGCAAACGCTCGGCATCAGCCGCACCGCGGTCTGGAAGCATATCCGCGCGCTCCAGCAATCCGGGCTGACGGTCACCGCCGTCAAGGGCCGGGGCTACCGGCTGGAATCCGACCCGCTCTGCGCCCCGGCCATCGAAGCGGATCTCCGCACCGCGCGTCTGGGCCGGCCCTGCCTGGTGCTGGCGGAAACGGACTCCACCAATGCCGAGGCCATGCGCCGGGCCGAGGCCGGCGCGCCGGAAGGGCTGGTCGTGCTGGCCGAGCGCCAGACGCGCGGCCGCGGCCGGCTGGGCCG
>CAYQMA010000156.1:0-2822 GCA_964418535.1 uncultured Zetaproteobacteria bacterium | reverse complement strand
CGGGCAGCCGTTCTTCCACGTGATGTTCGGCAACGTCCACTACAAGGTGCGCCATCGCTAGGCGCGCGAGGCAAACGGAACCTGGTCGCCGGGTGGTCTTCCTCCTCCCATCCCGCGCCCGGCGGCCAGCCCGTTTCCCATTCATGACACAAAGAACGAATCCATACCAACAGGAAAGGAGTACGAGATGAGCAGCAAAACCCTCTTGGCATTTGCCGCCGGCATTGGACTGGCGGCCGCCATCGGATGGACAGGCGCCTCCACGGCCCAGGCCGCGGATGGAAAGGCCCCGGCCGCGGTGGTCACGGAACAGGACATCGAATATCAGCCCGAGGTGCTGACCGTGCATGCGGGCGAAGCTATCCGGGTGGAAAACAAGGACCCGTTCGAGCACAAGACGCGCGTCCGGCGACTGAAGCCCGATGGCAGTCTGGGGGCGATGGCGGTGGCCGGGCATCTGGACAAGCCGGGTTCGTCGTTCACTTTCACGTTGAATGAGCCCGGCACCTATGAAGTCCGCTGTCTGCTGCACGACGGCATGAGTTCCATCATCAAGGTGGTGAAATAAGCGCCGTGCCGGAAACGGCGAGGCGTACGCGCCGGCATCGTCCGGCGCGTGTTGCCTCGGGCGCGTGCGTGGGCATGAGGCGTTGCATGCAGGCATGGCGCTGGCGGCTGGTCTTTCTGGGACTGATGGCATGCTTCGGTGCGGGTCCGGCCCGGGCGGAGCCGGCGGATGCTCCAAGCCTGTTCCCCGAGGTTCGGGTCGAGACGGGCGGCAGCCTGCGTCTGCGATATGAATGGAAGCAGGGATTTTCGCTGGGCCGGGCGGGTGCGGTGGATCCGCAGGACTACCTGCTCTCACAACTGCGCGTGCATCTGGGCATCCATCGCGGCGAGCGCTGGCGGCTGCTGCTCGAAGGGCAGGATGCGCGGCTGCATTCGGCCTTTTTGCGCAACACGGTGGACGATCGCAAGACGCCCAACATCTTCGCCGATCGTTTCGACCTGCATCGCGGCTGGCTCCAGCTTGGCTGGCGGGCATGGGGCGGCGGGCAGGTGCGCGCCGGCCGCCAGAAGTTCAATTTCGGTCGTCAGCGTCTGGTGGCCTCATTGGAATGGGTCAATACGGCGCGGGTCTGGGATGGCCTGCGCGTCACCCAGTCGCTGGGCGCGAAGCGGACGCTTGATGCCTTTGCCTCCAGGCTGGTGCCGGTGCGTCCGCGGGCGTTCAACAGCCATGCGTTCACCGGCAACCGCATGTTCGACAGCCAGTTTCACGGCCTGTACCTGACCGACCGGGGCAGCCTGCCGCATCAGCAACTGGAACTGTATGCGCTGCTGCGCCGCAACCGGCATGCCGGCGACCGGGTGCAGACCTGGGGCTTGCGGGACGAATACCGCCATGCCGGCTGGGATGCCGAGGCGGAAATCATGCTCCAGACCGGAAGCTACGGTTTTCTCCGTCATCGGGCCTGGGCGCTGCATGCGGGCGCTGGGCGGGCGCTGGGCGCGGGTTGGCATCTGGGCGCGGCCTACAATTTCGGCAGCGGCGACGATGGCTCGCCCGGCACGCACCGGACCTTCGACAATCTCTATCCGCTGAATCATGCCTATTACGGATACATGGATCTGTTTGCGCTCCAGAACCTGCACAACGCCGAGGCGGTGCTGCGCTGGCGGCATGGCCAGCAGACGCTGCGGCTGGCCTGGGAGGAGTTCTGGCTGGATCATCCCGGTAGCGATGCGTGGTACAACGCCGGCGCGGGCGTGGTGCGCCCGGGGCGGCCGGGAGTTTCATCCCATGTGGGCGGCGAGCTGGATCTGACGCTGGCTCGCCGGTTTCCCGCCTGGCACCTGGACGCGTTGCTGGGGTTCAGCCATTTCTTCGCCGGCGGCTTTGTGCGCGACACTGGCCCGAGCCGCGATGCGAATTCTATGTTTGTTCAGGGCAAATATACGTTCTGAACGCTGGAGGGGGATGGCGTAAGGGTCGGGCGGGTGCGGCGTTATTCGTTGGCGAGCCGACGCAAGGCGTCGCGGATGCGTTGGCGATCCTCATCCGGCAGGTCGATGGCGAATCCGTCGGGATGGCGGTGAATCCGCTTCAGCGTATCGTGAATCAGGCGGATTTCCTTTTCGTAATTGCGGCAGGAGGCGCACATGGCCATGTGCAGGCGCATGCGCAGCCACTCCGTGAACGTCAGGCGGCGTTCGCAGGCGTCCGAGGCGAGCTTGCTCGCCTTTTTGCAGGAATCAAGACCCTTCATGCCGAATCGTCGTCCTTGAACCAGTGTTTTTCGAGGCATGCGCGCAGCGCAAGCCTTGCCCGATGCATGATGACATGCAAGTTCGTCGGCGTGATGCCGCAGGCCTTACAGATGGTTTCCGTGTCCTCGCCTTCCAGCTCGCGCAGCGTGAACACATGCCGGTGCTGCTCGGATAGGTTGGCGATGCAGGCATGCAGCACCTTCATGAACTGCTGGTTGCCGGCCAGGCGTTCGGGATCGTCCGCCCAGGCCCTCACCGGCTTGCGCCAGTGGTCGTGTTCGTCGAAAAACTCGGAGGTGGGATCGTTCTCCAGCGTGTCAGCGAGCGCACGGTTGCGAATCTGCCGGCGCACATGGTCGGTGATCTTGTGCTTGAGGATGCCCACCAGCCAGGTGCGCACCGAGGAATCGCCGCGAAACCCGTCGCGAGCCTTCCAGGCTGCGATCAGGGTTTCCTGCACCATGTCGCGGGCCGTTTCCGGATCGTTCAGGCGAAACAGCGCATAGCGGTACAGATAGCCGCCGTGTTCGGCAAGCCATGCCTCAGCATCC
>CAYQMA010000155.1:0-2835 GCA_964418535.1 uncultured Zetaproteobacteria bacterium | reverse complement strand
CCGAGCTGGTCGCCATTCCGTTCTCCAGCCGTGAGATCGACCGGCTTGTGCAGCGTTTCAAGAACGCCGTGGAGCGCGTGCGCAAATACGAGCGCGATATCCGGGATCTGGCGCTGAAGGCGCGAATGCCGCGCAAGATTTTCCTCGAAACCTTCCCGGAGATGGAAAACGATGAGCGCTGGGTGGACACGGTGCTGGCCGCGCATCCGGACGCGCCTTGGGCGGAGCGCCTGGAGGCCGTGGCCGGTAAAATCCGCGAGAACCAGCGTCGCATCAAGCGCGTGGAGCAGGATATCGAGCTGGACGTGCACGAGCTCAAGCAGGTGGCGCGCCGCCTGACCATGGGCGAAGCCAAGGCGCGGCAGGCCAAGAAGGAGATGATCGAGGCCAATCTGCGCCTGGTGATTTCCATCGCCAAGAAATACACGAACCGGGGCTTGGGTTTCCTCGACCTGATCCAGGAGGGCAACATCGGCCTGATGAAGGCGGTGGACAAGTTCGAGTGGCGACGCGGCTACAAGTTCTCGACCTATGCCACCTGGTGGATCCGGCAGGCCATCACCCGCTCGATCGCCGATCAGGCGCGCACGATCCGCATTCCGGTGCACATGATCGAGACGATCAACAAGATGATGCGTGTCTCCCGCCGCATTGCCCAGGAAATTGGCCGCGAGCCGACGCCCGAGGAGCTGGCCGAGCATTTGGACATGCCGGAGGACAAGGTTCGGCAGATTCTGGAGGTGGCCAAGGAGCCGGTGAGCCTCGAAACGCCGATCGGCGATGAGGAAGACTCGCAACTGAAGGATTTCGTCGAGGACGAAAACGCCGAGAATCCGCTGGATGGGGCGGTCAGTTCGGCGCTGGCCGAGGCGACGCACGAGGTGCTGGAGCAGTTGACCGAGCGCGAGCAAAAGGTGCTCCGGATGCGTTTCGGCATCGGCATGAACACCGACCATACCCTGGAGGAGGTCGGCAAGCAGTTCGGCGTGACCCGCGAGCGCATTCGCCAGATCGAGGCCAAAGCGCTGCGCAAGCTCCGGCATCCGTCCCGGGCCAAGAAACTGAAGACCTTTATGGACCTGCCGGAAGCGTCAAATTCATCGAACTGAACGATCGGGAGAACTGTCTGAATGACAACGGGGCGGCTGACAGTCGCCCCGTCTGTTTATCCGGGCGATGGCCGGCGCTCAACCGGGCGGGACATGCAGCCGCTGGATGGCCATGGCCTTGCGCGTGGTCGCGTCCACCGTCACCAGCGTGGCATAAATGCTGGCGCCGCGTTCGACCGCCTCAAAGCGTTGCGGCAGTCGCTGCACCATGCGTTTCAGCGCGCCCTCGACCTTCATCCCGATCACCGACTGATACGATCCGGTCATGCCGAGATCGGTCTGATAGGCCGTGCCGCCCGGGCGGATGGTTTCGTCGCAGGTGGGCACATGGGTGTGGGTGCCGAACACGAAGCTGGCGCGGCCGTCCAGATGCCAGCCCATGCCCATCTTTTCGCTGGTCGCTTCGGCATGCATGTCCACCACAATGGCGCTGACATCTTCCGGAATCTCGGCCAGGGCGCGGTCGGCGGCGGCGAACGGACAATCCCACGGCCCCATGAACACCTGACCGATGAGGTTGATGACGGCAATGCGATGGCCGCCGGCGGTTTCCCGCACCGTCCAGCCGCGGCCGGGAGCATGCGGCGTGAAATTGGCGGGACGCACCAGGCGATCGTCCTCATCCATCAACGACATGATCTGGCGTTGATCCCAGCAATGATTGCCATTGGTCAACACGTCCACGCCGACTCTGAACATTTCACGCACGGTTTTCTCGGTCATGCCGAAACCGGCGGCCAGGTTCTCGCCGTTGGCGACGACGAAATCCACCCGATGCCGGTCAATCAGATCCGGCAGGTGTTCGCGCAAGGCGCGGCGGCCGGCGCGGCCGATGATGTCGCCGATGGCGAGGATGTTCAGGGTTTCCGGCATGAAATCAGCTCCCGTTCGGTGATCACGAAATCCAGCGGCTGGTCGTGCGCTTCAGCGGGGATGGCCGGCAGCTCCTGACAGGCAAAGGCCAGACCGACGACCAGGGCTACATGATCCCTGTTCTCACCCAGCCAGCGGTCGAAGCAGCCCTTGCCCAGCCCCAACCGATTTCCGGCGCGATCGAACCCCGCCAGCGGGCAGACCAGCACCGCGCCTTCCCGGCCCGGTTTCCAGGCTTCGCCTCCCTGCGGTTCGAGCACGCCCATGCCGCCTTGCACCCACCGCGTGTCAGGCGAGACGCGCAACCAGACCATTCGATGCCCATGCACCACCGGCGCATACATCGCCGGATGCGGCCGGGCCAGAATGCGGCCGGTGTCCACTTCGCTGTTCATCGCACGATAAATGAGCAAGGGCGCCATCGCCAGTCGCTGGTTTTCCAGCAGGCGCAGCAGGGCATGCTGAATGGCCGTCGAGGCTTGCGCCCGTTCGGCGGCAGGCAGCGCCCGACGACGAGCCAACGCTTGAGATCGAAGCATGTTCTTGTCTGTCATCGCTGGATGCGGAGCCTCGCATAGGAACCAAGGCGCGAACAACTGCCCGGAAACGAAGCTGCGGTGAATGGCAAGCGGATCAAACGAAGGGCGCCCCCGCGCTGACGTTGTGGCGAAATACTGCCGAACCCTTGTCGCCAAGGTGGGCGCCGCATCCTGAAGTCAGGTTTCCCGCAGCTTGCGGGCCACACACGATCAGGATAGCCAGGCTCCCTTCGGTCAGTTATCGGCTCGGGCACTAGTTGCCTTGCGTTCAGCGCAGGGGCGCTTTCGCCAAGCCTTCTGCCTGTGAGACTACT
>CAYQMA010000154.1:0-2849 GCA_964418535.1 uncultured Zetaproteobacteria bacterium | reverse complement strand
GCGGGCTCCTGATGCAGATGCACGGTGCGCGTCGGGAAGGCGAATTCCAGCCCCAGTTCGTCCAGCAGCTTCATGATCTGCATGTTGACCTCCTGACGGACTTGAAGGTATTTGGCCCAGTTGGTCGTCATAGTGTAATAATACAGGAAGATCGAGAGCGCGGAGTCCTGGAACTCGTCAAACTTGACCAGGAAGAAATCCTGATCCACGCCCTTGTGCCCGGCGAGGATTTGCTCGATGCCGGTCACGGCGGCTTCCATCTGCTCGGGCGTGGCGTCGTAGGTGACGCCAATACGCATCTTCACCCGGCGGCGGGGGCGGGCGGCGATGTTGTCCACCACCATGTTGGCCAGTGTGGAGTTGGGCACGTTCACCAAGGTTTTTTCGAAGGTGCGAATACGCGTGGAGCGGAAGCCGATTTCCTCGACCACGCCCTCGAACTCGTTGGTCTTGATCCAGTCGCCGATCGTGAACGGCCGATCCACGAGGATCATGATGGAGCCGAAGACATTGGCGATCGTGTCCCTGGCGGCCATGGCCACGGCGATGCCGCCAATGCCCAGCGAGGCCAGCAGCCCGGAAATCGAGTAGCCCAGATTCTGCGCCACCACCAGCACGCCGGTGATGACCAGAAAAATCTTGAGCGTTTTGGCCACGAACGGGACCATCTGATCGTCCAGCGGCGTTTCGGTGCGCGCCGCGCGGGCCGTGAAATGCGCCGACAGTCCGTCAATAAGCCGCCAGAGGAACCATGCGCCGATGACCAGCGTGGCGATGCGCCCGGCCTGATCGAGCAGGTCCAGCATGGGGAAACGCGCGCGCGGGGGATTCAGCACATGCACGGCGGCGAGAATCACCAGCGTATAGAGCAGCCAGCCGGCGGGTTTCTCGGCCGCTTCCAGGAGCAGGTTGTCCAGCCGCGTTTCGGTCTTGTCCGCCAGTTCCTGCGCCAGCACATGGAAGAGGCGCAACAGCCAGCGGCGGGCGATCACGGCGAAAAACAGGATGAGCAACGCCGCCATCCAGCGTATGAGCGGAATGCCCAGCCAGTGCCAGGTTTGCATGTGCTGCCAGAGTGCGTCCATGCCGTCTCCTCCGTTGGCCATTGTTGCGATTGCCGCTGACAGTGTCTAGGTTCTGTTCGGGGCGGACAAGCCCTTGTCGGAGAAGCATCGGAGGCGCGAGTGGGAGCAGCGAGAGAAAACCCCGCCTTGCGGGCGCTGGTGGAGGATGAGGCGGCGATGCGGGCGCTGATCGGTCGCAAGGTGCGCTATCTGGGTGAGGACTACGAAATCACCGATGTGCTGTTCGACGAGGACACCCTGATTCTCTCTGCCGACAGCAGCACGGAAATGCAGGAAGACAGCTACGGTCGCGCCCATCGGGTGGTGCCCAAGGTGCGCAATCTGCGTTTCCGCGATGTGGAACGGCAGCCAACCACTATCTGGGAAGACGTATCATTTCTGGACGGGCCGCTGCTCGGGAAGTAGCGGATTGTTGGCGTTGTCCCGCCAGATGAGGCGGCCGTGACCTGCCTGCAGGCGCAAGCGGAACGGCCAGCGGCGCGCATCCCGATCGATGCCGAAGCGCAGATCGCCGGCCTCGATGCCGCCTGAATCCTGGCGCAGCTGAACCGGAAAGCGGGCAAACCAGAGGTAGAAACGCGCGTCTTTATCCGCTCCGGGCGGGAGGTGGAGCCTCGGGAATCGTTGCCATTGCAACTGTCCGGCCGGAAGCGCCGGTAGAAAACGCTGGCGGAAACGGGCGGGGAACAGCGCGCCCAGGTCGGGCCAGCCAGGAGCCAGGTCGAGCATCGCACGCTCAAAGCGGGAGCCTTCGTCCACAATAAGCTGCCAGTGCAGGGGTGAAAAGGGCAACGGCAGGGCCGCCACGGCGCGCGCCTTTGGCGCATGCGCCCGCGCGACTTCAAGCGCTTGCCGGTGCGCCGCAAACGTCAGGACGAGATAGCATGCCGCCAGTGCAAGCGCCAGCCGGGCCATGCGGCGGGCATGCCGGCGCAGTGCCAGTCCGGCCAGCAGTGGTAAGGCCCAGCAGGCAGTGAACCCAGGGTCGATGATGAACACCCAGTCCAGTGCCGCGCGCCAGTCGCTGAACGGTGCGAGCACCATCGTGCCGAACGAGGTGATGACATCCAGGCCGATGTGCAGGGCAATGGCGGCGGCGATGAGCCAGGCCGGCAGGCCCGTGCGCCGTCCGATCAGGGCGCGCAACAGCCAGACCCAGAGCGGCAGCATCAGCAAGGAGTGGGTTGCGCCCCGGTGATAGCGAAGGTAGGCGAGATCCGAGAATCCTCTCAGCACGATGTCGATATCCGGCAGCATGGCAAGCCCCACAAGCAGCAGCACCTGCCGGCGTGGCAGCGGCTTGCCGGGCAGGGCGCGGGCCAGGGCCGCGCCGGATACGGCATGGGTCAGCGGATCCATGTCAGGTTGGGTTCACATGCGGGCGCGACGCTGCATCAGTTGGCGCACGTCCGGCCAGTTGTCGCCGGGCGTGATGGCGCCGCCGCAGACGTCGTGCATGGCGCCGGTGGTCGCGGCCAGGGTGTTCGGTCGGCCGGCCAGCGTTTGCCAGGCGAGAATCGCGAAGGCGAAGGCTTCGACGGCCTGCGGCGGCACGCCGGCCGTTTCGGTGCTGTGCACGGCGGCCGGCGCCAGCGCCGTTTGCAGGCGTTGCATCAGGTGGCGGTTGCGCGCGCCGCCGCCGCAAACCAGCCATTCGTCGGGCATTGCGGGCAGAAAGCGCCGGGCGTCCGCGATGGCGCGCACGGTCAGTTCCAGCGCCGTGGCCAGCCGGTCGGCATCCGATAGACCGGGCCAGGCCAGAAT
>CAYQMA010000153.1:0-2855 GCA_964418535.1 uncultured Zetaproteobacteria bacterium | reverse complement strand
TTGCAGCGCTCGCAGGGGTTTGGCGTGCGCCCGGCGGCATAGTCGGCCACGAACGGATCCACGACACGGGCGCGAAAGGCCTGGCGCATGTCCATCGCATAGAATGCGATACCCAGCCGATCGGCCACCCGTCGCGCATCATAGGCATCGTCCAGCGAGCAGCAGGAACCGTGGCCGCGCACATCCTCACGCGCATAGTCCCAGACATGCAGAAACACGCCCACCACGTCCGCGCCGGCGCGCGTCAGCAAGGCCGCCGCCACCGAAGAGTCCACGCCGCCGCTCATCGCCGCCACCACGCGGACGCCGGCCAGCCGGCTTAGATCGTTCGTCTTGTTCATGTGTCTGATGCTATGGGAAAACAGACGTTTCAGACAATCCGGCGCGGCACCGGCAGCGACAGGCCCATCGCCCGCCGCATCAAGGCTTCCTTCAAGGGCCCGGCATTGCCGGCCAGCCGCAGGCCGAGGCTCCTGAGCCACCCCACGCCCGGCAAACGGCTCGTGAACAGGTGGTGGAACCCTTCCATGCCGCCCAGCACGGCCAGAACATCCGGCATCCGGGCGCGCAGGTAGCGCTCCAACACCGGCATGTCGCCCCAGTCCTCGCCGAAGCGGCGCGCATCGGCCACTTCCTGGGCCAGCGTCATCGCATCACGCAGGCCGAGATTCACGCCCAACCCGGCCAGCGGGTGAATCTGGTGCGCCGCATCGCCGACCAGCGCCAACCGCGGCCGCACGATATGCCGCGCCAACTGGCTCCGGAGCGGAAACGCCGCGCGCTCGCCCACCTCCAGCAACCGGCCGAGCACCGGGCCAAACGCTTCCTGCAGCGCCGCCAGAAACCGCGTCTCATCGAGCGCCATCAGCCGCGCCGCCTCGTCATCGTCCGCGCTCCAGACGATGGAGCACAGATCCTCGGTCAGGGGTAAAAAGGCCAGCGGCCCGGTGGGCAGAAACCGCTGGAACGCCCGATGGCGATGCGAATGCTCCGGCCGCACCGTGGCCACGATGCCCTGCTGGCCGAAGCGGTGGCTCCAAACCTGAATGCCGGCTCGCGCCCGCAGCCAGGAACGACCGCCATCGGCGCCCACCACCAGCGGCGCCACCAGCCGCTCACCGTCGTCCAGCGTCACGATCGCATGGCTGGCGCGCCATTCGACATCCGCCACCGTGGCCGGGCAACACAGTTCCGCCTCGGGCATGGATTCCAATGTCTCGCGCAGGGCTTCGGCAAGCACGCTGTTCTCAACGATATAGCCGAGCGCCTCCAGCCCCGCCTCGGCGGCCTCGAAACGAATGCCGCCCATGTGCTGATCGTCCCAGACGCGCATTGCCTCAATCGGGCCGGCGCGATCCGCCATCGCCTCCCAGGCACCCAGCCCCTTCAACATCTCCACCGTGCCGGCCACAATGGCCGACACCCGGCAATCGCGACCCAGCGAAAGCCTCGGCCGGGACTCGTCCCGCTCCAGCACCACCACGCGCATGCCGGCCTGGCCCAGCCCGCAGCCAAGCGCCAGTCCAACCATGCCGCCGCCGATGACGATGACATCGGCATCGCGCTCGATCATCGCCGCGCTCATCGGGCGCGCTCCAGACCGGCCGCCTGGGCCAGCCCCGTGGTGCGGCGCATCAACCAGTTCCGCACCGGCGCCAGCATTCGCATGCCCGCCAAGCCTGCGCCGCGCGCCAGCTTCAGGGGCGGAACATCGTTGGAGAAGATGGCGTTCACGCCTTCGGTGAAGGCGGCCACGGCCAGCGCATCCGGCCACCGTCGCTGGCGATATTCCTCCAGCACGATCGGCGCGCCCGGATCGCGCCCGGCGGCATGGGCGCGAGCCAGCGCATCGGCCAGCACGGCCACGTCGCGCAAACCCAGATTCAGCCCCTGCCCCGCAACCGGATGCAGGGTATGCGCCGCATTGCCGATCAGGGCCACGCGCGGCGCAGTCAGGCGCGCGGCCAGCCGAAACTCGAACGGAAACAGCGCCCTCGGCCCCGTAGCCAGCAGTCCGCCCAACAGCTTGTTCATCTCCGGCCCGGCTTCCTGCTCCAACGCCCGCAAGAACGCCGCATCGTCCATCGCCATCACCTCGCTCGCACGGCGTGGCGACAGCGTCCAGACAATCGAATAGCGCTCGGCATCCAGCGGCAGAAACGCCAACGGCCCATCCGGCCGAAAACATTCATGGGCGATCGAGCGATGCGGCAGGCGCGGCCGCACCGAGGCGACAATGCCGAATCGGTTGTGATCCCAACCGCGACTGCCAATGCCGCACAGCGTCCGCACCCGGCTGTTGGCGCCGTCCGCGCCCACCAGCAAGCGGCAACGCGGATGCAGGAGGCGTCTGCCGCGGACGGTGACCCGCACCGCATCCCCGACCTGCTCCACCGCCTCCATCGAGGCCGGCGCCAGCAAGCGCACGGATTCCGGCAGCGCATCGTAGAGCGAGCGCAGAATCAGATCGTTGCGCACCACATAACCCAGCGCATCCAGGCCGGCATCGCGCTCGCGCATCCGCACCACCGGCGGCATGCCCGGCTCGCGCACATGCACTTCACGAATAGGCTCGGCGCCGCCTTGCGCGATGGCATCCCATACGCCCAGCCGATGCAGAAAATTGCGGGACGCATATGAGAGCGCAATCACCCGCTCGGGGCCGCCACCGGCTGCATCAGCCGCCATTGCCGGATCGCGCGCCTCCACCAGCGTTACCGAGAGCCCCGCCCGCGCCGCCGCAATCGCCAGCGCCGCGCCCGCCATGCCGCCGCCCGCGATCAGCACATCGCACACCCGGCGCGATGCAACCGCGCTTGTCGTTCCCTTTGTCGCCATATGGGGAGTCGCCATGT
>CAYQMA010000152.1:0-2855 GCA_964418535.1 uncultured Zetaproteobacteria bacterium | reverse complement strand
TCCTGATGGTCGCAGATGTTGTAGATGTAGCGCGTGAACGGTTCGCCGCCGTCCTTGGTTCCAGTGACGATGCAGCCGATGTTGGTCTTGCCCTTGGTGCGCGGGCCCAGCGTGGCCGGGTCGGGCAATAGCGCCTTCAGGAACTGCAACGGCACGATCTTCTGCCCCTGGAACTCGACGGGCTCGATCGAATCCAGGCCCAGATTGTGAATGACCTCCAGGTGCTTCAGGTAGGCATCGCCAAAGGTCATCCAGAAACGGATGCGCTCAAGCCCCGGCAGGTTGCGGCACAGCGATTCCATCTCCTCATGGTAGAGCAGATACATTGTTCGTTCGCCAATGCCCTCGAAGTTGAAGCTGCGTTTTAACTGCATCGGTTTCGTTTCGATCCAGCGGCCGTTCTCCCAATAGCGTCCGTTCTGGGTGACTTCGCGGATATTGATTTCGGGATTGAAGTTCGTGGCGAACGGGTAGCCGTGGTCGCCGCCGTTGCAGTCGAGGATGTCCACGGTTTGAATCTGATCGAAATGATGCTTGGCGGCATGGGCGCAAAAGACGTTGGTCACGCCCGGATCGAAGCCGGAGCCGAGCAGGGCCATCAGCCCGGCGTTCTTGAAGCGATCCTGATACGCCCACTGCCACTTGTATTCGAACTTGGCTTCATCTTTCGGCTCGTAGTTGGCCGTGTCCAGGTAATGCACGCCGGTTTCCAGGCATGCGTCCATGATCGTCAGGTCCTGATAGGGGAGCGCCACGTTGATGACCATGAACGGCTTCTCGCGCTCAAACAGCGCCACCAGTTCCGGCACCTTGTCCGCATCCACCTGCGCGGTGGCGATGGTGCGGCCGGTTTTCTCCGCAACCTCACGGGCGATCTGGTCGCATTTGGACTTCGTGCGGCTGGCCAGCGTGATGTCGGAAAACACTTCGGGATGCTGCGCGACCTTGTGTGCCACCACCCGGCCCACGCCGCCAGCGCCAATGATCAGAATCTTCTTGCCCATGCCTGCCTCCATGCCTGAATCGGAAAGGCGGGATTGTAGAGAGCGGGCGGCCGCGCCGCTACACTGGCGGCATGTTCGACCAAACCCAGCGGCCTGTCTTCGAGGCCCACGATATCCGCATCATTGGCGCGCCGTTCGACGGCACGGTGTCGTTCCGGCCGGGTGCGCGCTTTGGGCCGGCCGCAATCCGCGAGGCCTCCGACGGGCTGGAAACCTGGTCGCCGGTGCTGGATGCGGATCTGGAAGATGTGGCCTATGCCGATGCAGGCGACCTCGAGCTGCCGATGGGCGATGTGGCGGCGGCGCTGGCGATCATCCGCGAGTCGGTGGGCGAGGCGCTGGATGCGGATGCGATTCCGTTCGTGCTCGGCGGCGAGCACCTGGTGACTTTGCCTGCCATCGAGGCGGTGGCGAAGCGGCATCCCGATCTGGTGGTCGTGCAGCTCGACGCCCATGCCGATCAGCGCCAGGACTACCTGGGCGTGCGGCTGTCGCACGCCTGCGTGATGCGGCGGGTGGCGGAAATCGTGGGCGATGAGCGCATCCGCCAGATCGGCATTCGCTCCGGCACGCGCGAGGAGTATCGGCGGATGCGCGATGCGGGCACGCTGACGACTTTCCGTGATGAGGATCTCACGGTGCTCGGCGACTGGATCGGAGACCGCCCGCTGTATCTGACAGTGGATCTCGACGTGTTCGATCCGGCCGTTCTGCCCGGCACCGGCACGCCCGAACCCGGCGGCATTGATTGGTGGACGTTCCAGCGATTCGTGCAGGCATGTCGGGGATGCCGGGTTGTCGGGCTGGATGTCGTTGAGCTGGCGCCGCAGCTCGATCCCACAGGCTGCTCGGCGGTGCTGGCCGCCAAGGCGGTGCGCGAGTTGTTGCTGATGGCAGGGAGAGCCTAAAGTTTTTGCTGTTTTTTGCGATAATTCCACGCATGTGCGTGAGGAGAATCCTGAAATGAAAGAGAGAGAAATGGCCATGCGGAATGCCGATGGCATGGAGGCCGTGGCGGAGGAGTTGCGCGGTTTGCGTGGGATGCTGAACACGCTGCTGTTTGATCTTTCCAGTCCGGTCGGCAAGGCGTTCAACGCGTGCATGTGGATCATGATCGTGCTGGCCGTTCTGGCGTCCATGCTGGATACCGTTCCCGCCGTTCATGCCCGTTGGGGCAGGGAGCTGGTCATGTTCCAGCACCAGGCCTTGATCCTCTTTGCCGTGGAATATGCGCTGAGGATTTATGCCGCCCGCGATCGCTGGGGCTATATCAAGAGTTTCAACGGATTGGTGGATCTGATGACCGTGCTGCCGTTGTTTGTGGCCGGGCAGTCCTATACGGCGGTGAGACTGTTGCGGCTGGCGCGCATCATTCGCGTTGCGGTTTCCGTGCCGGTGGTTCGCGCATTGTTCAAATCCCTGGCTGGCTCCGGACGGCTGCTTGCGGGCGTGCTCGGAACCATCTCACTGATCTCGATTCTGGCCGGCAACATCATCTACATCGTTGAACCGCAGACCTTCGCCAATGCCTTCGAGGGAGCCTGGTGGAGCCTGGTGACGATGAGCACCGTCGGCTATGGCGACTTCGTGCCGGATACGGCGGCGGGCAAGGCGATCGCTTCGCTGCTCATCATGTCCGGCATTTGCATGTTCGCGATGGTTACGGCGGTCATTTCGGTGCGTGTGGGACGCATGGTGAACAATATCCGCCGCTGCCATGCCTGCGCCGAGGCTATCTCGCAGGATTTTCTGTTCTGCCCGCACTGCGGCGCCGAGCAGCCGTGGCGGCGCGAGCATCTGCTGGGGCCGGACGAAGCCTGAACGTTTCCCCCAAGCGAGCCTTGCTGGTAG
>CAYQMA010000151.1:0-2873 GCA_964418535.1 uncultured Zetaproteobacteria bacterium | reverse complement strand
TGTTGGTGGCGGCGGCCATCGGCGTCGGCGAGAAGGAGCTGGATCGTCTGGGCGCCCTCATCGAGGCTGGCGTCGATGTGATTGTGGTGGACACCGCGCACGGGCATTCCCGCGGCGTGATCGACATGGTGCGGCATATCAAGCAGACGCATGGCGATGCGATCCAGGTGATCGGCGGCAATGTGGCGACGCCGGAAGCCGTGCGGGATCTGGCCGATGCCGGTGCGGATGCGGTGAAAGTGGGCATCGGCCCCGGTTCCATCTGCACCACGCGCATCGTGGCTGGCGTGGGCGTGCCGCAGTTGACGGCGGTGATGCAGTGCTCGCAGGCAGGTCGCGACGCCGGCGTGCCGGTGATCGCCGACGGCGGCATCAAGTTTTCGGGCGATTTCGCCAAGGCCATCGCGGCGGGCGCGAACACCTGCATGTTCGGCTCGATGTTCGCCGGTACCGAGGAGGCGCCGGGCGAGAAGATTTTGTATCAGGGGCGCACCTACAAGACCTATCGCGGCATGGGTTCGATCGGTGCGATGAAGAAGGGCAGCAAGGATCGCTATTTTCAGGGCGATGTGGACGAGGCGATGAAGCTGGTGCCCGAGGGTATCGAGGGCCGCGTGGCCTACAAGGGGCCGTTGGCCGATATTCTGCATCAGTTGCTGGGCGGCCTGCGCGCGGCGATGGGTTATGTGGGCGCGGCCACGATTGCCGAGATGCACGATCGCGCGCGTTTTGTCCGGATCACCGGCGCGGGACTGCGGGAGAGCCATGTGCATGACGTGACCATCACCAAGGAAGCTCCGAATTACCGCCTTGATTCCTGATCTGAACCCTGAAGGGGTGGAAGTGCAGCGACTCTGCGGGCGCGGCCTGCCGGTTGCGGTCCATGTGGTGAGCGGCGATGGATAAGATCCTGATTCTCGACTTCGGCTCCCAATACACGCAGCTCATCGCCCGGCGCGTGCGCGAGCTGCACGTTTATTGCGAGCTGCATCCCTGGGATATGGGCGAACAAGCCATTCGCGAGTTCGCGCCTGCCGGCATCATCCTGTCGGGTGGTCCGGAATCGGTGGTGGCGGCGGATGCGCCGGCGGCGCCGGAGGTGGTGTTCCGGCTCGGCGTGCCGGTGCTGGGCATCTGCTACGGCATGCAGACGATGGCGGCGCAACTGGGCGGCGAAGTGGAGGCCGGCCATGTGCGCGAGTTCGGCTATGCCGAGGTCTGGGCCAGCGGCGCCTCGCGTCTTCTGGCCGGCATCGAGGACAAGCCGGAAGGGGTGCTCGAGGTCTGGATGAGCCATGGCGACAAGGTTTCGCGGCTGCCGGATGGATTCCATGTGATCTGCGGCAATGATGCGACGCCGATTGCCGGCATGGCGGACGAGACCCGTCGCTTCTACGGGCTGCAGTTTCATCCCGAGGTGACCCACACCAAGCAGGGCAAGGCCATACTGGGCCGCTTCGTGCACGAAATCTGCGGCTGCGACGAATCGTGGACCATGCCGAACTACATTGACGAGGCAGTGAACCGCATTCGCGCCCGCGTCGGCGACGAGGAAGTGATTCTGGGGCTTTCCGGCGGCGTGGATTCCTCGGTGGCGGCGGCGCTGCTGCATCGCGCCATTGGCGACCAGCTCACCTGCATCTTTGTGGACAACGGCCTGTTGCGCCTGAACGAGGCGGAGCAGGTGATGGATACGTTCGCCCGCAACCTGGGCGTGAAGGTGGATATGGTGGACGCCTCCGATCGTTTCATGCAGGCGCTGGCCGGCGTGCGCGATCCCGAGGAAAAGCGCAAGATCATCGGTCGCGAGTTCGTGCATGTCTTTCAGGAAGAGGCCGAGCGGCTGCCGAATGCCCGTTGGCTGGCCCAGGGCACGATCTATCCCGATGTGATCGAGTCGGCCGGTTCGAAAACCAAGAAGGCGCATACGATCAAGAGCCACCACAATGTGGGGGGACTGCCGGACACGTTGCATCTGAAGCTGCTGGAGCCCTTGCGCGAGTTGTTCAAGGATGAAGTCCGCGAACTGGGCGTGGCGCTGGGCTTGCCGCGTGAGATGGTGTATCGTCATCCCTTCCCGGGCCCGGGACTGGGCGTGCGCATTCTGGGCGAGGTCAAGAAGGAATACGCCGACCTGCTCCGGCAGGCGGACGCGATCTTCATCGAGGAGCTGCGCGCCTCCGGCTGGTATGACAAAACGAGCCAGGCCTTTGCGGTGTTTCTGCCGGTGAAGAGCGTGGGCGTGATGGGCGATGGCCGTACCTACGAGTGGGTGGTGGCCTTGCGGGCGGTGCAGACGCAGGATTTCATGACGGCGCACTGGGCGGAACTGCCGCACGCGCTGCTGGCGCGCGTGTCCAATCGCATCATCAATGAAGTTCGCGGTATCAACCGCGTGGTGTACGACATCTCCGGCAAGCCGCCGGCGACGATTGAATGGGAATAAGGACTTCCCGAGCAAAGGAGAAAGCAATGAAGAAATATCTGGGATATGCGGCCGCGGCGCTGACGATTGCGGCCTGTTCGGCCGGCGGCGGAAGCCAGAAGGCGAGCAGCGACGTAAAACTGGATACCGACCAGGCGAAACTGAGCTATGCCATCGGCATGGATGTGGGCCAATCGTTGTCGCACACCGGCGCAACGATTGACCTGAACGCCTTCAATGCCGGCGTGGCGGCGATGGTGAACGGCGAGACGCCGAAACTCTCGGCCAAGGAAGCGCAGGCCGCCAAAGAGGCTTTCTTCAAGCAGCAACAGAAGCAGGCCATGGAAAAACGCAAGGAGCTGGGCATGAAAAACAAGCGCGAGGGCGAGAAGTTTCTGGCCGAGAATGCGAAGAAGCCGGGCGTGAAGACCACGGCCAGCGGCTTGCA
>CAYQMA010000150.1:0-2878 GCA_964418535.1 uncultured Zetaproteobacteria bacterium | reverse complement strand
AGCACCTTGAACGCATATTGCACCCGCGTATGCGCCAGCATGGCCTTCTTCTGTTCCTGACTGATCAACTCAAACAGCGCCTGCCGCACATCCTCGGTTTGCGTATGCTCCAGCTCCCGGCGCAGGTATTTCAGATTGGCTTGAGATTCCTCGATCGCTTTCTGCCGCAGATAATCGTTCAGCCGACTCACCAGGGCATTGGCCCACCTGGCCGCCAGTTCCGGATCCTTCCATTCGACGGCGACCGTGGTCAGATTGGTTTTCTTGTCGGTGTCAATATGCAGCACGCCGCCCTTGACCAGCTTGCGCCATCCATCCCACAACGTAGGCTGTTTTTTGGGATCATCCTCCTTCCAGCGCTTGTGTTCGGCATCCCAGTTGTCCTCAAACAGCACCGGCATCAACTTTTCATCCTGAATAAAGCGCCAGAGGAACTCGCGCGACTTCAAAACCGCCAGATTCTCCTCGGTGTTGCCGCCGCCGGGCAGGGAAATGCCGGCCAGCGAAGCCAATCCGCCCAAGCCTCCCAACGCGGCGCTCAAACCGCCGCCCTTGCCGCCTTCGTCGCTCACCGGCGCCAGCAGCACCTCGGCGCGATAGATATTCGGCATCAGCAGGCTGCCCAACGCAGCCAGAATACCCACACCCAAGGCCACCGCGACAATGAACACCCGGTTCTTCCAGATCACCCGCCAGTATTCCAGCAGATCGATCTCCTCCTCGGGCGGCATGCCATACATCGCCGCCAGCATCCTTGGATCCACCGGCGGGATCTCACTGGCGTGTTGGCAGCGTTTGTCCTCTCGATCGCTCATCACAGGATACCGATCGTCTTCATCGAGGCGAGCGCCACGCCGATCTGATACAGCACCTTGGACCAATCCAGCGCCGAATCCAGCAGGTTGACCGGCGTCAGATCCTCCGGCACCACAATCGCATCGCCGGGTTCGATCTGCGTGGAATGCCAGCCGCCTTTCACCGGCTCGACCACGCCGTTGGCATGCACCACATAGACATGATCCTCATCCGCAAACCGCGTATAGCCGCCCGCGCGCGCGATATAATCGTCCACGCCCAAGCGCTCCTGATAGAGAAGCGCGTTCGGGCTGTACACCTGCCCCATCACCAGCACTTCATCCGGCCGCTTCGGGATATACAGCGAATCACCGTCGCGCAGCCGCAAATCGTACTCACTGCCTTTCAACGATTTCAGATCGGTCAGGTGAATGACCAGGCGCCCGGTCGCCTTGGCCTCGTTCAGCTTGTTCAGCATTTGCTGGGCCTGGGCGATGGCCGCCTGCTGCTGCGCCGCCAGTTTGGGATCCTTGATGCTGGCCGACTGACCTTGCATTCGCGCCAGCTCATTCTTCAACCTGGCTTCCATCTGTCGCAGCTGTTTCTGCTGCGCTTCGCGCACCGATACGCGCGTGAACACGGCTGCACGCAGATAGGCCTTGTCCGTGAACCCGCCGGCGCGCGCCAGCAAGTCCGACAAGCGCTCGCCATCCTCGATGGCATAGGTTCCCGGCATGCGCACCTCGCCGCTCACCGTGACATGCTCGGCCGCCCGCCAGTTCTCAATGCGCCGCACCATCAGCACATCGTAGGGCGCCAGCTCCAGATTGGCGGATGCATCGCCGGCCAACGCCGCCGCCAGATTCAGCGTGAAATGATCCACCACCCGCTTCTGTCCGTTTTTCACCTCGTAGCGCGTAATTTCAGCCTCGCGCAACAAGGCGCGCTCGGTCGGCCCGCCGGCTGCCAACAGCAGATCGGCCACGCGCATGCCCCGAGTGAGCGGATATTCGCCGGGACTGACCACCTCGCCTTCCACGCGCACCATCTTGAGCGGCTCGATGGCCGATTTGGACAGCACCACAATCCGGTCTTTTTCCTGCAACAGAATATTGGCGGCCGCATCGCCCGCCAGCAGCCGATCCAGCGGCGCCCGCAGCAGCTCCAGCGTCTGATCCGGACGCGTGCGCTGGATCAACGCATAGCCCAGATAGGCGTCGTCCTTGAGATCCTTGCGCGAACGGATCAGATCCCCCAGGCGCATGCCGGGATGGAAGCCGTGCACACCCGGATGCTCCACCCGCCCCAGCAGCGTCACCGCATGCTCGCGATCCGTGGATGAGGGATACACCAGCACCAGATCGCCATCCTTGAGCTTCAGGGTGCGCTTTCGCCCCAGACGCCCATCCAGCACCTTGTGACCATCGCCGCTCAGCCGATCCACTTGCACATGCGCCCGATCGGCATCGGGCAGCAAGCCGCCGGCCAGGCCGACGATATCCGCCAGCGTGCGCTCGCGGCGCAATTCGTAAATACCCGGACGCACGACCCGGCCGGCCACCGCCACCGTGCGTCCGATCGGCGGCACGAACACCACATCGCCCGGCAACAGCCGGACATCGTTTCGACTGTCGCCGTGAATCAGCAAATCATAGAGATCCAGGCGCCGCACCACCTTGCCGCCGCGCTTGAGCTCAATGCGACGCAGGCTGCCCTGCTTCGAAATCCCGCCCGACGCAAACAGGGCATGACTGATTGTGGACAATCCGCCCACCACATACGAGCCCGGCGCCCGCACATCGCCCAACACGAACACCCGAATGGTGCGCAAACGCCCCATCGTGATGGACGCGGTCACGCCAATCAGCGCCTTGCGGATGCGCTGGGAGAGCAACGCCCGCGCATCGCGATAATTCAGGCCGGCCAGCGCAATCGGGCCGACATCCGGAAGATTCACCTTCCCTTCCCGATCCACCACCAGGGTCAGATTGTCGTCGCGACGGCCGTAGTACTGGATGTTGATTTCATCACCGGGGCCAATCACATATTCGGCCGGAACCGGCGCCGAGGTATCGGGCGCGAA
>CAYQMA010000149.1:0-2892 GCA_964418535.1 uncultured Zetaproteobacteria bacterium | reverse complement strand
CGCGGTTGGAGGGGGTGGCGCGGACTGATACCCTTTGCCGCATGAGTGATTCGGCCCATTTCGGTTATGAGCGCGTCAGTCCCGGCGAGAAACGCCGGCGGGTGATGGGCGTCTTTTCCTCGGTGGCGGAAAAATACGACCTGATGAACGATCTGATGAGCGGCGGCCTGCATCGCTTGTGGAAGCGACGCATGGTTCATATGGCGGCCGTGCGGGCGGGCGGCCGGGCGCTGGATGTGGCGGCGGGTTCGGGCGACATCGCCATCGGCCTGCTGCGCAAAATGGGCCCGACGGGTCGGGTGGTGCTGAGCGATTTGAACGGCCCGATGCTGGCTGAAGGGGCGCGGCGCGTGGTGGATGCGGGGTTTCTGCCGGGACGGGCGGACTGCATCCAGGCCGACGGCACGCGCCTGCCGTTCGCCGATGCGAGTTTCGACTGCGTGACCATTGCGTTCGGCATCCGTAATTTCGTGGATATCGAGGCCGGCCTGCGCGAGTTTCTTCGCGTGCTGCGGCCCGGCGGCCAGTTCCTCTGTCTGGAGTTCTCGCGTCCCGTCCTGCCGCTGCTGGACGTGATCTACGATGCCTATTCCTTCAATGTGATTCCGGCGCTGGGCGACTGGGTGACCGGCGATCGCGCCTCCTATCAATATCTGGTGGAGTCCATCCGTCGCTTTCCCGATCAGCGCCGTTTCGCGCGGCTGATTGAGGCTGCGGGTTTCGGGCTGGTGCGATATAATAACATGACGGGCGGCATCGTGGCCCTGCATCGGGGGTATCGGATATGAGTCTGATGTTTCTGCCGTTGCGGCTGATTCCTCCGCCGGTGCAGGCGGTGGTGCTGGCTACGGTGCTGGATCTGTTTTTCAGTCGCGACAAAAGCCTGCGGCCGCTGCTGGATGATCTGGAAGGCCGGGTGTTCCGCATCCATGTGCGCGATACCGGCGCCGTGTTCTGGCTGGGTTTTCGCGCCGGTCGTCCCTGGGTGCATACAGCCTGCGACAGGCAGCCGGATGTAAAAATCGAGGCGACGACGGCGGGTTTTGCGCGGCTGTGTTTCGCGCACGAAGATCCGGACGATCTGGTGTTTCAGCGGGTGCTGAAACTGTCGGGCGATTCCGAGTCCATGCTGCGGTTCAAGAAGCTGCTGCAGGAAGCGGACATTGACTGGGAGCGCGAGCTGCGGGCCGGCTTTGGCGAGTATTTCGGCGCCCGCGTGGCGCGCGCGGCCAGGGCGCTGGTGGCGGCGGAGGCCAAAATGTCTGAAGCCTCGCGCGATGCGCTCCGGCAGTGTCTGCGGGATATGGATATTCCCGACAGCGAGCGTTTCGATGCCTTGCAGGCTGGCGTGGAGGAAGCGGCGCGGCGCGTGACGCGGCTGAAACGGCGCGTGACGCGGCTGGAGAAGGCGTCGTCCGAACGAGCGGAGCGCGCCCGTTCATCGGATGCTTAGGCCGCGCGTCGGATTCCGTCAGGGTTGGCGGCTGCTGGTCATCACGCAGCTGCTGACGGCGCACGGTTTGGGCGCGGTTGCGGTGCGGCTGCACCTGTTCGCGCCCTATGCCTGGCTGATGCGCATCTTCCTGAAGAGCGAGGTGTCGCGCGATCTGGGGGCGCAGATTCGCCTGTTGCTCGAAAAGCTCGGTCCCACCTTCATCAAGTTCGGGCAGATGCTGTCCACCCGCGTGGATCTGCTGCCGATGGACATTGCGCTGGAGCTCAAGAAACTGCAGGACGCCGTGCCGCCGGAGGATTTCGACACCATTCGCGGCGTGCTCGAACGCGTGTTCAAAAAGCCGTTGTTGGGCGAGGGCGGCGTGTTCCGTTCCTTCGACGAACGGCCGGTGGCTTCGGCCTCGATCGCCCAGGTGCACTTCGCGGAGTTGCCGGACGGCCGCAAGGTGGCGGTCAAGGTGCGGCGGCCGAACATTCGCAAAACCATCGAGGCCGATCTGGCGTTGCTGGCCATGCTGGCCAATCTGTTTGATCGTTATTTCCCGGAATACCGGCGGTTGAAGGCGCCGCGCGTGGTGGAGGAATTCGCGGCGACGCTGAAGGGCGAGCTGAACCTGCGCGCCGAGGCGGCGCACGCCTCGCGATTCGCCGAGAACCTGGCCGATGTCGAGGGCGTGTACATACCGGCCGTGATCTGGGATTACACCCACGCCGAGGTGCTGACCACGGAGCGCGTGTCCGGCATTTCGGTGGATGAGAAGGAGGCGCTGTGCGCGGCCGGGCACGATTGTCTGAAGCTGTGCGAGCAGGCGGCGACGCTGTTCTTTCACATGGTGTTCGTGGACGGCTATTTCCATGCCGACATGCATCCGGGCAATATCTTCGTTGCCGACAACGGCGACATCATTCTGGTGGATTTCGGCATCGTCGGCCGGCTGGACATGAAGAGCCGGCGCTATCTGGCCGAGATGCTCCTGGCGTTTCTCAAGCGCGATTATCGCCGCGCGGCCGAGGTGCATCTGGAGGCGGGCTATGTGCCGCGAAACACGGATATGTCCGCCTTCGAGGACGCGATGCGCGAAATCGCTGAGCCCATCTTCAACCGGCCGCTGGCGGAAATTTCGCTGGCCGAGTTGCTGATGTGCATGTTCGCGGTGACCGAGCGTTTCCAGATGGAGACCCAGCCGCAGTTGCTGCTGCTTCAGAAGACGATGGTGGTGGTCGAAGGCGTGGCGCGCGAGCTGGCCGATCAGGCGAACATCTGGGAGATGGCGCGGCCGTTGGTGACCGAATGGGTGGCAAGGAATCTGGGGCCGGTGGCGCGGGTGCAGCAGGGCGCCGAGGATGTGCGCGGGCAGCTCGAGGCCTGGCTGGCGTTGCCGGAGCGCATCGAGGAGGCCCTTGCCCGGCCCGAATCCCCAGGGCAGGCGCCGGCGG
>CAYQMA010000148.1:0-2905 GCA_964418535.1 uncultured Zetaproteobacteria bacterium | reverse complement strand
GCGGGCCGTCGAACTCGCACAGGAAGATGTTCTGCCAGCGCGACAGGCCCAGTTGCCCGCCCATGACCGGAATGGTCTCGGAGGGGCCGACCAGCCCGGCCTTCAGGTGGGCGTCGCCGTTGCCGTCCTGGGCATCGTGCAGCCAGACGCCTCGGGGGATCAGCTTGCGCAACAGGTGCACGACATCGGTCTGCACGCTGTCGTCCCAGTTTTCCTGAATCATGATCGCGGCGGTGGCGCCCTGGACATAGACGTGCATCAGTCCGTCCTGGACGCCGCTGGCGGCCAGCACCCGCTGCACCTCCGCCGTGATGTCCACCAGCTCCTCGCGCGTGCTGGTGGCGATGTGAATGGTTTCACGCATGGCGTTCGCCTCCGGAGATCCGGTTCATGGCGATCCCGCCGGAAGCAGGGTGTTGGTGCGCAAGGCGCGATTCAGCGTCTGGACCGTGGCCAACAGTCGCTGTTCCAAGCCTTGCCGGGCTTGCGGATTTCCATGCCAGTACACCGCATGGCGCAGATCGTGCATCAGAAAGCCTGCGCGTTCAACGCGGCCGACCAGATTGTCCCGGCGCAAAAACACGCCGCGCTTAAGCCCCGGTTCAACGATGGACTGGCCAAGCGTTGCATGCCGGCCAGGCCAACCCGCCAGATCCATCAGCGTCGGGATCAAGTCTTCCTGGCTGGCCGGCTCTTGCACGACGCCGGGCCGGATGCCAGGCCCCAGAATCAGGGCCGGAATATGATGCTGGTCGCGCAGGTTCCGGGGATGCCCGAGGCCGGAATAATGATCGCCCAGCAGCACGAAGATGGTGTTGCGGCCATAGCCCGCCGCTCGCGCTTCGCGGAAGAAGCGGCCCAGCACCCAGTCCGAATAGCGCATGGCGTTCAGCAGTTTGTGTTCCTCAGAATCGGGCGGAAAGGTCTGCCATTTCGGGTCCGGGAGCTCGAACGGCGTGTGCGTGCTCACCGTGAACACGAAGCCGAGAAACGGTTTCGGCATCGCTACAAAGCGGCGGTGCGCCGTTTCCATCAGATCCAGATCCCAGCCGCTCCAGGTGGGCTTGGGAACGTTCGGATGCAGGGTGGGAATCAAATCCTCGGCGCCGAGATAGGCATCGAATCCGGCCAGCGGCGCGATCTTGTCCAGATAGAAGGAGGCGCGTTTGGAGCCTTGCATCATCACCGTGGCATAACCATGACGTTTGGCCATGCGTCCGAGCCAGGTGAAGCGGTTGAGTTCCAGTCCTTCGCCCAGGTAGGGCTGGCCGGGCTGCGGCGGGATGCCGGTGAGCAAGGCGGTGATGGCGTCGATGGAGCGCTGGCCGTTGGCATAGAAATTCGCCAGATACATGCCTTGTCTGGCCAGGCGATCGAAATTCGGCGTGACGCCGTATGGCTTCATTCCCTCAAGTTGGCGAGCGATGTCCACATGCAGCGCATCCCAGCTTTCCAGCAGGATGACGACGATGTTGGGTCGGGGGCGGGGTCGGTTCGCCACCTGCCGTGAACGAAGCAACGGGTGCCTTGCGTCCACGAAATGCTCGCGGGGCGAGCGCAAGGCGTTGCGCACGATGTTCACGGCTTCGGCATCATCCATGAAATGCGCCTCCAGAGCGGGCGCTCCGTGCAAGGCATGGGCGGCGCAGAAGGCGCCGTTCAGTTCCAGGTAGCCTGCCGCCATGCCGGCGTCCTCGAAGGCGTACACCGGCTGGATGGGCTTGCTGACGGCGCTGCCACGGATGCCCAGCACGATCAGTCCCAGCGCGACGACCGCCAGCGGCAGTCTCAGGCGCCAGGATGGCGGCTGGAGCGGCTCGCTCGGCCGGATGCGTTTGCCCAGCCAGACGGCGGCTGCCGCAACGGCTGTGGCGCCCAGGCCGAAGGCGGCCAGCAGCCAGCCATAGCTGTCCAGCGCAATGGCCCGGACCAGGTCGGGGTCGCTGCGCAGCGCGGCCATGAGCTCATGGCCGACATGGCGGTGGACGAAGCCGAAATAGGCGATGTCGGCCACTTCGGCGAACGCAAAGACAATCAGGGCGAAGGTGCTCCAGCCCAGCAAGAAGCGTCGCCAGACGACGCTTCGCGTCCAGCCAAAGGCCAGCAGATGCAGCCATAGGGGAAGCCCCATGGCAATCAGGGTGATCGAAGTGTCGAAATGCCATGCGCCCAGCGCCATCGCACGGATGCGCGCCACCAGATCCAGCCCCTCGAAATCATGAGGATACAGCGCCAGCAGCGCCATCCGACCAATCAGAAACAGGAGGAAAAAGGGCGCGAGCAACCAGGCGATGTCGCGCAGGTTTTGTTTGAGGAGGCTGCGCATCAGGCGGCGAGGACCGTAAGCCAGACGATGCCGGCCGCCAGCAGGGCCCAGAAGACGGCGGCCGATCCGAGATCCTTGGCGCGGCCGGAGAGTTCATGGCGCTCGGCGCCGATGCGATCCACCACGGATTCAATGGCCGAGTTCAGCAATTCCGCCAGGGGAACCAGCAGCCAGCTGCCCGCCAGCAACGCCCGCTCGGTCGCCGAGTCGCCCAACATGACGGCCGCAATCAGAAGCAGAGGCGTCAGCAGCATTTCCAGGCGGAACGCGGGTTCATGCTTCCATGCGGCCGCCAGTCCCTTCAGGCTGTGCCGGGTCGCCGGTCCCAAACGACGCAGCAACCCGACGGCGTCATCCCTCATGCCGGACGATATGCAGCAACGAAAGCTGCGGCGAGCGCGGCCCCTCGATGGGCACCGGGTAGTCGCCGGAAAAACAGGCGTCGCAATGGACGCAGCGAGGCCGCCCCACGGCGCGGTACAGTCCATCGAAGGACACGAAGGCCAGCGAATCGGCGCCGATGGCCTCGCACATTTCATCCACGCTCATGCGGTTGGCCATCAGCTTGTCGGCGTCCGG
>CAYQMA010000147.1:0-2906 GCA_964418535.1 uncultured Zetaproteobacteria bacterium | reverse complement strand
GGTGGTGCATGGCACGCCATAGCGCCATCGGCAAGGCGCGCTGGCTGGCGGCCCAAAAGGCCTGGCTGGATCGCTGGCGCATGCCCGGCGCGCTGGAAAAGGAAAGCGCCCGCATCGAGCGGGAATACATGCCTCTGTTGCAGCGGATCGGAGAAGGTCTGTCGGCGCAATCCCGGGTGCTCGATCTGGGTTGCGGACCGATCTGCCCGGCCAGGCTGATCGAACAAGGCGAGAAAACCTGGCTGGATCCGATGCTGGACGACTTCCGGCGGTTGTTTCCGGGCCGTCTCCCCAAAGGCAGGCAGTTGACGGCGCCGGCGGAAAAGATTCCGCTGCCGGATCATGCCTTTGACGTCATCGTCTGCATTGACGCCCTGGACCGGTTCATGAATCCGGAACTGGCGCTGCATGAAATGGAGCGGCTGATCAGGCCCGACGGCCTGATGCTGTTCGGTCTTCCGGTCTTTCCCAAGCCGCTGGTGCGGCTGCGATATGCGCTGGAACGTTTTCTGCCCGCGCTGCGCAACGAGGCGCATCCCTATTCCTACACTCTCGCCGGACTGCGCAAAACCCTGAAGCGCCATTTCGACATCGAGGAAGAGCACCTGATGCCTGAAACCAGTCTGGCGGACAGCCGCTGGCTGGGTCGCGAATATGCCTTGATCTGTCGGCCGCGAGACACAGCCTGAAACCGTCATGCCGCGCCTTGCCGACAACCGGCCGTGCCGTCACCTGCTGCTGCAACCGCCCAACTGGCTGGGTGATGTCATCATGGCCCAACCGGCGATGCGCGCGTTCATCCAGGGGATGCAGGCGGAACGCATCAGCGTATGGGGTCGTCCCTGGCTGGAAGACGTGTTGCCGTTTCTGAACCTGCCCGGCGCACGCTTCGCACCCGAAATGCCGCGCCGGGCGGATATCGCCGTCATGTTTCCCAACAGCTTCCGGGCCGCATGGCTGGCATTCAGAAGCGGCGCCCGCCGGCGCATCGGATTTCGCGGCCAGTGGCGCCGGGCGCTGCTCACCGATGCGCCCGCGCCGCGCGTCAGTCTCCGCCACGAACATCACCGCGACTACTACCTCGACCTTGCCGCACAATCGGGATGCACGCCGATGGAACGCGAAGTGCGCCTCATCGTTCCCGATGGCGCATATGAAACCGGTTCAGCGCTGCTTCAACAGCATGGCCTGGATCCTGATCGGACGATTGCGCTGGCGCCGGGAGCCCAATTCGGCGGCGCCAAGCGCTATCCCGCCCGCTCCTGGGAGCAGGTCGCCCGTGAACTCAGCGCCGGAGGTTGGCAACTCTTGGTGCTGGGCACGCCTGCCGAACGCGAAACGGGCGAACGGGTCGCGGCGCGCGCCACAGGCCGGGTCTGGAACGCCGCCGGCGAAACCTCGCTGCGCGAGGCTCTGAATGCCATCGTCGCCAGTCGCGCCTTGCTGTGCAACGATTCGGGTCTGATGCATGTGGCGGCAGGCCTTGGCAAACCCGTGGTCGCCGTCTTCGGCGCCACCGATCCGGCGCGCACGGCGCCTTCCGGCCCCAAGGCCCGCGTGCTGTATCGGCCGGCTCCGTGCAGCCCTTGCCTGCAACGCGAATGTTCCGTGCCCGGTCACCCCTGCATGGCCAACGTCCAGCCCGAGGACATCCTGCGCGCATGCCTGGAGGTGCTGACATCCGAACAGGCCGCATGAAGCTGCTCATCGTCAAGCTCTCCGCCTTTGGCGACATCATTCACGCCCTGCCGGCGCTTGCCGACTTACGCGCCCGACCTGAATGCCCCGAAATCCACTGGCTGGTCGACGCGCGCTACGCGTTCGTCACCGAAGCCTTCCCGCCCGACGTCCGGGTGCATGCCGTGGCGCTGAAACAGGGTGACTGGAGCGGAGTTGCGCGCACGCTCCGCTCCCTGCGCCGGTTGAACTTCGATGCGGTCCTGGATCTGCAGGGGCTGATCAAATCGGCGTTGCTGGCCAGGCTGGCGGGAAGCCCTGTGTTCGGGTTGGATGCCCGCCAGCTGCGCGAGCCTGCCGCACGCTGGCTTCAACATCCGGTGCCGTTTCATGCCGAAGACCGGCATGTCGTGCAGCAACTGCGCCGGGTCGCCGCCGCGCCCTTTGTCGGAACGCACCCGCCCGCAAGCCCCATGCCGTTTGCACCGCCCGTCATCGCATTGACCGATGCCATGCAACAAGAGGGCGACAGGACGCTGGCAGCCTGGGAGGTTCCGACGCCCTTTGCCTGGCTTCATCTGGGCGGCGGTTGGGCCACCAAGCAATTGCCGGAGACAACCTGGCTGATGGTGATGCAGGGGCTGATGGAACGAGGTATCACGCCGCTCCTGGGCTGGGGCGCGGAAGCCGAACGGGAACGGGCCCGACACCTGGCCGGACAGACGCCTGGCGCCATCGCAGCCAGGGAGCGCCTGCCGATGCCCGCCCTGTGCGGCCTCTTGGCCCGCGCCACGGCGGTGATCGGCGCGGATACGGGCGTGATCCATCTGGCTGCGGCCTTGGGCGCGCCCACCGTCAGTTTCTGGGGGCCTTCGGCCTCGTGGCGCAGCGGCCCCCAAGGCGAGCGCGACCGTCATGTGGAATCGAACCCGGCCTGCGGGCCATGCTTCAAACGGAGCTGCAACCGCTTTGTTTGCATGGATATGATTCGCGCCGACGATATACTGGCGGCCATCGATGACGTCCGTTCGTAACCTTTTGCTCGCCCTGGTTCTGGGCACGCTGCTTCCCGCCATGGCCCTTGCGGCGCCGAACTGCATGCCATTCGCCGGCGAACGCATGCGGTTCAACGTGGGCTGGGAGTTCATCAATGCCGGCATGGCTGAAATGCACATCTCGGCGAATGATGGCGGGTATCGCGTGGACACGTCCGCGCGCAGCAACAAGTT
>CAYQMA010000146.1:0-2934 GCA_964418535.1 uncultured Zetaproteobacteria bacterium | reverse complement strand
TGTTCCGTGAGGCGTATCGCGGCGAGTTGCTGGCGGTGACCGGCACCAACGGCAAAAGCACGGTGGTGCACCTGTTGGGGTTGATGCTGGAGGTGCTGCCGGGCGGCGTCGAGACGGCGGGCAACATTGGTCGTCCGATGCTGGATCTGCTGGCCGCAGACGAGCAGCCGGTGCGGGTGGTGCTGGAATTGTCCAGCTTCCAGTTGGAGCGCTGCGAAACCATCCGGCCGGACTGGGCCGCGCTCCTGAATGTGCGGCCGGATCACGCGGACATGCACGCGGATTTTGAATCCTATCGCGCCGCCAAGTTGCGACTGTTTGAAGCCCAGGGTGAAGGCGACGCCGCCATGTTGCCGGCGGATGCGGCCTGGAATGATCTGGCGCGTGAGCTGACGGCGCGGGGCGTGCGCGTGCGGCGTTTTGGTTTGGCGCCGGATGCCGAGGCGACCGATGCGGGCGTTTGCACGCAGGATGATTCACTGGCCGTGTTCTGGCGCGGCACGAGCGGCATCTGCATGGTGGAGGAAGCCGAGCTCAGGTTGCGGGGAGCGCATCAGTTTCTGAATCTGGCCGTGGCGGCGCAGGCGGCGGCGGATTTTGGCGTCTCCGACGGCGTGATCCATGAGACACTGACCAGTTTCCGGGGGCTGCCGCACCGGTTGCAATTCGTCGGTCGGCGCGCCGGGCGCGCCTGGTATGACGATTCCAAGGCGACCAACCCGGATGCGGCGGCTGCGGCGCTGGCTTCGTTCGATCGCGTGATCTGGATCTGCGGCGGTCTGGCCAAGGGCGTGGATCTTTCGCTGCTTTCCGAAGCGGTGCGACGGCATGTGGCGCTGGGCGTGGTCATCGGGCGAAAGCCGGAGCCGTTTGCCAAACTGCTGCGCGAGGCCGGCGTGCCCTGCCGCGTGGCAGGCGATATGGAACGCGCGGTGGAACTGGCGGCCCAAGCGACGCCCGACGGTGAGCCGTTGCCTGTGTTGCTGGCGCCGGCGGCGGCCAGCCAGGATCAGTTTCGCAATTACGCCGAACGAGGCGATTGTTTCGCCGCCGCGGTGGCGGCGCTGGAGCCGGCGCTGGAGGGGGCGGCATGAGCGCCGTGGCAAGACGGGATGCGCGCGCGCCGGCGGCGCCGGATGCGGTGATGATTGGCTGCGTGCTGCTGTTGTCCGCGCTCAGTCTGCTGATGGTGGCCAGCGCCAGCATGGGCATCTCCGAAGTTCGCTACGGCAGCGCCTGGCGCATCATCGGCCACTGGGCGGTTTATGTCCCAGTCGGTTTGTTGTTGATGTGGCAGGTGTCGCGGGTGGATGTGAGCTGGTGGCGCGCGGCGGTGATGCCGATGCTGGGCCTGTCGCTCTTGTTGCTGGTGCTGGTGCTGATCCCGGGGCTGGGGCAGGAAATCAACGGCGCGCGGCGGTGGTTTTCGCTGTTCGGCCTGACGCTCCAGCCGGTGGAGTTCGTCAAGCCGGTGATCGTGCTCTACATGGCACATTATATGGCATCGTTTCCGGATCGTCTGACCCAGTTCGCAAATGGTCTGGCGCCAATGCTGACGGTGCTGGGGATTTCGGTGCTGCTGTTGTTGCTGCAACCGGATTTCGGCAATTCGGCCTTGCTGGCGCTGACCTGTTTCTGCCTCTGGTTTGTCGGCGGCGTGCCGATGCGGCATCTGGGCCTGATGCTTCTTGCGGCGGTCCCGGCCGGGGTGCTCGTGTTGCTCGCGGAGCCGTATCGGGTGCGCCGTTTGTTGAGCTTTCTCGATCCATGGGCCGACCCGCTGGGCAGCGGTTATCAGTTGGTGCAGTCCATGCTGGCCTTTGGCGCCGGCGGTCTGACCGGCGCCGGATTGGGGCAAGGCGTGCAGAAGCTCTTTTACCTGCCGGAGCCGTTCACCGATTTCATTGGCGCCGTGCTGGCCGAAGAATTCGGTCTGATTGGCACGCTGCTGCTGATCGCGATTTTCGCCACCCTGATCTGGCGTGCGATGCGGGTGGCTCGGCTGGCGCCCGATGCGTTCTCCAGATTGACGGTGGTGGGCGCGACCGTCCTGCTCGGCGTGACCTTCTTCATCAATATGGGCGCGGCGATGGGCATCATGCCGACCAAGGGAATGCCGTTGCCGTTCGTGTCGTATGGCGGCAGCGCGCTGTTGGGCGATTGCCTGCTGCTGGGCATGATTTTTTCGGTGCAGCGGCGACTGCCGCGCAATGCCAAACGGGGGCGTGCGGCATGAGCGGGCTGTGCATCGCCGGCGGCGGCACGGGCGGGCATGTGTTTCCGGCCCTGGCTCTGGCGGATCTGGCGCGGCGGCACTGGCCCGATCTGACGGTGTCCTTTATTGGCGCCGAACGTGGGTTGGAGGCGAAGCTGTTGCCCGAACGCGGCGAGCGGGTGCTGCTCTTGCCGATGCACGGCGTGGCCGGCGCGGGGCTTGCGCGGCGCGTGCGGGTGCTGCTTTGGGAGTTGCCGCGCGCGGTGGCTCGCATCTGGCGGCATTGGCGGCGGGGGCGTCCCCGGCTGGTGGTTGGCGTGGGCGGCTATGCCAGCGTGGCCGGGGTGGTGGCGGCGCTGCTGTGCCGGATTCCGGTCGTGCTTTATGAGCAGAATGCGATGCCCGGCATGGTGAATCGTCGTCTGGCGCGTTTTGCGCGGAGCGTGATGTTGGGATTTGCCGAAGCGGCGAGGCATCTGCCGAAGGCCGCGTGCGTGCATACCGGCAATCTTGTGCGGTCCGAGATTCGGCGGGTGCGCTGGCAGCGGCATGCGCCGCCCCGCCTGCTGGTGCTGGGCGGTTCCCAGGGGGCGCGTTTTTTGAACGAAACCACGCCGGTCGCTGGCGCCTTGCTGGCGCGGCGGGGGCGCAACTTTTCGGTGACGCATGTGGCCGGGCGCGGCAACGCCGACGCCGTGCGTCGCGCCTGGCGCGAGGCG
>CAYQMA010000145.1:0-2934 GCA_964418535.1 uncultured Zetaproteobacteria bacterium | reverse complement strand
CGCGGCGCCGGAATCACATATTCACGGTGCCGTTGCCGTTCCGCGAGCTGTTTCAAATGGTCAGCCTGATACCACTGCAGATCCAGCGCCCGCACCGCCAGCAGCGCAAACCCGAGCGCCAGCAGGCCCGTCACCGCCTCGATGCGCCGCCGCACATACACGTCCTTCTTTCCGCGACGAAGCTTTTTCATGGCCGCACCACCTGCGCCGGCAAGGGCGGACGCATGCCCAGTTTCGACACCGCCAGACGCCGCACGCGTTCAGGGCGCGTCAACGTGGCCCATTCCAGGCGCAACTTGCCCAGTTCGGCGCGCAACGCCCGCACCTGACGCTCGGCCTCGGCCCGCTCGCCAGCCACCATCAGCCGTTGCCGCGCCAGCCCCACCTGCAAGGCCGCCATCAACCCGGCCAGGAGGAGCATCAACCACAGACCCAAGCGGGGCCGCGCATGATTCACCGTCCGGCTCATGCCAAACGCTCCGCAACCCGCATGCGCGCCGTTCGCGCCCGAGGATTTTCAGCGCATTCGGCTTCGGATGCGCGCACGGGCTTCTTGCGCACCCAGCGCATCGAGGGCTTTTTGCCGCAAACGCAGACCGGAAAGTCCGGCGGGCAGGTGCAGGGATTCACCCGCGCCTCGATCAGATCGCGCACACGCCGATCCTCGCCGGAATGAAAGGAGATCACGACCAGGCGACCGCCCGGCGCCAACCGATCCATGGCCGCGTTCAGGCCCGCCTCGAGCTGCCCCATCTCGTCATTGACCCAGATGCGCAGCGCCTGAAAGGCACGCGTCGCCGGATGCGTCCGACCATGCCGCGCATGCGGCGGCACGGCATGGAAGCACACATTCTCCAGATCGCGCGTGGTCATCAGCCTGCCCTCGCGGCGGGCGCGCAGGATGGCGCGGGCCATACGCGCGGCATAGCGCTCATCGCCATAGTCGCGCAGCACCCGGGCCAGGCGTCGCTCGTCCACGCGCGCCAGCTTCTCGGCCAGCGACGGGCCCCGCGTCGGATCCATACGCATATCCAGCGGCCCCTCGCGACCAAAGGAAAAACCGCGCCGAGCCTCGTCCAGTTGCGGCGAGGAAACGCCGAGATCGAAACCGACGCCATCCACCGCATCCCAGCCTTCCTCATCCAGCACCCGATCCAGTTCGCCAAAGGGCGCATGGCGGATGCCAAAGCGATTGTCGAGAGCCGCCAGCCGCCGCCCCTCGGCCACCGCTTCCGGGTCCCGATCCAGCGCCAGCAATCGCCCCGCCCCGGAAAGCCTCGCCAGCAAGGCCCGCGCATGACCGCCGCGGCCGAACGTCGCATCCACATAGCGTCCGTCGGGGCGCTGGCACAGCGCCTCCACGAAGGCATCGCGCAAGACCGGCACATGGGCCTGCGGGCCGGCATCGTCCTGTGCGCGCATGCCATCACCCACATCAGGAACCATCGCTGCGCAGAATGGCCAGATCCTCCGCCAGACGCGCCTCGTGCTTGTCCACATCCCAGATTTCAAAATGCGTGGCGCCGCCCGCAAACAACACCGTCTTGCCCAAGCCGGCGAATTCGCGCAACGTGGCCGGAATCAGGATCCGCCCCTGTTTGTCGGGCGAGCAGGTGACGGCTGGACTCACCACAAAACGTTCATAGGCGCGGCGATACTTGTCATTGATATCCCGGTCATGAACGGCGGCAAGCACCTCGCGCTCCCATTCGCGTGGCGGATAGGCGCGCAGACAGCCATCAAAGTCCCGCGTAATCACCACCTGCTCATCGCCATAACGTTCGCGCAGGCTCTCCCGAAAGACGGCCGGGATGTTGACACGCCCCTTCTCGTCCATCGCATTTCGGTATTCGCCCGGAAAAAACATGCGCTCGGAACTCCTCCCCGCCGCATGGGCTCGCCTTCCGCCTGCCCGCCTTCGGACATGGAACACTTACCCACAATTACCCACTTTGCGCCAATGTTGCCCATCATTCGACCCGTGTCAACCCGCGCAAGCGCCGCACCACCCGCGTCTGCGGCAAAGCGACACAGCCAGAAACCGGAAATCTCGGAAGAAACCGGCCGAAACAGCCGGGAGACGATCAGGTGGGAAAAGGTGGGGAAGAGGCCTGCGCTATGCCTCGTGATGCGCGGCCAGAAGGCGTTCGGCCCGGCGCAAATCCTCCGGCGTGTCCACGCCGATACAGTGAAACTCGCCCACGCGCACGGCGATCTCGTAGCCATGATGGAGAGCGCGCAACTGCTCCAGATGCTCGGCCCGTTCCAGCGGCGCAGGCTCCAGAGCTGGATATTGCAGCAAAAAATCGCGACGATAGGCATACAGCCCGACATGCTGCAGCGGCGCAATCGCCGACTCGTCGCGCAGAAACGGAATCGGCGCGCGACTGAAATACAGGGCCCGGCCGCGCCCGTCGCAGACCACTTTGACCACGTTGGCGTCCTGCAAATCGAACTCATCGCGAATCGGATGCGCCAGCGTGGCCATCGGCAACGCCGGATCGTCGGCGAACGGCTCCAGCACAGCCCGAATCGCCGCCGGATCGATCAGCGGCTCATCGCCCTGCACATTGACGATGACATCGGCATCCATGCCGGCGCAAGCCTCAGCCAGCCGTTCCGTGCCACTGGCGTGGTGGCTGGCGGTCATTCGCGCCTCGGCGCCCGCCGCCCGCGCCGCCTCGGCAATGCGCGCATCATCGGTGGCCACGAACACCGGCCCGACATCGGTCGCGCGCGCCCGCTCGATCACATGCGCAATCAGCGGCCTGCCGGCCAGCAGCGCCAGCGGCTTGCCGGGAAAACGCGTGGAACCGTATCGCGCCGGAATGCCGACCACGACCTTCACGCCCGCCCTCCAGGCGCCCGACCATCAGCCGTCCAAACCAACAGGCCGCCAAGCCAGCATGGAACACGGGCAAACGCGCTCGCACC
>CAYQMA010000144.1:0-2978 GCA_964418535.1 uncultured Zetaproteobacteria bacterium | reverse complement strand
ACCTGCTGGAGCGAAGCCGCCACCGTTTCCATCGCCTCCAGCGACAGACACACCCCCTTGGGTTCGCCGGTGGTGCCGGAGGTGTAGGTCACCTTGGCCACCGAATCGGGAATCAGGCAGGTCGCCGGATGTTCGAGCTGCAACATCCACACGCGGACACCGGCGAGATCCAGCGCCTCCTCGTCCGAAATGCCGATCCCGATGGCTTCCAGCATCTGACGGAACGGCCCCGGCTGATCCGTCATCGCCAGCTCCAGGCCCGAGCGCACGATCAGGTGACGGACCTGCTCCGGCGAAAAAAACAGCGGCATCGGAATCAAGGGCGTCCAGGCTTTCATCGCGGCCAGATCGGCCACCACCCATGCCGGCGTATTGTCCATCCACAGGCCGATGGCCGCGGGCGCCGCCTGTTCCAGCCGTGCGGCCAGCGCCTCGACCTCACGATGCAACTCGCGCCAGGTGAGGTGCGCAAACGCCCCTTCCAGCGCCACCGCATCCGGCCGCTTGCGCGCATGGCGCGCCACCGCATCGAGCACCCGGCTTCCCACGGTTACGAAAGCTCCCGCTTCTTCCCCTGGGCCATGCCCTCGACCAGCGCGCCCATCCACAGCGGCTGCAACACGGTGCGGGAAAACTCCAGCGCCCAGTAACCCTCGTGAATGTTCCCGGCCATGACCTTGGGGCCGGCCTGATAGTAGCGCCCCCAAGCTCGCCGCTCCTCGTCGTCGAGACGCGAGGGATCGGCATCGCCGATATGGAACGGCTCGATGCCCAGGCGGAAAAAGGCATTGCGCAGCTTGGTCACGCCGGTGAACACGACCCACTTGAACCCGGCGCCGTAGAGATAGGCCGTCAGCGCCGTAATCGCCGCGCGCGCGCCGCCCGGATGCGCATCGGCCAGATTGCCGACCTCGACAATATCGCGGCGATCCACCTTCTCGTCCACATGCCGGGAAAGCACCGCCTCGATGGGCTCGTCGAAATACTGTTCCAGGAACAGACGCTGCGTGGCCGCATCGCGGTAGCCCACCGCGGCAACGATCTCGCCTTCCTTCGTCGTCAGCCGCACCAGATGCGGCATGTAGTGACGGATATCGGCGTCGTACTCGATATTGAAGCGGTCATGAATGAACTGCTCGGCCGCCCGCCGCTCGGGATGGTCCGGCTCCAGCGCATCGATGATCAATGTTCCTCCTGATGGATCGTGCAACGGAAGGCGTTCCCTTCCATCGCGCATGGATTCATGTTCGGACTGCCGGATTTCCTGCATCAAAACCTCATGAACGCTCCAGTTCCGCGATCCGCAAACGATTGCGGATGGTATCAGCGGCCCACCTGGCCGTCACGCGCATGCTCTGCATCCGCACCGCGCAAGGACGTGACGCCAGTCACCGCCGGCGCGAACTTTCCACGCCACCAATACCCTCTATACTCGGCAACCATGGGATTGCCTGCCGATCTGAAGGAACGTTACCAGCTCAACAATGAGCTGCATCTGCACCCCTATGAGCCGCTGGAAGCGCCCACCCGCGTCATTACGCTGGTCATGGTCCGCCCCGATGAGCAACGCGCCGAGGAAATGTTGCATCTCCAGGCGCTGGGTCAGGCATGCGCTGCCGAGATCGAAACCAAGGGATTGACCTCCCGCCTCGAATGCGACGATTTTCTGCTCAAGGTTGAAAGCCATCAGGATTTCACCCGCTACAAGTTCATCACCCGACCCGATCCGGAAAGCGCGGCGCATCCCTGCACCGGCAATCCGCTGACTCAGCCGCCGTTGAACCAGTTGCCCGAGGGATGGCTGGAATCGCTCCCCGGCCGCTTGCTGCTGGCGCTCGATCTGGTCATTCTGCCATATCCGGTCGAGGAAACGCATGCCGGCCTCATGCGCCGTCATGCCTGCTGTTTCGATGCATCCACCCTGTGCGCTTCGCAAGTCGGCCGCAGCAAGAGCCTGGTGCTGACAGACTTCCGCATCGGCGAAAACCGTTTTTCCCGCATGTTGCTGTTTTCGCGCGCCAAGCTGCCATCACAGCTCGGCCGCCTCGCCTACCGGCTGATCGATATCGAAACCTATCGCATGCTCGCCATGCGCATCCTCATGCCCGCGCGCAGCCTGCGCAAACGCCTGCCCGAGGCCGACAAGCAGCTCAATGAACTGACCGCCGCCATATCCGGGGGCAGCGGTCTCAGCGACGAACAGCTCATGGAACGACTGACGGTGCTGGCAGCGGAGATCGAGACCATGGTTTCCGCGCATTATCGCCCGTTTACGCTGGCCAGCGCCCGCTTTGAACTGGTCCGCCAGCGTCTGGATGAGCTCGATGAACAACCCGTTGGCCCGCAATCCACGCTGGGACGCTTCCTGCGGCGGCGCCTGAACCGGGCGCGGGCAACGGCGGAGGCCACGTTCGAATGGCTGGAACAACTGGCCGGACGCATCGCGCAAGCCAGCCAATTGCTGCGCACGCGCATCGACGTGCACAACGAAAAACAGAACCGGAATCTGCTGGCCGCCATGAACCGGCGTTTCCAACTGCAACTTCGATTGCAACAGGCGGCCGAAATGATGACCGTGGCCATCTTTACTTACTATGGCACCAATGTGCTCGATTATGTCTATCAGGAAGCCAGCGCGCTGGCGGACGCCACGCCCGATTCCATCATGTTCAAATCTGTGGCCGCCCCCTGCCTGGCCGCGGCGGCCATCTGGTTCGTGTATCAGATTCGCAAGAAACGGCAGGAGTGAGGGGCTTCCCACCATACTCCGGAAGCCACAGCGGCTGCAGTCAAGAGCATCGCGAAACCGGCCAACGGCCTGATCCTGGAGACGGCCCGGCATCGGGCATGGGTGGCAACTGGCGGAGGCCGACCGAATGCTTGCCTTCAACCTCGCCGCAACACGGTTCGTTCGACGAATCGCGGGACTTGACCTCCAAGCATCATGAAGTTTATATTCCATCGTGTAAACTATTCAG
>CAYQMA010000143.1:0-3007 GCA_964418535.1 uncultured Zetaproteobacteria bacterium | reverse complement strand
CGCGCCGGGCGCTTGCATGGCGGGCGCGCCCCGGCAGCATACGGACACGGGCCGGAAACGGCAAACCCGGGGAGGCAGGCATGCAGGCATATCTGGAACTGATGCGTCATGTGCGCGATCACGGCGTGGTTCGGGACGACCGCACCGGCACCGGCACCCGTTCCGTCTTCGGCTGGCAGATGCGATTCGATCTGTCGCGAGGATTCCCGCTGGTCACCACCAAAAAGGTGCACGTCAAGTCGGTCATTCATGAATTGCTTTGGTTCCTGCGCGGCGATTCCAACATCGCCTACCTGCGCGAACACGGGGTCACCATCTGGGACGAATGGGCCACCGAGGAAGGCGAACTGGGCCCGATTTACGGCGTGCAATGGCGTTCCTGGCCCGCGCCGGATGGACGGCATATCGACCAGATCTCCGATCTCATCACGCAGATTCGCGCCCGGCCGCATTCGCGGCGGCTGATCGTCTCGGCCTGGAACGTGGCCGACTTGCCCGACGAATCCATCTCCCCGCAGGACAATGTGCGCCAGGGCCGCATGGCGCTTGCGCCCTGCCATGCCTTCTTCCAGTTCTACGTGGCCGAGGGCCGGCTTTCCTGCCAACTCTACCAGCGCAGCGCGGACATCTTCCTCGGCGTGCCGTTCAATATCGCCTCCTATGCGCTGCTGACGATGATGGTGGCGCAGGTCTGCAACCTGGCGCCCGGCGAATTCATCCACACGCTGGGCGATGCCCATCTCTACCTGAACCACATGGAGCAGGTGGACACGCAGCTCGCGCGCACGCCGTTTCCGTTGCCAACCATGCGGCTGAACCCCGAGGTGCGAAACATCTTCGATTTCCGCTACGAGGATTTCGAACTGGAAGGCTATCAGCACCATCCGGCGATCCGCGCGCCCATCGCGGTCTGAGTCCCTGAACACCGCGCCCGATTCCGCCACGCGGCCGCTGCACTGGCTGCTGCTGGTCATCTTCGCCGGAGCGATGATCTGGTCGGCCTGGCATCCGAAGGATCGGCTCACCTGGTTTCTGGAGGTCTTTCCGGCCATCGTCGGACTGCTCGTCGTGCTCGCCACCTGGCGACGCTTTCCGCTGACCGATCTGGTCTGCGTGCTGATTCTGATCCACGCCATCATCCTGATGATCGGCGGCCATTACACCTATGCCGACATGCCGCTGTTCAACTGGCTGCGCGACACGTTTCATCTGGCTCGAAACTACTACGACCGGGTGGGTCATGTGGCGCAGGGCTTCGTGCCGGCCATCGTGGCGCGGGAAATCCTGCTGCGCGTCACCTGCCTGAAACCGGGCCGGATGCTGTTCTTTCTCGTCACCTGCATTTGTCTCGCGATCAGCGCCTTCTATGAACTGATCGAATGGTGGGTGGCGCTGCTCAGCGGCGAAAAGGCCACGGCCTTTCTGGCCACCCAGGGCGACCCGTGGGATACGCAGTGGGACATGTTCCTGGCGCTGATCTCGGCCATGATCTCGCAGCTGCTGCTGGCCCGCACGCATGATCGCCAGCTTGCCCGACTGCGGCGCGGGCCATAAGCTCCACGCCATGATCCGCATTCCCGCTTCCTCTCCCACGGCCGCCCGCGCCTTCGACATGGTTCAGGGCCTCCAGCAGCGCTTTGCCGAACGGCTGGAGCAACTGGCGCGCGAGCTGGGCATGGCGCAAACGTTCACGCCGGTGGAATGGCTGCGCGACGAGGGCCGACACGGCGGCGGCCTGCGCCTGGAAACGGCCGACGGCCCGATGCTCGGGCGCGGCTCCATCAATGTCTCGCAGGTGCATTACGACGACGATCCGGCGCGCAAGCTGGGCTCGGCCAACGCCCTGTCCACGATCATGCACCCGGTTCATCCCCACGCGCCCTCGGTGCATATCCATGTGAGCTGGACGGAACAGAAAACCGGTCAAGGCTACTGGCGCATCATGGCCGATCTGAACCCGGCCATCGAATATCCCCCCGCCACCGAGCGCTTTCTGTCGGCGCTCGCCGGAACCGCGCCCGAATGGTTCGAGCGAGCGCGCGAGCAGGGCGATCGCTATTTTTACATTCCGGCGCTGGGACGCCATCGCGGCGTCGCCCACTTCTATCTCGAAGGCCACCGCACGGAGGATGCCGAAGCCGACGCCGAGCTGGCGCGGCTCGTGGGCGAAACCGCCATCGACACCTATACGGACATCCTGGGCGATGCCCTGCGGCGCGCGCCGTCCGTCACGGTTGCCGACGAAGCGGCGCAACTGGCCTATCACACGCTCTACTTCTTTCAGGTGCTGACGCTGGATCGCGGCACGACGACGGGCCTTCTGGTGCACGATCAGAACGACATCGGCATCCTCGGTTCGCTGCCGCCGCGCGTGAACCGGACGCTCCTCGCCTCCTGGCTGGATCGGATGCAGCCGCCGCAGGATGCGCTGCTCGAATCATTGCTGGCGGCATTGCCCGAAGACGCCATCTGCACCGTGGATGCCGACACAAAGCAAAGGCTGGCGCAGGCCGTGCGCGCGCACTACCGCGCCCACCCGGAAGCGCTGTCCATGCAAGCCTCGGCCGACATCACGCCGCCGACGGTCGAAAATCACGCCCGCTGAACCGGCCCTGACTCAGTGAATCAACAGCCGGTGCATCACCGCAATGCACCGATCCATTACGCATTGCATGCCGGCTTCGCGCGCAATTCGCCAGGCTTCCTCGCTGACGATGCCTTGCTGCAACCACAGCGTTTTGGCGCCGATGGCCGCCGCCTCGCGCGCCACCTGCGGCGCGAATTCCGCCCGCCGGAACACATCCACGATATCCACCGGCTCGGGAATATCCGCCAGCCGCGGATAAACCGTGCGCCCCAGAATCTTGCGCGCGGCCGGATGCACCGGGTGCACCACATAGCCATGCTCGATCAGGAATTTGGCGATCTGGTGGCTACTGCGCTCCGGCTTGGGCGAACAGCCAACGACCGCAATCACCCGCGCCGAAAGCAGAATCTCGCGGATGGT
>CAYQMA010000142.1:0-3019 GCA_964418535.1 uncultured Zetaproteobacteria bacterium | reverse complement strand
GCCCACGCCTGATACGCTGACGCGCGTGGACGTGGAATCGGCCATGCAGATGCAACACGCCTGCCTGGAAGCAGCCGGCGGCGCCGATGTCTTCGTCGCCACCGCGGCGGTGAGCGACTACCGGTTTGCCGACGAACTGCGCGGCAAGGCCAGGCGCGGCAGCGAGCCGGTCAACGTGAAGCTGATCCCGAACGAGGATATCGTCGCCCGCATCGCCGCCATGCCCGAGCGGCCCCGCAAGGTGATTGCCTTTGCGGCCGAAAGCGACAACCATGTCGAGCGCGCACGGCGCAAGATGGCCGCCAAGGGTGTGGACGCCATCTTCGCCAATGACATTCGTCACATGGGCGATGACAGCGGCTCGGGCTGGTGGGTCACCCAGGGGGTGGAGGAATCCATCGTCTGCGAACCCAAGGAGCGACTGGCGCGCTGGATCATCGAACAGATCATGGAGCTGGCCGAATGAATCTTCAACGCATCCGCATTCCCGTTCAACGCCTGCCGCACGGCGAAGGCCTGGATTTGCCCCACTACGCCTCGGCTGATGCCGCCGGCATGGATCTGCGTGCCGCCATTGCGGACGAACTGATCCTGCATCCCGGTGAGCGGGCGCTGGTTCCAACCGGTTTCGCAATGGCCCTGCCAGCCGGCTTCGAGGCCCAGGTGCGACCACGCTCGGGGCTTGCGCTCAAGCACGGCATCACGGTGCTGAACAGCCCCGGCACCATCGACGCCGATTATCGCGGCGAAGTCGGCGTAATCCTGATCAATCTGGGCCAACACATCTTCCATATTCAACGCGGCGACCGCATCGCCCAGATGGTGATCGCTCCGGTGACGCAAGGCGAGTGGCTTGAAACGTCCACGCTGGACGACACCGAACGCGGCGCCGGCGGCTTCGGCAGTTCAGGCCGTTCGTGAGACGCTGAATGCTGGATCTGCTGGAATCGCGGCGGGCCCATTATCTGCTGGCCGCCCTGCTACGCATCGCCGCCAGCGAACAGCCCGTCTCAGGCCGCGAACTGGCCGATGCCATGCATTGCCCCCGGCGCTATCTGGAACCCGATCTCCAGGCGCTGACCGCGGCGGGCGTGCTGGAATCGCGGCGCGGCGCCGGCGGCGGCTATCGTCTGGCCATGAGCCCGCACCGGGTCTCATTGGCGCGGGTGTTGCGCTGCATCGACGCCCGCGAGCCTGCCATCCCCGATGATCCCGCGCCCTTGATCCAGCACCTCGCCCGCCCTGTGCTGGCTGAGCTGCGCCGCCAATGCCTGCAGGCGTTGGAATCAGTGACGCTGGCGGATTGCCTGGAGCAGGCCCAGGCCGCCGGTTTGCTCGACCGCGCCGCCAGCGCGCCGAATTTCAGTATCTGAGATCCGATGAACAACGCCGCCGGCGTGCTCTACCGCGCCGCACTGGATGCATTGCCGCAAGACACGGCAGCGGGCGACGGGCTGCCACCAGTCTGCATCGTCAACGCTTGGCCGCATCCGCTGCTGCGGGAACTGGCGCATCATGCCGCGATCGAATGCCGGCAGCATCGCCGGTCGCTGATGCTGGAGTTGGAGGCGATGGGCCTTGGCGGCGGGGCCGAAGCCGCTTCACCCGGTCGTTCGATGACAATGGCGCTGGTGCTGGCCGGCAAACAGCGGCTGCAATCGCTGGGCTGGGCGGCAATGGCCATGCAACCGCTGGCGCCGGACGGGCAACTCCTGTTCTGCGCCGCCAACGATCACGGCGCCCGCGGCTATCAGCGTCTACTGGCGCAGGCAGCCGATATCCGAAGCATCATCACGAAATCAAAAAGCCGCTGTCTGGTCATCCGCAAGGCCGATGTCCGCGATCGGTCGTTGCTGGATCGCTGGCAGGCCGAATCGGGCCTGCAACGGCAAGCGAGCACCGGTTTGTGGACGCAGCCCGGCGTGTTCGGTTGGGAACATCCGGACACCGGTTCGCGCCTTTTGGCCGAATGCCTGCCGGGCGATCTGACCGGACGGGGCATGGATCTGGGATGCGGCACGGGAATTCTGGCATTGCGCGCACTCAGGCATGCGCCGGGCATCGCCGAGATGCATCTGGTGGACGAGGACGCGCTGGCGCTGGATTGCGCCCGGCGCAACCTGGCTGAGGCTGCAACCGATCGCCCCGGCCTCAGCATCCACGCACACTGGCGTGACGCCACCCGGGAGTCCCTGCCGCATGATCTGGATTTCGTGCTCCTCAACCCGCCTTTTCACGCCGGCAAGCGCCGTGATATCGGCCTCGGCCGGGCCATGGTTCGCGCCGCCTGCGAAAGCCTCCGACCGGGCGGACGGCTGTTTCTCGTGGCCAATCGGAAACTGCCCTACGAAGCGGAGCTGAACGCCTCGCTGGCAAGCTGGCGCACCCTGATCGAACGGCAGGGTTTCAAGGTGATCGAAGGCCGGCGCTGACAACCGCGCCTTGACACCTCAAGAAAACAGATTGCGCAGACGCGATCCCAGACTGCCGACCAGACCGCTTTCCTTCGGCGCGATTTCGTAGAGCGTGCTGACGCCAACCCCCTTCAGGGTCAGGTTGCGCGGCGGACCGATAATGATGTCTTCCGAATAGTCGCGAATCTTCGTATGGATCAGGCCATAGACGATTTCGTCAATCAGCACCTGATTGTTGCGCGCCACGCTTTCGATGCGGGCGCCCTTGTCCATCGCATGACCGATGTAGTCCGGCGGATCGCCCGAAATCTCCTTCACATAACCGCAGGTGATGCCGATCCGGTATTGCACCGGCCCGATCAGTTTCTTGAGCTTCTTGCGACTTCCATCAATGCTGCGGCGGATCATCAGCGCCGCCAGCACCGCGTTCATAGCCGATTCGAACACCGCCATCACGCCATCACCCAAGCGTTTCACGACCACGCCCTCGAAGTGCTCCACCGCCCGTTCGCAGGTGTCGCAAAACACGCGATTGCGCATGAAGCCCTTGGTATGCCCCATGCGGCGTTTGTATTCGGTGGAACCGACCAGGTCGGTGAACATGA
>CAYQMA010000141.1:0-3037 GCA_964418535.1 uncultured Zetaproteobacteria bacterium | reverse complement strand
GCGGATGCGCACCGGCGTCCACAGGCTGGTGCGACCGGTCAGCGCCACCGATGCCTGCGCCAGCAGGCGCTCGCCGGCATGCGCCGGATGCAAAAAACGGGCTTCGTGCACGGCCCGGGTCAGGCAATCCCGGGCGCAGAAACGGTGCGCGGCCAGAAAGCCGGTTTCGTCGGCCAGCGTCAGCAAGCGGCCGCCGTGCATCAGGCCGTAGCCGTTGAGTTCGTTCGGGCCCACCTGATGCCTGCGTTCCACTTGCGTGGCGTTGATATGGAATCTTCCCATGCCCGCAGGATACTCCCCCGGGCCTGGTAAGGGAAAGCGTGTTGAAATCGGCGTCGCAATCGCCGAAGATTGCAAGATGATTTTTCCCACCGATGAGTCGAAGGACGCTCAAGCGCAAGGCGACAACCGCAATCTGCCGCCGGCGCATTCCTTTCTGCCGCCGGAAACTGTCAACCTGCTGTTGCAGTACGGGCCGGATTTTCCCATGGATCTGGCCGTTCCCGAAACCATGTGCATCGTGTTCAGCGATATGCGCGGTTTCACCGAAATGGCCGAAAATCATGATCCGCGGGATGTCTATGCCGCCATCAATGCCAGTCTGGCCGTGCAGACCCGGCTGGTGTTGGCGCATGGGGGCAGCGTCAACAAGTTTCTGGGCGATGGCTTGCTCGCCTGTTTTTCCGGCCACGATCGCGTGGCGCGCGCTGTTCGTTGCGTGTTGGAGATGAGCTCCGTGCTCAGGGAGCGGGAGGAGGAAGGTAAGTTTTTGCCTTGTCCGGTGGGCTTTGGCATCAACGACGGTAAGGTGCTGCTGGGGATTCTGGGCAGTCGTGAGCGGCGCGAATTCACGGTGCTGGGCGATGTCGTGAACACGGCTGCGCGTTTGTGCGGCATTGCCGCGCCGTTTCAGGCGCTGATGACCGAGGCTGCCGTGAAGGAATTGCCGGAAGCCATGGCGCGCCAGCATTGCCGCTTCTTTCAGGATGTCCATTTCAAGGGCAAGTTTGAGCCCACGAAGGTGTACAGTCTCTCGGACTGACGCCCGCCTTGCATCGGCGCCCTGGCTTCTGCGCGGCCGGGGCTGCTGATACACTCCCGGCTGATGCATCCGTTTTCCTTTCTCGTTCGCTGTTGGGCAGCGTGCGCGCTCCTGTGGTTGGGCGTGTGCGCACCGGCTGTCGCGGCCGAGGCTGCCGGTGTTCAGCTGAAGCTCGATCTTTCCGGCAAGGTCATCGCCTGTGATGCGCGGGCATCCTTCGATGCCTCGCACATCGAACGCGTGTTGCGCGAGGGCACGGAGGTCGGCGTGGATTGGGAGCTGGAGGTGGCGGCTGTTCGCCGCTATTGGCTGGATTCCACGGTCGCGACGGTTGCGGTCTCGCGGCGGGTGCGCCCGGATTTGGTGTCCCGAAGCTGGCTGTTGCAGGATTTGACGACCGGCATCGAGCGGCGCGTATTCGATGTCCGCGAGGCCGTGAGCTTCCTGACGCGGCTGAATCATTTTCCGGTGCTGGATCGCAGTCTGCTGGAGGCCGGTCGCCCCTACCGGATGAAGGTTGAAGCCAGCAAGGTGGAAGGCGATGCAAAGCGCGGCTGGCTGGCCACCTGGCTGGGGCGCGGCAGCCTCAAGGGCGAGATCGGATTTTCGCTGCGATGAGCGCAAACCGGCGCGTGGGGCTGATGCGGGTGCTGCCGTTTGTCGCGGCTGGACTCTTGATTGGCGGCGTTGTGCTGGTCTGGCCGCGGCATATGGCCAGCGGCCCGGGCCGCTGGATGGCCTGGATCAACATCACGCTGATGCTGACCCTGGCTGCGCTGGCGCTGAATTACGGTTGGCGGCTGTGGCGGCAGCAAGAGGAGCCCCGGCCGGGTTCGCGCCTGCGCGCCAAGCTGGTGATGGCTCTGGTCGGCATGCTGCTGATTCCCTCGATGATCGTGCAGATTTCGGCCACCCAGATGGTGGAGCGCGGTCTCAATGTCTGGTTCGATGTGCGCGTGGACACCCTGCTCGACCGCGCCTTGAGTCTGGCGCGCGGGTTCTACGGCCGTGTCGAAAGCGATCTGAAGCATGATTTGCTGGCCTATGTGGCGGATGAAGCCTTGGTGCAGGCGCTGGAACCGCCGGTGGATTACGCGGCCCTGAACCGCCGGTTGGAGGCCATCCAGACGCGTACCGGCTGGCAGCGGCTGCAGATTTTCGATGCCAGCGAACAGCTTCTGGGCGGCGTCGAGGAAAGCGGACTGGAAGCGCTGGAGGGCGGCGAACTGGATGAGAACGCCAAACTGGCGATGACGCTCGGACGCGTGATCACCGAGCCCAAGACAGAGAACGGACGCGAGGTGGTGGTGGGTTATGCGCCGGTGCAGGGCAGTCATGGCGTGTTGGGTCTGCTCCGCGCCGAGGTGAAACTGCCGGCCGACGTCGTGCGCGATGCGCGAGCGGTGGAGGCCAACTACCGCAGCTATCGGGAGCTGGAACGCAACCGTCAGGCGATTCAGAGCCTGTTCATGCACGGGATGCTGCTGATCACCTTGCTGGTGGTGATGGTGGCCGGCGTGGTGGCGTTGATCTTTGCGCGGCGGCTGACCGCCCCGATCGGACGTTTGGCCGGGGCGCTGCATCGCGTCACCGAAGGTGATTTAAACGTTGTTATAACTGAAACATCGAATGATGAGCTGGGGTCACTGGCCCGTTCCTTCAATCGCATGGCGGCGCGCCTGCGGGAGAATGTGGCGGCGCTGGAGCGGGCGCGCGAGGAACTGACCGAGGCGTTGAACAACAGTCGCGCCCGACGTCAGATTCTGGAAACGTTGTTGGCTAACCTGCAGACCGGCGTATTGCTGTGTGACGAAGACGGCCGCATCCGCTTGATCAACGAGGCGATGAAGGAGCTGCTGCAATTGCCCGCCGGATGGATTCCGGGCAAGGAGGCAGTCGGCCTGTGCCATGGCCGTCTGCACGAGGTGGGGCGCTTCATTGAGGAATTGCGGCATCAGGAGCAGGAACGGCTGCAGCGGGAACTGGACGTGACCG
>CAYQMA010000140.1:0-3074 GCA_964418535.1 uncultured Zetaproteobacteria bacterium | reverse complement strand
GGTGACTGCCATGGATTCGCTTCAACTCCTAGCCCCTGGCTTCAAGAAGTTTGCAGAACCGCTTGCCGCTGACGGCTTTCAAACGGCGATCTCCATGACCTTGTCCTTTTCGGACATCTGGACGTCCTGGACATCCACGGACAGACAACCTTCCACGGCCTCATAGATGTTCTCCAGCAATTCGTCGAAGGTTTCGCCCTGTGTCGCACATCCCGGAATGGACGGAACTTCGGCCCAATAACCGCCTTCTTCGGCTTCATGCACAATGACCTTCAGCTTCATGAGGTTCCTCCTTGGTTCCGGCGTCATTTTACGTTCGCGATTTTATGCAGGGCCAACTTCAACCTTGGTCATGCTTCATCAGGCCCCACGTTGCGGATCGCTGGAGTGAGTGGCCTGACCCGACCCCAAAAGAGGATAGAGGCCGCATCGTCGGGAATCAAGGTGACCGCCGGCATGGTTTCGTTTCATGCTCACCCTGGATCATGCGTGGGCAGCTCAATCCGGACGATCAGGCCGCCGTCCGGCGCGTTGCGCGCCTCGATCCGGCCGCCATGCGCCTCGATGACCCGGCGCGCGATGGCCAGGCCCAGGCCGTGACCGCTGTCGTCCCGGTGCTGTCCGGCGCGGAAGAACGGCTCGAACAGGCGTTGCAGCGCGCCGTCGGCCACGCCGTCGCCGTGATCGTGCACCTCGATGATCAGGCGATCCGCGCGCCGCGCGGTCGTCACTTCCACCGCCGTGCCTTCACGGGTATGGCGAATGGCGTTGCGCAGCACGTTGTCCAGGGCGCGCGCCAGCCATTTCCGGCTTCCCCGAACGATGGCGGGATCGCCCCCGTGGGCCTGTTTCAGCGCCTTGCCCCCGGCCTCGGCCTCGAAGGCGGCATCGGCGACCACCTCGTCCAGCAGGGCGCGCATGTCGATGACTTCGCCGTCGTCCGCGGGCGATTCATGATCCAGCCGGCTCATGGCCAGCACTTCGCCGATCAGGCCGTCCAGCCGCCGGGCCTCCAGCCCGATGCGGTCCAGCTCCTCGCGGCCGCCGCCGGGCGGGGCGTTGCGCGCCAGTTCCAGCGCCGCTTCCAGCCGCGCCAGCGGCGACCGCAACTCGTGCGAGATGTCGCGCAGCAGGCGATGCTGGCTTTCGATCAGGCGTTCGAGGCGTGCGGCCATGCGGTTGAAGGCGCGCGCCAGGTCGCCGAGTTCGTCGCCGCGTCGCGTGCCGGATTCCGGCGCCCGGGCGTCCAGATTGCCTTCCCCCAGTTGCGTGGCCGCGCGGCGAAGCGCCAGCACCGGGCGAACGAACATGCGGGACAGCAGCCAGGAGAGCAGCAGAATGGCGACCAGCGACAGGCCGAGGCGCAGCAGCAGGGCCTGACGCTGGCTTTCGCGCATGGCCGCCGGCGGGATGCGGGTTTGCGCCAGCCAGTAGAAGAGCCGGCCCCGCGCCGACACGGGGCGGATGGACACCATGAACGGCGGCCGGATGCGGCGGTTCGGCCCCCGGCCTTGCAGGGCGCGGCGGACGAATCCCTCCAGTTCCGGCGGCAGCGGACGCGGCAGCAGATTGACGCCGCGGGCGTCGAGCAGGAAGAGGCGGGCGCGATGCCGGCGTCCGGTCCGGTGCAGCCAGCGGCCCAGCGCGCGCGGGCCGCCTTCCAGGTAACGGCGCGGCGCCTCATCGCCCAGCCGTTCCAGCGATTCCAGTTGTCGGGACGCCTGTTGCGACGAGGTCACCCATTCATGGCCCAGCCAGGAGGACGCGACGGCAATGGCCAGGAATGCCGCCGTCAGCGACAGAAAGAGCTTCCAGAACAGGGTCACGATTCGACCACCAGCATCCAGCCCACGCCGCGCACGGTCTTGATGCGGGAATCGCCGCCCGGCAGCGGCGCCAGCTTCTTGCGGATGCGGCCGATGTGAACGTCCAGCGCGCGGTCGTAGGGGCCCAGCCGCTTGCCCAGCGCCTCGCGGCTCAGTTCCGCCTTGCGCACCACCTCGCCGGCATGCGCCATCAGGCAGGCGAGAATGTCGTATTCCGTGGAGGTCAGCGGAATCTCGCGACCCTGTTCCAGCACGCGCCGGGCGGCGGGATGCCACTCCAGCGGCCCGATCCGGCGGCGTTCGTTGCCGCCCTTGGGCGCGGCATCGCGCGTGCGGCGCAGCACGGCGCGGATGCGGGCGGCCAGCTCGCGCGGATTGCAGGGCTTGGGCAGGTAGTCGTCCGCGCCCAGTTCGAGGCCGATGATGCGATCCATTTCATCGCCGCGCGCCGTGAGCATGATGACGGGAATGTCCGACCAGCCGCGAAGCGTCCGCAGCACGTCCATGCCGCTCTGATCGGGCATCATCACATCCAGCACCAGCAGGTCGAAGTCGCCGTCGCGAACGGCTTCGAGCCCTCGCGCGCCATCGGGCGCCGTGGCAACGTCGAAGCCCTCCTGCGCAAGAAAGCGGGCGAGCAGATCGGTCAGTTCGGTGTCGTCGTCAACCAGCAGGACTCGCATGGGCTCATTCTGCCACCGGCGGCCTGAAACGACAGGGCAAAACGCCGGTTGTTACGCAATCGTTGCAAAAGATTTTCGGAACATTTGCGTTGGCGGCGCACAATGTTGCATGCCTCCGGCCAGACTTCGCACATCGGCGCGGGACGCCGAAATACCTGACAAGGAGTGCGAAGATGATTCAATCCAGAAAATCCTGCCGACTGTGGGCGCTTGGCCTGGGATGGGCGCTGGCCCTGGGCGCGGGCGCCGCGACCGCCCTGGCCGGCGAAGGGCACGGACACGGGCGTCATGGCCCGGCCATGCACCGGATGGCCGAGGCGCTTCAGTTGAGCGACGAGCAGCGCGAGCAAATGAAGCGGATTCACCGCGCCGCGCGCGGCGAAATGCTGAAGCTGCGCGATGCGATGGAGGACAACCGCGAGGCGATGCGCAAGCTCGATCCCGCCAGCCCCGGCTATCTGGCCAGGGTCAAGCGCCTGGCGGCCGAGAAGGGCCGGCTGGTGGAGCGGATGACGCTGCATCGGGCCAGGGTGCGCGCCAGGGTGGCGGCCATCCTGACGCCGGA
>CAYQMA010000139.1:0-3093 GCA_964418535.1 uncultured Zetaproteobacteria bacterium | reverse complement strand
CTGTTCGCGCCGCTCGCCACGCCGGCGCACGCCGCCACGCTGGTGTTCAGCGGCGTGGTGGTCGATCAGGGGAAGAACCGTGAACTCGACCATTTCACTCACTGGCTGGAAATCAGCTCGGGCATTCCGCTCACGCCCCGTTATGTGGAGAGCTACCAGGCCCTGACGGATCATTTGCGCGCTCATCCCGACGACCTTGCCTGGACCTGCGGCGCGCCTTTCGTCCAGGATCATCTGCGGGACGGCCAGCAGCTTGTTGCCGTGCCGTTGTTCCACGGCAAGCCGCTGTATCATTCCGTGATCATCACCGATGACAAGCATCCGCAGGAACGCTCGCTGGCCGACTTCAAGGGACAGGTCTTCGCCTATTCCGATCCCAGATCCAACTCCGGCTTTGTCGCGCCGTCGTTCGAGCTTGCGCGGCACGGCCTGGACATCCATCGTCATTTTCGCCTGCTGCTGCGCACCGATCTGCACGAAAACACCATCCGGGCCGTGCTGTCGGGCATGGCGGACGTGGGGGCCGTGGACGAATATGTGCTGGTCGAGTACGAAAGGCACCATCCGGATGTTGCACGCAAGCTGCGCATTGTGGAGCAATACGGCCCCTACCCCTTCACGCCCATCGTGGCCGGTCGCGATGTGCCTCCCGCCGCCATTGCCCGCCTTCGGCGCGCGCTCTCGGGCATGACAGCGGACAACGAGGGCAAACGCATCCTGCGCGATCTGGGGCTGGACGGCTTTGTCGTCCGGCCCGTGTCGTTTTATGCGCCCATTGCGCAGATGCTGGGCCTGAAACTGCAAGGAATACGCACCCGGTGATGCGCATGGGGCTGGGCCGCAGGACGGCGCTGTTCGTCTTTCTGGCATCCGCCCTGACCGCGCTCGCCTTCTTTCTGATGGAATACCGGCAAGTCGCCGATCAGCTTCAAAAGCGCATGTGGGAACAGGCCCGCGATCAGACAGCCCTCATCGCGAGAAGCCTGGCTCCTGACCTGCGCTTCCAACGATTGTATCGTATCCAGACCAGCCTGAACGATATCCTTCAACACGAACGGCACGACGCATTCCTGCCCTTGCGCGGCTTCGCGTTGGTCAGCCCGGACGGTCTGACGCTGGCCCACAGCGACATACGCCGCCATCCATTGATGACCCCCTTGATGCTGCCGCCAGCGGGAATGGACAACCACGAGCTGACCGTCACGACGGACATTCGCCACCCGACCAACGGCAGCCTGCTTGGACGGCTGGCCCTCAGCTTCGATTCCTCAGCCATCCAGGCCCGGATGGCAAGCTTGCAGCAAAGGCTCTGGATCGCCCTCACCGTTGGCCTGCTTCTATGCCTTGGCATGGCATGGATCGTCCAGCGGCTGATTTCGCAGCCCTTGCTCCAACTGGCCGACCTCGCCTCACTGATCGGCACCGGGCGAATGAAAACGGCGCGCCTGTCGTCCATTCCCGAAATCCAGCGGCTGCACGAGTCCCTCCGGCAGGCCGACGAGCGCATCGTTCATGCCGAAACCGAGGCCGCGCGACTGGCAGCCATGATCCACGAGGCCAGCGAGGCGGTCGTCGTCACCGACCCGAAAGGGGTCATCCGCTACGTCAATCCCGCCTTCGAACGCCTCTCGGGCTATGCCGCCGACGAGGCCATCGGCCGGACCTGCGCCCTGGTCAAGAGCGGCGAGCACGACGAGCGCTTCTATCGCAAGATGTGGCAAACGATCACGGCCGGCAGGCATTGGCACAGCGAGTTTCGCAACCGCCGCAAGGACGGCGCCATCTACGTCGTGGACCAGACCATCATCCCGCTGCTCGACGGCAAGGGCGAAATCGTCGCATTTGCATCCATGCAGCGAGACATCACCGAACTACAGGAAATGGAGGCGCGCCTCCGCCAGAACGACCGCTTGCACGCCCTGGGCGTCATGGCCGGCGGCATCGCCCACGATTTCAACAATCTGCTCTCGGCCATCATGGGCAATGCCGAGCTGGCCAGGTCCAAGCTCCCCGAACATGCGCCGGCAACCGAACACCTCGCCCGCATTCTCAAGGCCAGCCAAAGCGCCGCCGATCTCTGCCAGCAAATGCTGGCCTATTCCGGCAAAGGCAAGTTCGTGATCAAGCAGGTCAACCTTTCCCGACTACTGGAGGACATGGGCGACCTGATCGGCGTTTCCGTGCCCAAGCATGTGAACATTGAGCGTCGTCTGAGCCCGAACCTGCCGCCGGTGGAAGCCGATATCGGCCAGATGCGCCAGCTTGCACTGAACCTGATCACCAATGCTGCCGAAGCCATCGGCGAGCAGCCCGGCCGCATCACGCTGGCCACCGGCGTCATGCATTGCGATGCGGCATGGCTGGCGACCGGCTGGGGAGACGACGAGGCGCAGCCCGGCGACTATGTCTGGCTGGAAGTGACGGACACCGGATGCGGCATGACGCCGGACGTGATCGAGCGCATTTTCGACCCCTTCTTCACCACCAAGTTCACGGGCCGGGGCTTGGGCATGAGCGCCCTGCTCGGCATCGTTCGCGGCCATCACGGCCGGATGCATATCGACTCCCGCCCCGGCGAGGGCACCACCATCCGCGTGGCCTTTCCGACCCACGCAACCACCAATATCGAGGACAAAAACGCCCCCTCGAACGAAGCGAACGAATGTTTCGAAGGCGGTGTTCTGCTGGTCGACGACGAGTTCGACGTGCGGGAAGTCGCCGCAGCCATGCTGCGCGACATGGGTTTCGACCCGGTGCTGGAAGCTTGCGACGGCGAGGAAGCGCTGCGCGTCTGGCGCGAACGGGGCGACGACATTCACCTGATCGTGCTCGATCTGACCATGCCTGTCATGGACGGCAAGCAGTGCCTGGAAGCCCTGCATCGCATGGGCGTCAAGACCCCGGTGGTGCTGGCCTCCGGTTATGGCGAGGAAGAAATCCGCCGCCGCTTCGACGACCTGCCGCTGGCGGGCGTGGCCCGCAAGCCCTTCGACATGGCCACCTTCCGCGCTGTCATCCGCCGCGCCTTGGAAGGCTGAGACGCCAGCCCACGATCATCCCTTCCGACGCGCGCGCGGATGCGCGGCGTCGTAA
>CAYQMA010000138.1:0-3095 GCA_964418535.1 uncultured Zetaproteobacteria bacterium | reverse complement strand
CCAGTTCCTCCTTGCTGCACCAGCAGCGATAGGCCTTGCCCTCGGCCAGCAGTTTTTCGACGGCCGCGACATGCGCTTCCCGGTTCCGGCTCTGGAACACGACCTCTTCGTCCCAGTCCAGCCCCAGCCAGCGCAGGCCGTCCAGGATCACCCGCGTGGCTTCATCGGTGGAGCGCTCGCGGTCGGTATCCTCAATGCGCAGCAGGAACTGGCCGCCATGGTGGCGGGCATGCAGCCAGGAAAACAGCGCCGTGCGTGCGCCGCCGATATGCAACATGCCGGTCGGGGATGGCGCGAATCGGGTGCGGATGGTCATGTTCGGGCTCCTGAAGAATGGCTTGGGCGTGCTGCCGGAAGGCAGCGCATGCTACCGGATGCGCGCTCTTGCCTGAACCATTCGCGCACGGCTTACAGGGAAACGGCCACGATATCCACGCCGGTGGTGTCGCCGCCGCGATGCTCCTCGGTGGGCCAGACCGGATAGATGCGCCGGCGCGCAATGCCGCGGGCGCGCAGGAAGCGTTCGATTCTGTCCTGGGTATGGCGCACGCGAGCCACCAGCGCGGCATCCGGCGCATGCCGGCCCAGTCGCGGCGTCAGTTCCACGACAAGGTGGCGATGCCTGCGCAGGCGGCGAATCACCCGATAGAGCCGCACCCGTTCGTTGTAGGTGAACACACGACCACGATACAGGCGAATGCCGGCCAGCAGGCTGCGGGTCGGTTTGCGCTTGGCCTGCGCCCGGCGTCCGGATTTCGGAGCAGGCTGCGTGGCCGATTGCGCCGCGGCCGTAAGATTTGCGGTTAGGGCGCGGCCCAGCTTCGCCAGCGAGGGCGGCGAGGTGCGCCAGTCGCCCGAAAGGGTTGCGCGGACACGGGCCTCGCGCGCCGCATGCAGCCGTTCCAGCAACGCCTGCAAATCATATCCTGTCAGGCCAGCAAACGGATCGTCGGGAAAGGCGCCGTGTTCGGCCGCGCCATGCCTGAGCGTCAGGCTCAGACTGCTGTGCCATGATGAGGCTGGCGGCGCCGGCTTTCCCGCTTTTTTCCGTTTGCCTTGAGGGCGGATGGCGAACGCAAGGCTCAGACGTCCGCGAATCAGGCGCGGCGCACCGGACGCCGTCAGCCAGTTGTTGAGGAAAAAGGGCAGAGCGTCCGACAGCTTGGCCGACACATGCATCCGGACGGGATGCGCATGGAGCGCCATCCATCCCTTGGCGCTGAGCCATCCGCCGCCCGCTTTGGCCTGTAGGTTCAGAGTGGAGCGTTTGCCAGGCGTGATCGGCCCGATGTGCAGCGAGATGTCGTCAGCCCAGATTGCGTCCGTCTTGCCGAGGGTGAATTTGCCCTTGCTGCATGCCAGGGAGGCGATGCGCCAGGCAGTTGGCAGGCCGGCGGGCCAATCGCCGACTGTGGCAGCCGCAACGGAACCGCTCGCGTCCGCCGCGTTTGCATCCGATGGCGGAACCGGCACGGGAGCAATGGGGTGCAGTGCGGCGTGATAATGCCAGCCTTCGATGCGCACATCGCCCAAGCTGGCATCGATCAGTTCGGGAAGGTGCTCCTTTCCTGCCTCAATCCGCAGGTGTTGGATCGGGAAGCGCAATGACTCGATGCGCAGTTCATCGCCGCCTTGTGCGATGGTCAGGTCGGACATGTGCGCCGTGCCCGCTGCCGTCCATGCCCCGGTTCCGGTCGTCAGCGTCAGTTTCAGTTGCGCCGTTCCTTGCATGCGCACCGGCCCCTGCTCGCCCGGCAGGTGCGGCGTGGGCAACAGGGCGCGCAGGCGGGCCAGCGAAGCGGCGTCGGCTTCGATTTCCAGCCTTGGCATCTCCGGTCGTCCGTTTCCGCGCAGCCGCCAGCCTTCCGGTCCATCGCTCTTGGCATGCCAGTCCATCGCGCCCTGGCCGTCGGCCTGGGTATCTAGGCTCAGCTCTCCGTGCATGGCCGGCCAGTCCAATCTGTTCTCGCCGCCTTCCGGCGTCATCGTTTGCCAGACCAGGGACGGTCGCACATCCTTGAAATCCAGTCGCGCCACGTGCCAGCGCCATGCCGACGGCGGGTGGGTGACAAAGGGATGCAGAGTCAATGTCATGCCCTGAATCCTGGCTTGGCGGATCGTCAGCACGCGTCGGCTCCAGTCCGCGCTGGCGTCGTCCACATGCAATTGCTGGATGTTCCATGTCGGGAGCTTGTCGCCGCTCAGCGTGATAGCCGCAAACTCGCCGTTCAGCGACGGCATACGCCAGCCCTCATCGGATGTGTGCCACAATGCCAGCTTGCCGGTCCATGTTCCGGCCGTGATCTGTCGGCCGAACAGTGTGGGCAGCACGCCGCCCAGACTGGCCAGCGGCAGTTGCGTTCCGGACACCTCGACCTCGGTGCGTCCGGCAAGCTGCGCGTCCAGATGCAGCGAGCTTGCACGGCCGAGGCTGGCATCGCCTTGCACATGCAATCCGTTGCTCGTTATCTGCCAGGCCAGCTCGCCCTGCGTCTGCTTTTGATGAGTCGCCGACATCGCCGCCAGGCCCAGCGTCTGCCGCCACCAGTCCAAGGGCACGTCCTGCCACTTGAATGTCCCCGTCCAGTTCCCTTGATTCGCGACACCGCTCAAGGTTATCCGCCCGCGTTCGGCCCTGCCGTGCACATCCACACGATCCGGTGTCATGCGCCCGTCAAGGCGACCGATGAACCATGTCCCATCGGTCGCATCCACGCGCAGACTGCCGCCCCGGATATCCACGACATCGGCATGCGCAAGCCACCGGAGCCATGCCGTGATTCTGCCATGCCGTCTCTTGAGCCCTGCGAGCAGGTCGGCATCGCTGATACGGATGCGAGGCGAGTTCAGAACGACGTTCTGGATGCGGAAGCGGACGGATTCCAGAGCGGATGTCGGCACGTGGAGCGATGCCTTGGGGATTTCCAGAAGCGCGCCCTGATCCTCGATATGCACCTGGCGCAGCGTTAGGGCGCCGCGCAGCAAATGATAGCGCACATGCGCAACCCGTCCCCCCTGCGCCGCCAGCGTACGGATGACCGCTTCGCGCATCACGCGCTGGGCCTCGGCCTGCACCGCGAAATGCGCCGCCGTCA
>CAYQMA010000137.1:0-3106 GCA_964418535.1 uncultured Zetaproteobacteria bacterium | reverse complement strand
AGTTTGCTGCCGTTTCCGGCTCTCAGGCGCGTTCGCCCACCCGGTCTTCCGTGCCTGCACGCATGCGCTGGATGTTGCTCTGATGACGGATCAGCATCAGCAGGCAGAACAGCACGACGGCCGCCCGGCAGGGAGCGGAAACGTGCAGCAGCCAGGCCGAAACCGGCAGTGTGAATCCGGCCAGAATCGAGGCCAGGGCCACATAACGCCAGATCAGCAGCGCAAGGAGCCAGACGATAAAAGCCACCAGCGCCATCAGCGGTTGCCACGGCAACAGCACGCCGAACATCGTGGCCACGCCCTTGCCGCCCCGGAACTTCAGATAGACGGGAAAGATATGCCCCAGAAAAGCCGCCGTCGCGGTAGCCGCAATCAACCCCTCGTCTCCCACCCGCATCGCCCACCACACCGGCAGCGAGCCTTTGGCCATATCGGCGAGCAGGGTGAGCGCGCCCACCGCCTTGCCCCCCGTGCGCGACACATTGGTGGCGCCGATATTGCCGCTGCCGTGCTGGCGCGGATCCTTACCGGTCAGCCAGCGGGCGAACAGCAAGCCGAACGGCACCGAGCCCAAAAAGTAGGCCAGCACGACGATGGCGACGGGCGTTGATGCAAGTTCCAAACGCGTATCCCTCCGAATGACGCGCCCAAGATAGCAGTTGGCGCGCGGCAAGGAAATCGGTCATGGCTTGCGCTTGTTCGGCAAGCTTCTACACTGATCCATGATCGGGACATGACGAAAACGGGCAAGACCGGATACAGACAACCGTCTGGATTGAGGGAGGATTCCAGGATGCGTTATTTCAATCCACAACAACTCATTTCCGCTGCGCGCAACGCCATGAAACCGGCGCTGCTGGTGACCATGGGCTGCACCCTGATCGGCGCGGTGGTGATTTACGGCATGTTCAGCGCCATCGGCGCAGGCAGCGGCAACGACATTGTCTGGCGCTTTATCGGCGGCGCAGCCTGCCTGCTGTGGACGCTGTTCGGCCTGACAGCGCTGGCGCGGCAATTGCATCTGGACATGCAGGGCGAACCGATGCCGAACACCAAGAGGGCGATGTGTTTCGCCTGGTCGCGCATTCGTTCCCTGGTGCTGCTCCCGGCCTGGATCGTGGGCGGATTGCTGGCATTGCTGGTGGCGGAGCTGGTGGCCCTGTATCTGTCCCGGATTCCCGGCCTGGGCTTGGTCTGGCTGGCGCTGATCGGCGTGCCTCTGGTGCTGCTGAACACGCTGGTGGCATTGGGACTGCTGTTGGCGTTGTTCAACATCGCCGCCCGGGTAGCGATGACCGATGCCGACGCCCACACGCTGCGCAACACCCTGTGGCGCCTGCTGCGCAAGCGATTTTCGGTGCTGACGGCGTACAATCTGGGGGGCGTGCTGGCCACGGCCGTGGTGGCAAGCATTGTGTTGTGGCCGGTGGATCTCGGTTTGCAGCTGACTTGGGGGCTGGCGCAAGCAGTGGCCGGCCCGCAGGTCGCCGCCGTGGCGAACGCCAGCGGTTTCTGGGGCGGCGTGGCGCATCTGGTGGCGCTGGTGCTTGCCGGCGCGTTGCTGGCAGCCGTGGCCGGAGTGCCGGGCATCGTCATCACCCACATGACCCTCCTCGTGCATCGGGAACTGGATACCGAGGAGGCCCAAGAAGCGCAGGCGGCAACCGAATCCCGCCCCCAAGCGCCCGAACCCCAGACCCGGGCGGAGCCTCAAAACGAGGCATCCGGGCCCCAGGCCGAGCCGGATGAGACCCAAACCGCCAAGGCGCAAACGCAAAACGCATCGTCCGACAAGAGCGCCAGCCGCAAGAGCGGCGGAACGCATCGGCGCAAAACATCGGCCTCGGCAGCGAAAAAGGGCTCCGAAGCAGCCGCTGACAAGACTGCGGATGATGAAGGAGGCGAAAAAACCGCGTGACGCAGGATCGCATCCAGGCGCTGGCTTCGGCCGCCAGCCTGCCGGCCGCATTCCTGGAAACGGCGCGGCAATATCCCGACCGTCCGGCTCAATGGCATCGCACGCCCCAAGGCTATGCGCCCATCACCTACAAACGCATGCGCGAGCGCGTCTGCAAGGTGGCTTCGGGCCTGCTGCGCGCCGGCGTCAAGCCGGGCGACCGCGTGGCGCTGTTGATGGAAAACATTCCCGAATGGGCGGTGGCGGATTATGCGGTTCTGGCCATTGGCGGCGTCACCGTGCCGCTGTATTGCTCCTATCGGGAACAGGATATCGCCTGGGTGCTGAATGATTCGGGCGCGAAACTCGCCATCACTTCCGGCGGCAAGGTGGCCCGGCATTTACTGGATGCGGCGGCAGACGCGCCGAAGCTGAAAACCGTCTATGCCCTGGAGCGCGTGACCGATGATGAACGCTTTCGGTCGTTTGCGGAGCTGGAATCTGGCGAAACGATGGCGGACGAACTGCATGAGCGACTGAACGCCATCGGCCGCGATACGCTGGCCACCTTGATCTACACCTCCGGCACCACCGGCAATCCGAAGGGGGTCATGCTCACGCATGGCAACATCATGGCCAACCTGCTGGCCGTTCCCGAGATCTACACCTTTCAGCCCGATGATCTGATGCTGTCCTTTCTGCCCCTGGCGCACGCGCTCGAGCGCATGGCCAGTCATTTCCTGCCCTACAGTTTCGGCATCTCGGTGGCCTTTGCCGAGCGGCCGGACACGGTGGCGCGCAACATGGCCGAGGCCAGGCCGACCATCCTGATCGCGGTGCCGCGGCTGTTGGAGGTGGTGCGCAGCCGCATTCTGGGGCAGGTCGCCAAGCAGTCCGCCTTCCGGCGGGCACTGTTTCAGCGTTTTCTGGAACTGGGCATGCGCCGGTCGTCCCTGTCGGGCATGAAGGCGACATTGTTTCGCTTGCTGGATCGGCTGGTCGGGCAAAAGATTCGCGACCGCTTCGGCGGCCGCCTGCGGCTGCTGGTCTCAGGCGGCGCGGCGCTGCCGCCGGAAGTGGCTCGATTCTTCGAAGCCATCGGCATGCCGGTGCTCGAAGGCTATGGCATGACCGAAGCGGCGCCGCTCGTCAGCGTCAATCCGGTGCACGACCGGCGCATCGGTTCGGTCGGCAAGCCGGTCAAGGGTG
>CAYQMA010000136.1:1993-3159 GCA_964418535.1 uncultured Zetaproteobacteria bacterium | reverse complement strand
CTCTTTTTCGACACCCGCCTGTCGCGCGATGGCACCGTCTCCTGCGCCCATTGCCACGATCTGGACGAACACGGCGGCGCCGACGGGCTGAAACATTCCTTTGGCGTGGAGGGCCGCGAGGGCCTGGTCAACAGTCCCACGGTGTTCAATGCTGCGCTGAACATCGCCCAGTTCTGGGACGGACGGGCGCCGACGCTGGAAGCGCAAGTCAACGGCCCGGTGACCGGTCATCTCGAGATGGATGCGACCTGGCCCGGCGTCATCGAGCGGCTGTCGCGCGACGAAGCGATCCGGAAGGCCTTCGCCCGCCTGTATCCGGACGGCCTGACGCCGGCCAATGTCCGCAACGCCATCGCCGAGTTCGAGCGCAGCCTGATCACCGTGAATTCGCGTTTCGACCGCTGGCTGAAAGGGGATGAATCCGCTCTCACGCCGCAGGAAAAGCATGGTTATGCGCTGTTCAAGTCCTACGGCTGCGTGGCCTGCCATCAGGGCCGCAATGTCGGCGGCAATCTGTTCCAGCGGCTGGGCATCGTGCGCGACTATTTCGCCGATCACCCGCCGGAAAACGACGCCGCGCTCGGGCGCTTCAACGTCACCCACCGGCAACGCGACATCCACCGTTTCAAGGTGCCTTCGCTCCGGCTGGCCGTGCTCACCCCGCCCTATCTCCACAATGGCAGCCAGAAAACGCTGGCCGGCGTCATCCGCAACGTCATGGCGAAATACCAGTTGGGCCGCTGCATTCCCGATGACGATCTGCGCGACATCATCGCCTTTCTGTACACGCTGCCGGGCGAATATCGCGGCCGTTCGCTGGAACCGAAAGATCGCCGCTGGCTCAAATTCCCGCCGGGCCATTGCGAGACCGGGCCATGAAATCGCTGGCGCTGCGGCTGAATCTCGTCGCCCTGGCCTTGCTTGCCGCCGTTGCGGGCATGGCGCTGTCGCAAGTGCCGCCGTCGGATGCCGAACGGCATGCGCGCGTGCATCACTGGATCGACCGCATCCTGCAAATGGACGCGCAGACCGAACAGGACATGCTGATGCTGCGCACCCGCCAGGTCGCGCATTACGACGACCTGACCGCCCATGAACGGAAACTGTCGCATGCGCTGGCCGAACTGAAGCAGGCGCTGGACGGCGTGCCGGGCATGAATGGGGCG
>CAYQMA010000136.1:0-1893 GCA_964418535.1 uncultured Zetaproteobacteria bacterium | reverse complement strand
TGCTGATGGCGCTGATTCAAGGCAGCCGGAAATTGCGCCGGGCCAATGAGGAACTGCTGCAAGCCCGCCAGCGCCTGCAACGGGACATCACCGAACTTGAAGCCGCGCGCAAGCGCTTTACCACCCTGTTCGACGCCATTCCGGATGGCGTGGGCGTGCATCGGGACGGACATTGGGTCATGGCCAACCCGGCCCTGCTGGCCATGTTCGGCGCGCGCCGGCCGGAAGAAGTCATCGGTCGTCCGGTGCGCGATTTCATCCATCCGGACGATCAGGAACACGAGCGGGAGGTTCTCGCTCGCCTGAAAGCAGGTGAGACAATCCGCCATCACCGCATGCGCGGCCTGAGACTGGATGGCAGCGTGATTCACGCCGAAGTGTCCGCCATGCTCTTCGAGCTGGATGGCAAGCCGGCCGTGCTTGCCGCAGGCCGGGATATCGGCGAACGCCTGAGGCTGATGAGGCGGCTGGAAACGCTGGCCGCCGCTGTGGAGAGCATGGGCGAAGGGGTGATGATCACCGACGCGGAAGCCCGCATCGAATACGTCAACCCTGCGTTTGAACAAATCACGGGTTATCCCGCCGCGGAGGCGGTCGGCCGTTTCGCCAGCATCCTGCGCGGCAACGCCCACGACGAGGATTTTTACCGGGAGATTTGCCGCCATCTGGAAACCGGCCAACCCTGGAGCGGACGCATCACGATCCGACGCAAGGATGGCCGGGAAATCGTCACCGGACGAACGATCACGCCCGTGCTCGATGACCAGGGACGCATCGCCCGCCATGTGACGCTGCTGTGGGACATCACCGAGGATCTGGCCCGCCAGCGCAAGGAGGCCCATGACCAGCGGCTGAAAGGCCTGGGGGTGATGGCCGGCGGCATTGCGCACGATTTCAACAACATGCTGGCAGGAATCATGGGCAACGCGGCCCTGGGCCGCATGAAACTGCCGCCGGACAACCCGGCGCGCACCTATCTCGAACGCATCGAAACCGCCAGCAAGCAGGCCGCGGCCCTGTGCCGGCAAATGCTGGATTATTCCGGCCAGGGCAAGATGGAAAGCCGGCCCCTGAATCTGGCCAGGCTGGTGCGCGAGGTGCTCGACCTCGTTCGCGTTTCCATATCCAGAAAGGCGGAACTGCAGATCGATCTGGACGACGATCTGCCGCCGGTGATGGGCGATGCCGGCCAGCTTCAACAGGTGGTGATGAATCTCGTCATCAACGCCTCGGAGGCTTTGGAGGGGCGGCCCGGAACCATTGCCGTGCGCGTCGGCCCGGCGGACATGGATGCCGAAAGCGTTCGCAACTCCGCTTTCTGCTACGGAGCCGAAGACCTGAGCGACGGCCCCTTCGTGGCGCTGGAGGTGTACGACACCGGCTGCGGCATGGACCAGGCCACGCTGGAGCGCCTGTTCGACCCGTTCTTCACCACCAAGTTCACCGGCCGGGGACTGGGCATGAGCGCGGTGCTGGGCATTGTCCGCGCTCACCACGGCGCCATCTGCGTGGAGTCGGTCAAGGGCAGCCATACCCGCTTCAAGGTGATGCTTCCATGCGTGGCGGAGGCTGCGGCGCCAAGCGACGGCGACGAACGCGAAGCGGCGGCGCAACAGCTGTCGGGAACCATCCTGGTGGTGGACGACGAGGACATCGTGCGCGAAGTCGCGGTCGAAATCCTGGAATCCGCCGGATTCCACGTCCTTGAAGCGCGCGACGGCGAGGAAGCAGTGCGCATCTACCGCGAGCACGGCGATGGCATTGATCTGGTGCTGCTGGACATGACCATGCCGAAAATGGACGGCCATGAATGCCTGACCGAGTTGCACCGCATCGATCCCGACGTGCGCGCCGTGCTCGCCAGCGGCTATGCCGAACAGGATATCGAGAAAC
>CAYQMA010000135.1:0-3166 GCA_964418535.1 uncultured Zetaproteobacteria bacterium | reverse complement strand
GGCGAATCCGCCTTGCGCGAGAGCTTGTCCACCTCATCGATATAGACAATGCCGCGCTGCGCCTTTTCGACATCGTAATCAGCGGCCTGCAACAGCTTGAGGATGATGTTCTCGACATCCTCGCCCACATAGCCGGCCTCGGTCAGCGTGGTGGCGTCGGCCATCGTGAACGGCACGTCAAACACCTTGGCCAGCGTCTGCGCCAGCAAGGTCTTGCCGCAGCCCGTCGGCCCCAGGAGCAGCACATTGCTCTTGGCGATTTCGATATCGGATTTCTTGTTATGCTCGATGCGCTTGTAGTGATTGTACACGGCCACCGACAGCACCCGCTTGGGTTGTTCCTGGCCGATCACATAATCATCGAGGAAGGCCTTGATCTCGGCCGGACGCGGGATGCCATCCTTGCGCTTGTCCTCTTCGTGCGCGCCGGCGGCCTCTTCCTGGATGATTTCATTGCACAACGCAATGCATTCATCGCAGATAAAGACCGTCGGCCCGGCAATCAGCTTCTTGACGTCATGCTGGCTCTTGCCGCAAAACGAGCAATACAGAGTGGAATCGCCGCCTTTATTTTCCGCCATCCTTGCCTCCGGTCTGATCGCTGGCGTTCTGGCCCGCATCCGGGCGCCGGGTCAGCACCTTGTCAATCAAACCGTAATCGCAAGCCTCCTCGGCGGTCAAGAAGAAATCGCGTTCCGCATCCTCGGCGATGCGCTCCACCGGCTGGCCGGTGTGATGGGCCAGCATCGCGTTCAACCGTTCCTTGAGCTTGATGATTTCGCGGGCGTGGATTTCGATATCCGTCGCCTGCCCCTGGAAGCCGCCCAGCGGCTGATGAATCATCACCCGCGCATTCGGCAGCGCAAAGCGCTTGCCGGGCGCGCCCGCAGCCAGCAGATGCGCCCCCATGCTGGCGGCCTGGCCCAGGCACAGCGTGGACACGTCGCAGCGGATGTATTGCATCGTGTCATAAATGGCCAGACCCGCCGTCACCAGCCCTCCGGGAGAGTTGATGTAGAGGAAGATATCCTTGTCCGGCGCCTCGGACTCCAGAAACAGCATCTGCGCCGTCACCAGATCGGCCGTGTGATCTTCGATCGGCCCGGCCAGAAAGATGATGCGCTCCTTCAAGAGCCGGGAGAAGATGTCGTAGGAGCGTTCCCCGCGCGGGGTTTGCTCCACCACGATGGGCACCAGATTCATGAATCCTCCTCGCCTTTTTCGTCGGCATTCGCCTTGTCGCCGGCCGCTTCCTGCCGCCGCTGCCATTCGGACAGACTGATGCGCACGGGCTTCGTCCGGGCATGCTCGATGATGCACGCCACGCATTTTTTCTCAAGCAGTTCGCCGCGCAGCGCCTCCACTTCCTGCTGCTGGCCGCGCAGCCACTGCTTGAACGCCTCCCGCTGCTCCTCCGGATACTGCGCCGCGCGATCCTCGATGGCGGCATTCAGCTCCTCGTCACTCACCGTCAACCCGTGCGTCTCGCGCACCGCATTGAGCAGCAGCGACACCGCCAGCGAACGCTCGGCGCGCCGGCGCAGCTCGGCCTCATATTCCGGCGCATTCAGCATTTCCGGCGTCACTTCCAGACCCTGCTCGCGCATTGTGCGCACCAGCCGCGCACGGGTTTCGCGCATGTCCTGCCGGATCATCGCCTCCGGCACGCGCACTTCGTTGGCTGCCAGCAGCGCGTCGAACGCCGCCTGCCGATTGCTCTCAAAGCTGGCCTGCGTCGCCTCGGACTGAAGCCGCTGACGGATGTCGGCGCGCAGCGCCTCTGCATCCTCAAATCCCAGCATTTCCGCCAGTTCCTGTTCGTTCTCCGCCTTGTGCGGCGCGCCCACGGACTTGACCACCACTTCGAAACGGGCCGGTTTGCCGGCCAGGTTCGCATGCCGGTAATCGGCCGGGAAGGTCACGCTCACGGTGCGCTCATCGCCGGCCCTGGCGCCTTCCAGTTGATCCTCGAAACCGGGAATGAACTGCCCCGAACCCAGCACCAGATGCGCATCCTCGCCGCGCCCGCCCTCAAAAGGCTCGTTATCGACAAAACCGACGAAATCGATCACCACCTCATCGCCGCGCCGCGCTTCGCGATCTGCTTCGACCTCATACCGCACCTGATTGTCCAGCAGCCGGTTCACGACCGTCTGCACGTCCTCGTCGGTCACCTCCACCGTGGTCTCATCCATGCTCAACGAGGACAGATCCGCCAGTTTCACGTCCGGCCAGGTGGTCACTTTCAGCGTGAATGCAAACCCCTCTTCCGGCTGCTCGGCCGGCACATCCAGCTCCGGCTGCACGGCGGGTGTGAGCCCGCTCTTTTCGATGGCCTCGATATAATGGCCCTGCACCAACTCGGAGATGGCATCCCCGCGCGCCTGCGCGCCAAAGCGCTGCTCCAACAGTTGCCGCGGCGTCTTGCCCGGGCGAAACCCCGGCAACCGAGCCTTGGCCTGAAGGCGGGCCAAATGCTCAGCATAAACACGCTCGAACTCCTCGCCCGGCACCAGAACCCGCACCTCGTGCTCGTCCGGCCCTACCTTGTTCACTTCCACCTGAATCATTCAATTGCCTCCGTGCATGTATTCCAAAGCCCGCGCTCCAGCCCATCCCGTCGGACACGAATGCCGGAGCAGCTGGTGCGAGAGGGGGGAGTCGAACCCCCACACCGTCAGGTACTGGAACCTAAATCCAGCGCGTCTACCAGTTCCGCCACTCTCGCATCGCCATCCGGATCGCAAAACGGTAGCCGGCCGGCCTCGCATTGTCATGGCGGCGTCACGCCCGCGGCATGACCATTCAACGGCACCACATTCAAAAAAGGGAGCAAGGATCATGCCTTGCTCCCTCTCGAGATGGTGGGCCGTCAGGGGATCGAACCCTGGACCCGCGGATTAAGAGTCCGCTGCTCTGCCAGCTGAGCTAACGACCCGCGCGGCATGATACGCACGCGCCGGATCGTTGCAAGCATGAATCGAGCGGAAAGAGGAAAGGAGAAACTGGGGTGGATGATGGGACTCGAACCCACAACCACCGGTACCACAAACCGGGGCTCTACCATTGAGCTACATCCACCGTCACTGGCGCGCCTGGCAGGGCTCGAACCTGCAACCTACGGCTTAGAAGGCCGTTGCTCTATCCAGTTGAGCTACAGGCGCCC
>CAYQMA010000134.1:0-3190 GCA_964418535.1 uncultured Zetaproteobacteria bacterium | reverse complement strand
CGATCGGTCTGCGTGAGCAGGAATTCGGTGCGATACAGCCCCACGCCTTCGGCGCCGACCTCGCGTGCCAGCGGCACCTCGTCCACGACCTCCAGATTGGCCATCAGCCGCAGCGCATGGCCATCGGCGCTGACCGAAGGACGGGCGGCGAAGATGCGCATTTCATCCTGCACCACATGGATGGCGGCGCTGAAGCGACGATATTGCGCCCGCGTTTCCTCGTCCGGCGAGGCGATCCACAAGCCCTGCTCGCCATCGAGAATCACCTCATCGCCGTCCTCAATGGCTTCCAGCGCGTCTTCTGCACCCATCAGGGCCGGCAGGCCCAGCCCCCGGGCGATGATGATGCCATGTGTGTTCGGGCCGCCCTGGCGGGTGATGCATCCGGCCGCGCCTTCGCGCCAGAAACGCATGATTTCCAGGGGCGTGAAGTATTCGCTGACCAGAATCACCGGGTCGTCGCCCTCGCGCAGCGTGGGGTGACCGTTTTGCCCGGCCAGATGACGCATGATGCGCAGCCCCACCTGTTCGATGTCCGCCTTGCGGGCGCGCAGATAGTCGTCCTCCAGTTGTTCGAACACCGAGGCGATATTCTCGACTTGCTGATGCAGCGCCCATTCGGCGTTGGTGCGTTCGCGTTCGATCATGTCCCGCGCTTTCCTGGATAAATCGGGATCCAGCAACATCATGCGCTGGGCATCCAGGATGTGCAGCGGCTCCTGGCTTTCCAGATCGAGCAGGTGCAGGCGCTCGGCGTCCACGTCTGCGATGGAGGCGGCGATGGCGGCTTCCAGACGCTCGATTTCGCGGCCTACCTCATCCGCTTCGATATGGCGTTTGGGCACGGGCATGTCGCCGCGATGGATTTTCTGCGCCACGCCGCAGGCCACGCCGGGGCTGGCGGCCACGGCCCGTCCGCGCCGGACGGGCTTGCTCACTCGGCTTCTCCGAAGCGCTCGTTGATGAGCTGCACGATGGCCGCAAGCGCCGCTTCGGCCTGCGGCCCTTCGGTGCGGATGGTGAGTTGCGAGCCCTTGCCGGCGGCCAGCATCATGATGCCCATGATGCTCTTGCCGTTGACCTCGACGCCGTCCTTGGAAATGAAGACATCGGCGTCGTAGGCGCTGGCCGTGGTCGCCAGTCGCGCCGAGGCGCGGGCGTGCAATCCCAGTTTGTTCCGAATGGTGACGGTCTGTTCAGGCACGACGGGCTCCTTCGTCCATCAGCTCGGAAGCGATGTGCATATGATAGCGGCCCGCATCGCGCGCCTGCCGGGCCAGCAGGTTCAGGTCGGTCAGGTTCTGGCGCAGGGTGGCGGCCTTGATCAGCATGGGCAGGTTGAAGCCGGAAACGACCTCCACCCGCCCCTTTTCCAGCATGGACATGGCCAGATTGCACGGCGTGCCGCCGAACATGTCGGCGAACACCAGCACGCCGTCGCCGGCGTCGCAGCGCCGGATGAGATTGCGCAGGCGCTCCTCGTTGTCCTTCAGGTCGGTTTCCAGATCGGCGTCCGCGCCCACGCTCATCGCCGCCGTCAGTGCCTGCGGCCCCAGCACATGCTCCACCGCCGCCAGCATGGCTTCGGCCACATGCTCGTGCGCCACCAGCACCATGCCGATCATGCGGCCTCCAGCTCCCGATGGCGAACCAACGGCTCGCCCATGCCGGATTCACGCATCCAGGCCGCGATGCGTTCGACCATATACACCGAGCGATGCCGGCCGCCGCTGCATCCGACGGCCAGCGTGAAATACCGCTTGCGCTCCCGCTTGAGCTGTTCCCAGATGAAGGCCAGCCAGTCGCAGGCGCGTTGCTCGGCTTCGCGCGCTTCGGAGGCGCCTGCCAGGAAGTACGCCACCGGCGCATCGCGGCCGGTCAGCGGCGCCAGCTCCGGCTCATAATGCGGATTGGGCAGGAATCGCATGTCCAGCACCATGTCGGCATCCGGCGGCAGGCCCCGGCGGTAACTGAAGGAAATCAGGGTCACCGTCATGTCCGGCAGCCGTTCCGGCTTCTCGTGCCGGAGCCAGAAGGCCTCCACGGCGGCGCCCAGCGCATAGGGATTCATGTCGGTGGTGTCCAGCACGATGTCCGCAAGTTCTCGTGCCGGCGCCAGGGCCGCGCGTTCGGCCGCGATGGCCTGCGGCAGATCCATCTCCGGCGCAAAGGGGTGTCGCCGGCGCAGCGTGGAATAGCGGCGCAGCAAGGTCGCATCATCCGCCTCGAGGAACACCAGCCGCCAGTCCTCGTCGCGCTCGCGGATGCCTCGCAGGTTGCGATGCAGGGCCTCGGGGCTGTCGCTGCGAGCATCCACGCAGACAGCCACGGGCTTGCCCCGCGCGCCGGCCTGTTTCGCCCAGTCATCGAGAAGCGGCAGCGGCAGGTTGTCCGTGCAGAAGCATCCGGCGTCTTCCAGCGCGTGCAGCGCCGTGCTCTTGCCGGCGCCCGAGAGGCCGCTGATGATGATGGTCATGGTTTCAGGACTGCCCCTTCTGGATGCGATCCTGAAGCGCCTGCATGAAGGCCTTGCCGGAATCCACGCCGCGTTGCTTGAGCAGATGGTTGCGCGCCGCCACTTCCACCAGCACGGCCAGGGATCGGCCGGGACGGATGGGAATGATGGCCTTGGCCACCTGTACGCCGTGCAGCTCCACCATGCGTTCTTCGCCCAGCATCCGTTCCTCGCCGGTGAGCTTTTCCCATGGCACCACCTCGACCACCAGCCCCACCCGCTTGCTGTCGGTCAGCGAGGCGGCGCCGAACAGATCGCGGATGTTCAGGATGCCCAGGCCCCGGATTTCCATGTGGTAGCGCAACGCATCCGGACTCTTGCCCACGAGGATGTCCGGCCCCGGGCGGGAGAGTTCCACCATGTCGTCGGCGATGAAACGATGGCCGCGGGTGATCAGTTCCAGCGCGATTTCGCTCTTGCCGATGCCGCTGGCGCCGGTGATGAGTACGCCGAGGCCAAAGATGTCCATGTACACGCCGTGCTGCCAGGTCAGCGGCGCCAGCCGCCGGGTGAGGAACAGCATCATGTCCGTCATGAAGGCGGTGGTTTCCATGTCGGTGACGAGCAACGGCGTGCGCGTGCGCACGGCTGCCTGCACCACTTCCTCCGGCGGTTCCTGGCCGCAGGTGATGACCACGGCGGTGAGACCGAGATCGAACATCGCGTCCACGGAGG
>CAYQMA010000133.1:0-3197 GCA_964418535.1 uncultured Zetaproteobacteria bacterium | reverse complement strand
AGGGGATGTTTGATTCCCGAGCTTTGCGCCGGAGACGACTTTCGCTAACGATCAGCCTGCAGCGGACAGGGGCGTCAGATTTTCTTCCATTGCGTCCAGATCAACGCCGACAATGCGGGATACGCCCGGCTCGGGCATCGAAACGCCGATGATGCGATTGGCCATCTGCATCGTGACCTTGTTGTGCGTGATGGCCAAAAACTGCACCTGATCGGCGAATTCACGCACCATGTCGCCAAAGCGCCCCACATTGGCGTCGTCCAGCGGCGCGTCCACCTCGTCCAGCACGCAGAACGGTGCGGGTTTGAGACGGAAGATCGAAAACACCAAGGCCACGGCGGTCAGCGCCTTTTCGCCACCGGAGAGCAGATCGATATCCTGCAGCCGTTTGCCCGGCGGTTGTGCAATCACTTCCACGCCGGCTGTTTGAACATCGTCCGAATCCAACCGAAGTTCGGCCCGGCCGCCGCCGAAGAGTCGCGGAAAGGTTTCCCGAAAGCGGGCGTTGACCTGCTCGAAGGCTTCCATAAAGCGCCGCCGGGTCGTGCGGTCGATGCGGGCAATCGTGTCTTCCAGCGTGGCCAGGCTGGATTCCAGATCGGCGGATTGTTCGGCCAGAAACCGCTCGCGTTCGGCCGCCTGTTCGTATTCCTCGATGGCCAGCAGATTCACGGGGCCGAAACGACCGAGACGTTCCTCCAGTTCCGCCGCCCGGCGCAGCACTGCGTCCTCGTCCAGCTCCTCTTCGGTTGCATCCAGGCGTCGCAGCAACGCTTCCGCTTCCTCATTGCAGCGTTGCCGGATCTCTTCCGCCATGTCGTTCAGACGGGCGGTTTCGGCGGCCAGAGCGATTTCATGTTGCTGACGGGTTTCAACGGCCTGTTGCAGAGCAGTGCGTGCCTCGCGCTCGGCGCGTTCGGCCTGGTGCAGCGTTTGTTGCAGTTCGTGGCCTTGTTTGCGAATCGCGTTCATCTCCCGGTGCAGCCTATCCACCTTCTCGGCGGCTTGCGCCAGTTTGGCGTCCAGTTCAGCGCTGCGCTCCGCCTGCGCCAGATCGCGGAGGATCTGCTCGAGGGAGGATTCATCGGTTTTGCGCCGGGTTTCTAGGCGCGCGATCTCTTCCTGCAGCCGCCGGCATTCGCGGCGCACGGTCTCCAACGCCTGACGATGCAGGGCCAGCGCCTGCTCGGCTGCGGCGCGGCTGTTTTTGCGTTGATCGAGCGCCTGTCGCGCCTGCGCCTCGGCCTCGTTGGCCTGCGCCAGCTGGCGTTCCGCCGCCGCCAGCCGTTCGGGATCGGGAGCGGAGTCGTCGGTCTGGCGCTCGGCCCAGTGGCGCCGGTCGGCCGCGATGTCGCTGAGTTCGGCGTCCAGCCGCTCCAGTCGTGCGTTCAGCGCTTCGCGTTCGGCGCGCATTCGTTCCAGGGCGGCTTCGCCTGCGCGGGCTTCGCTTTGCGCTTCGGTCAGTGCGAAGTGCGCCTGCTGCCAGGCCTGTTGCTGGGCGGTCAGTTCAGTTTCAATGGTCTGAAAGGCGGCTTGAGCCTCATCCAGCCGTTTTTCGGCCGCTTTCAGCACCTGTCGTTTGCGGGCCAGCTCGCGCCTGGCGGCAAGCCTGCGCGCGCCGGCTTCATGCAGGGGCGGCAGCAGCCATCCGTCGGCGTCCATGCGCCAGCCATCACGGCTGACACAGGTTGTGGCGCGCGGCTCCTTCTTCATCGCCTCGGGCGCCTCCGCGATATCGTCCACCAGCAGCACGGTAGCGAAGACTGGATACAGAGGGTGATCGGCCGGCAGAGCCAGAGCCTCGGCCAGCGAGCCGGGAACGCTGTTCTCGGGCGCGCCCGTATGCAGTGCAATAGGCGCGCCGTCGGTTCCGCGCAGCAGATCAAGCGCCGCAGCAAGCGCGCTTTCCGGCAGGCGGGCGTTGCCCCCTTCGGCCCGCAGGGCGGCCATGACGGCGTGTTCCAGTCCCTCAGGGGCCTGCAAGACATCGTCCAGCCAGATTGCGCCGAGTTCGCGCAGATGTTTCACCATCGCATCCGACAGATCGCGGTTTCGCGTGCGCGCTTCCAGTTCCTGGATTTCGCCGCGCAGTCCATGCGTTTCAGCCGATGCTTCATCCAGTGCTTTTCGGGCGCTGGCATGACGTGCGTGCAGGTCGTCCAGTCGTTGTTGGACAGCATCCAGCTCCGCCTTCGCCTCGGTCAGGCGGGTCTGGCGCGCCCGGGCCTCATCCGCCAGGCGTGAGCAATCGGCTTCAATGCGGGCAAGTTGGGTCTGCAATTCCTCACGCTGGGCAGCCAACCGTTCCTTGCGCGCATCCAGTCTCGCCAAGGCATCGCTGATGGCCTGCCGTTGGCGCTCCGCCTGTTCGCGCTGATGACGGATGCGCTCAAATTCGGCCAGGGCCGCATCTCGCGCCTGGCGATGCGCCTCGTGCGCCTTGCGCGCTTCTTCTTCGGCTACACGCGCCTCGTCCAGCGCGCGCACCAACTCGGCGTCGTCTTGCGTTTCCAGCTTGCGGCTTTGTTCCGCAAGTTCGCGATTCAGGCGTTCCAGTCGTTCGCTGGTTTCCTGGATGCGCTGGCGCATGGCCTGCTCGCGCTCGGCCAGCAGACGCCGCTCGCCGGCTGCCCGTTCGGCTTCGCGTTGCAGTTCCGCCCGCGCCTGTTCCGCTTGCCGGAGCGCATCCTGGATGCGTTGCGCCTGCTCTTCGTGCGCCAGCAGGCGTTCGCGGGCTTCGTGCAGGGCGCGTTCGGCTGCAGCCAGGGAGGCGGCCTGCCGCTCCTCGGTCGCTTTCGCGCCGTTCACGCGGGATTCCATGTCGCGACATCGGGCGACATGCCGGCGATACCGGATGCCCAGCGCCATGGCTTGAGCGCTTTCCCATTCCGCCTGCATTTTTTTGAAGCGCTCGGCCCTCGATGCTTGCTGCTTCAGGCTCCGGCACTGGCTGCGCACCTCTTCGAGCAGGTCGGTCACGCGCTCCAGGTTTTGCCGCGTGTGCTTCATTTTCAGCTCGGCCTCGCGGCGACGGGCGCGGTATTTCATCACACCCGCGGCCTCTTCCAGAATGGCGCGGCGTTCCTCCGGCTTGGCGGAAATCATGCGCGAAATCGCGCCCTGCTCGATAATGGCGTAGGCGCGGGTGGACACGCCGGTGTCGAGAAACAGATCCACCACGTCCTTCAGCCGCGCGG
>CAYQMA010000132.1:0-3206 GCA_964418535.1 uncultured Zetaproteobacteria bacterium | reverse complement strand
CGCGCCGGACGCCGTCTGGCCGATGCCGCCACAGGATGGCTGGCCGCCGTGATCTATGTGTCCATGCTGGAGGTCGGTCTGCTCGCCCGGGCCGCCATCCTCGATCCGGCCCTGAATTTCTTTGTTGCCGGCGCGCTGCTCCAGTACCTGATCTGGAAGCGCGAGGGGCAGCCCCGCGACATCGGGCTGGCGGCGCTTTTCGCCGGTCTGGCGGTCAGCGTCAAGGGGCCGGTGGGCATTGTAGCGCCGGGGCTGGTGATCGCCCTGGACTGGTGGTTCGACCGTCGTCAGAAGCCTTGGGCGAACATCCCCTGGCTTCGCGCAACCTTCCTGTTTCTGCTCGCAGCGCTGCCCTGGTATGTCGCGCAAGCCGTCGTAAACGGCGTGGATTTCCTTTATGAATTCATCTGGGTGCACAACATCGAACGGGCGCTGCATCCAATGCAGGGACATGGAGGCCGGTGGTATTATTATTTGGTTGTTTTCTCGGTTTCGATCCTCCCCTGGCTGGCCTGGATGCCGGACATCGCGCAATGGGGCTGGCGGGAAGCAAGGGAGAAACGACCACATGCGCAAGCCGCCCGTTTATGCCTGATCTGGGTCGTGGCCATCATCGGACTGTTCACCCTGGCCAGCACCAAGCTTCCGCATTATATCTCCTCGGTCTATCCCGGGGCGGCGCTGCTGGCTGCATTGGCGCTCCGCCATGCCGCGCCAAAGGCCGGGATTGCCAGGCGCATCGGCATTGCGCTGCCATCGGCCCTGCTTGGCATTCTGCTGCTGGCGCTTCCCTGGCTGTGGCCGATGGTTCCGGATTTCGTGCATCATCCGCGCGCACTGGCCATCGTCACGCAGCATATCGCACCCGGATTGGGCGTGGCTGCCGCCGGCGCGATTCTGATGCTCTCGTCGGTCGCCCTGATTGCGCGCCGTGACCGGCCGATTATGCACACCGCCATCCTGGGCCTGATCCTGCAGCTGACCCTGTTTTCCGCTCCGGCCATGTTCGCCGGCAAGCTGATTCAGGGCCCGCTGGAACGCATTGCCGCTGAAGCCAAAAAGCTGCCGCCCGACACCCCGTTGCTGTCCCTGCATCTGAATGCGCCCTCGGTTTCTTTCGAGTCCGGACGCAACTATCGCATGGTTCAGACAACCGATCTGGCCCGGATGGCCCGGCAAGGGAAGCCGTTCGCGGTGTTTCTGCGCGCCGAACACCAATCGGAGCTGGCCCGCGCCCTGCCGCTGCCTGCGCCCCGCGTCAATCAGGGCGGTTATCTTCTGTACGAGTTCAAAGCACCGTGACATCGCTGTCCATCGTCATCCCCGCATACAACGAATCCCAGCGTTTGCCGCGCACGCTGCGCGAAGCGCGCGAATGGCTGGATGCCCATCATCCGGGCGCTTATGAGGTGCTCGTGGTGGACGACGGCAGTCAGGATGACACCGCCGGCATGGCCGAAGCCGAAGCCCGAAACTGGCCGGAGCTGCGCGTAATCCGTCAGCCTGCCAATCGCGGCAAGGGCGCAGCCGTGCGCACCGGCATGCTGGAAGCGCAAGGCGATATCCGGCTGTTCATGGATGCCGACCATTCCACCCATGTCCGGGAACTGGCCAAGGCCCTGCCGCTGCTCGAAAGCGACCAGGCCGACATCGTGATCGCCTCGCGCCAGCATCCGGAGTCGGAGATCCCGGTTCGTCAATCATGGTTGCGCGAGCACATGGGCAAAACCTTCAATCTGCTCATGCGCCTCGCGGTGGGCGTGCCCATGCGCGACACCCAGTGCGGATTCAAGGCCTTTACCGCTGCGGCTGCCGATCTGTTGTTCCCGTTGCAGCAAATCGAGGGCTTCGGCTTCGATGTCGAATTGCTGTATCTGGCCCTCCGGAAGGGCCTGCGCATTGCCGAAATTCCGGTGCGATGGAGCAATGACGATCAGTCACGGGTTCGCATGCTGATGGATCCCGCCCGCATGTTCATGGAACTCATCAAAATCCGGCGCATGCACCGGCACGAATCCGGGTGACTTCAGGCCTGACCGCGGCGGGCCGACAGCCAGTGATTGATTCGCTGGTGCAGCAGATAGAACGCTTCGCCGCCCGAGCTGAGCCATCCGGGCAGCATCCCGAGTTCCGCCCGCCGCCACAGCCACAGGCCGCCAGCCAGAAACGCGCCCTGGCCCGCCCACATGACCCATGGCGAAAAAGCGCCCAGCTCCACCTGCCGGTGCAGCGCCAGTTGCGCGTTATAGAGCAAAATCAGCAACCCGATACCCAGTAGAAACGAACCCACCCGACCGGCGCGTTTCGGCGCCAGCGACAGCGGCAATGCGAACAGGCAAAGCGCCAGCACCGTGGTCGGCAAAATGAGGCGGCGATGCCATTCGGCCCGCGCCTCCGGCGTTGGGTGTTGGCGCAATCGCTGCCAGAGCTGACCGGGCAGCATCAACACGACATGATCGGTCGAGCGAAGAATGCGGGCAGCGCCCAACCCCGGCATCGGCATCTCGATCTCGTAGTTTTTGAACGCCAGCACGCGCTGACGCCCTGCCTGCCCTTCCAGGCGCACGCCATTCCACATGCGCAGCCGCACGCCGCCGGCGGCCGCACGCAGGCGCGCCATTTCCGCAAGGTAAAACACCGGCCCGCCCGGACGGTTGTCCGAGACCATCACGCCATGATAGCGGCCCTGCTTGTCCTTGCCTTCGACATAGAAGGTGATCTGCTCCACATCGCGCGAGAACCGTTGCGGCGTAAACTCGGGCGCACCCTTGAGCTGATAGATCTTCATCAGCACATTGTTGAATGCCAGTTGCCCCTTGGGCAGCCCGAACATCGCCATCCAGGCAAGCCCCAAATACAGCAAACAAGCCACTACGATCAGGCTACGGAAGATGCGGGCATACGACAGCCCCGCCGCCCGCAGCGCATCCATCTCACTGTTCTGCTGCAGGCCGGCGACCACGTTCTGCATCGAAAGGAAAAAAGCGATGGGCACGGCCAGCAGGGAGAAATAGGGCAGTACGAACAACATCATCTGACCGAGCAGCCCCCAGGGCGCGCCGCTGTCCGCGACCAGCGGCAGCAGGCGCAAGGCGCGTCCGAGCAACAGCACGCCGCACACCAAAGCCAGGCCGCCGGCAAAGGGGCCCAACCACAGACGGAAGATATAGCGATCCAGAATCACGTCGCACCTTCCTTCATCAGCG
>CAYQMA010000131.1:0-3230 GCA_964418535.1 uncultured Zetaproteobacteria bacterium | reverse complement strand
CACCTCTGCGAGCGGAACATACGACACCACCTGCCAGGCCGGCGGTTGAACCACCGGCGAGACGCTGCGAACGCCATCCGGCCGGAATTGCCCCAGCGTCAGCAGCGCTTCGCCCGCTTCCCGCTGGCCGCTTCCCGCTTCCAAGAGCCGGCGCCAGTCATGATCCAACCCGTAGCGCGCCAGCATTGCCGCTTCTCCCTCCCATGCCGTCAGCACCTGGCCGTGCCGGTCGAACCACCAGCGGGAGCCGGCATGAACCATCATATGCTCGCCCGGCGGGTGCGTTTCGCCGAGCGCCGGCTGCATCAACCGCCGGCCCGAAACGTTGGCCACCAGCACCCCGCGCGACCTGCCTGCCCGCCCCACCGCCGCGGCAAAGCGCACCATGGCCCTGTAGGGCCGTTCGATGCGGCCATGCTCCATGTTCACATCCAGCGGCGAGACGTAGACGCTGCCGGGCGGCCGCCCCCGCAGGCGGCGCACATACGGACGCCGGGACTTGTCCTGCAACTCGCCTTCCGGGACGCGACGCACGCGCCCGTCCCGGCGCTCGACCCGCACCACCTCGCGCCCGCGCGCATCCAGCAAACGAAGCTGAACCAGCGTATCGAGCGATTGCAGGATGTTGGCAAACACGCCCGCGATCTCGTCGCGGGCGGCCGCATCGCCCTCCAGCGCCGGCAGCACCGCGCTGTCGCGGGCAAAGCCGCGCACCATCAGCAGGCCGTCCCGATAGAACAGACGAATGCGATCCACCTGCCCTTCCACATGGTGTTCCGCTTCCGCGCGAACATGCGCCAGCACGATTTCGTAGCGTTCATGCAGATACCAGAAACCCGCCGCCACGACGAGCAGCGCCAGCGGCAGATACAGAGCCAGGAAACGTGGCAGCGCCTGCCGCCAGGAAACGTCCGGATGATCCTTCACACCTCCGACCTTAGCACATCGGATGCCACGGTGCTTTGGCGGGGCTGACGCTCATGCTAGCGTGCGCCTTCATTTCTCGGCAGATCAGGGAGTTCCATGAACAAGGCCTTACAACGCGCGCAAGCGGCCGAGCGGCTGCAAACCCTGCTCGGGCAGCGCATCCTGATTCTGGATGGCGCGATGGGCACAATGATCCAGCGCCACAACCTCACCGAGGCCGACTACCGGGGCGAACGCTTCGCCGACTGGCCCTCGGAACTGAAGGGCAACAACGACCTGCTGACGCTGACGCAGCCCGACATCATCCGCGGCATTCACGAGGCCTATCTGGAGGCCGGCGCGGACATCATCGAAACCAACACCTTCAATGCCAACGCCATTTCGATGGCCGACTACGGCATGGAGGAACTGGTCTTCGAGCTGAACCGCGAGGGCGCGCGGCTGGCGCGCGCCGCGGCCGACGCCGCCGCCACCCCCGAAAAGCCGCGATTCGTGGCCGGCGTGCTCGGCCCCACCAGCCGCACTGCATCCATCAGTCCGGACGTGAACGATCCGGGCTATCGCAACGTCAGCTTCGACGAACTGGCCGAGACCTATGGCGTGGCCGTGCGCGGGCTGGTCGAAGGCGGCGCCGACATCCTGCTCATCGAGACCGTGTTCGACACGTTGAACGCCAAGGCCGCCGTGTACGCCATCCGGCAATACTTCGACGAAGCCGGCTTCACGCTGCCGGTGATGATTTCCGGCACCATCACCGACGCCTCGGGCCGCACCCTTTCCGGCCAGACAGCCACCGCCTTCTACGATTCGCTGGCCCATGCCGAGCCGATCTCCTTCGGCCTGAACTGCGCCCTCGGCCCGAAGGAATTGCGGCAATATGTGGAGGAGCTGGCGGGCGGCATCCCCTGCTTTGTGAACGCTCATCCCAACGCCGGCCTGCCCAATGCCTTCGGCGGTTACGACGAAGGGCCCGAGGACATGGCGGCCGAAATCCGCGAATGGGCCGAGGCCGGGCTCATCAACATCGTCGGCGGCTGTTGCGGCACCACGCCGGATCACATCCGCGCCATCGCCACCGCCGTCAGCGGCCTGCCGCCGCGCGTGCCGCCCGAGCTGCCGGTCGAAACCCGGCTCGCCGGGCTGGAGCCCTTGCACATTGGCAAGGATTCGCTATTCGTCAATGTCGGCGAGCGCGCCAACGTCACCGGCTCCGCCCGCTTCAAGCGCCTGATTCTCGAGGGCGACTACGCCACGGCGCTCGATATCTGTCGCGAACAGGTGGAAAACGGCGCCCAGATGATCGACGTGAACATGGACGAGGCGATGCTCGATGGTGTGGCCGCCATGACCACCTTCCTGAACCTGATCGCCAGCGAGCCGGATATCGCCCGCGTGCCCATCATGATCGATTCCTCCAAGTGGGACATCATCGAGGCGGGGCTCAAGTGCATCCAGGGCAAGGGCGTGGTCAACTCCATCTCGCTCAAAGAGGGCGAGGACGCCTTCATCGCCCATGCCCGCGCCATCCGCCGCTATGGCGCGGCGGCCGTGGTCATGGCCTTTGACGAGGACGGCCAGGCGGACACCTACGAGCGCAAGATCGCGATCTGCCAGCGTTCGTACGACATTCTGACCAAACAGTGCGATTTTCCGCCCGAAGACATCATCTTCGACCCCAACATCTTCGCCATCGCCACCGGCATCGAGGAACACAACAATTATGCGGTGGACTTCATCGAAGCCACACGCTGGATCAAGCAACACCTGCCGCATGCGCTGGTCTCGGGCGGCGTGTCCAATGTGTCGTTCAGTTTCCGGGGCAACAATCCGGTGCGCGAGGCCATTCACTCGGTGTTTCTCTACCATGCCATCAAGGCCGGCATGGACATGGGCATCGTCAATGCCGGCCAGTTGGCGGTCTACGACGAACTGCCCGAGGAGCTGCGCGAGCGGGTCGAGGACGTGGTGCTCAATCGGCGGCCGGACGCCACCGAGCGGCTCTTGGAAATCGCCGAAAAATATCGCGGCGGCGCCAAGCAGGCCAAAAAGGAAGACCTGGAATGGCGCTCGTGGCCGGTCGAAAAACGGCTGGAGCATGCGCTGGTCAAGGGCATTGACGCCCATGTCGAGGAGGATGTCGAGGAAGCGCGCCAGCGTTATGCGCACCCGATCGAGGTGATCGAGGGCCCGCTGATGGCGGGCATGAACGTGGTGGGCGATCTGTTCGGCGCCGGCAAGATGTTCCTGCCGCAGGTGGTGAAATCCGCGCGCGTGATGAAGAAGGCCGTGGCCGTGCTCCTGCC
>CAYQMA010000130.1:0-3254 GCA_964418535.1 uncultured Zetaproteobacteria bacterium | reverse complement strand
AGCTGTGCATGCGACAGCGGCGCGTCGGTGGCGACAAAAGCCAGCATCGTGGCCATGTTCGGATGAATCATGCCGCTGCCCTTGGCAATGCCGGTGATCGTGTAATTTCCGACCGTTGTTGAGGCCCACTTGGCGAAGGTGTCGGTGGTGCGAATCGCATTCGCCGCATCCGCCCAGCCGTCGGGACGCAGCGAGGCTGCGGCCTCGGGGAGCCCGGCTTCAATCCGCTCAATCGGAAACGGCTCGCCGATCACGCCGGTGGAGGCCGAGAGCGTTTGCTCCGGTGCGCAGCCGGCGGCCCTCGCGCCGGCCTCAATCAGTTGCTGCGCCCACACCCGTTCCATCTCGCCGACGCCGGCATTGGCGTTGCCGGCATTGGCAACGATGCAGCGGATGTCCTCGCCGTGTCCCTCGACGGTTTCCCGGCCGAAATCCACGCAGGCGGCGCGAAACTGGTTCTGTGTGAACACGCCGGCCGCATGGCAGGGTACATCCGCCACAATCAGCGTTACATCCTGACGTTTTCCCTTTAAATCCGGCGACTTGACACCGCAGGAGGCCGTGCCGACCCGGAACCCGGGCACGGCAAGCGGCGGCGAAAGCTCGGGCGGGCGGACAGCCAAGGCTTATGCGGCCTTGCGCTTGCCGTGGCAGTGCTTGTATTTCTTGCCCGAACCGCAGGGGCAGGGGTCGTTGCGGCCGATCTTCGGCTGCTTGCGGCGGAAGGTCTGCGGCGCTTCCTCTTCCAGCACCTCGTCGCCGTGGCTGAACTGCATCGGCGTTTCCTCACGCGGCTCTTCCACCGGCGGCGGCGTTTCCTCCTCCACCTCCACATGATGCAGCGCGCGCATCGTGTCGTGCCGGATGCGCTGGAGCATCGAGGCGAACAGCTCGAAGGACTCGCGTTTGTATTCCTGGATCGGCTGTTTCTGCGCATAGCCTCTGAGGCCCACGCTCTGGCGCAGGTGATCCATCGCCAGCAGATGCTCCTTCCAGTGATGGTCGAGCATCTGCAGCACCAGGAACTTCTCGAACTGGCGCATGTTTTCGGCGCCCACGCGGGCTTCCTTCTCGGCCATCATGTCCGAGAGAGCCCGGCAGATGCGATCCACCATCGCATCGGTGTCTTCCACCTCGCCGGAGTCCACCCACTGGCGCACCGGCGCATCCAGCGCCAGCTCCTCCTTCAGCGCCTGGGCCAGGCCGTCCAGATCCCAGTCGTCGGCATAGGATTGCGGCGGCATGAACCGCTCCACCAGCGTGATCACGAAGTCGCGCCGCATGTCCTCGATCACGTCGCGCACGTCGTCGGCCTCCAGCAGTTCGCGGCGCTGGCTGTAGATCACGTCGCGCTGCTGGTTCATCACGTCGTCGTATTCCAGCAACTGCTTGCGGATGTCGAAATTGCGGCCCTCGACCTTCTTCTGCGAGTTCTCGATGGCCTTGCTGACCCAGGGATGCTCGATGACCTCGCCCTTCTGGAAGCCCATCTTCGTCAGCATGGCCTGCATCTTCTCGCCGCCGAAGATGCGCATCAGATCGTCCTCGAGCGACAGGTAAAAGCGCGTGGAGCCGGGGTCGCCCTGGCGGCCGGCGCGGCCGCGCAACTGGTTGTCAATGCGACGGGATTCGTGCCGCTCGGTGCCGATAATGTGCAGACCGCCCAAGGCCACGACCTCATCGTGCTCCCTGGCACAGGCGCGGCGGATTTCCTCGGCGCGTTGCTGCCGTTCCTCCTCGGAGAGCTTGTCGGGCAGTTGTGCGATCAGCATGTCCGGATTGCCGCCCAGCATGATGTCCGTGCCGCGGCCGGCCATGTTCGTGGCGATGGTGACCGCGCCCTTGCGGCCGGCCTGCGCCACGATCTCGGCCTCGCGCTCGTGGTGTTTGGCATTCAGCACCTGGTGCGGGATGCCCGCCTTCTTCAGCATGGCCGACAGGTGCTCGGATTTCTCGATGGAGGTGGTGCCGACCAGAATCGGCTGCCCCTTCTTGTGGGTTTCCACGATGTCTTCGAGAATGGCCTGGTACTTGTCCTCTTGATCGCGATAGACCAGATCGGGAAGATCTTCGCGGATCATCGGCTTGTTCGTCGGCACGATGACCACTTCCAGGCCGTAAATCTTCTGGAACTCCTCGGCTTCGGTGTCGGCCGTGCCGGTCATGCCGGCCAGCTTCTCATACATGCGGAAGTAGTTCTGGAACGTGATCGATGCCAGCGTCTGGTTCTCCGGCTGCACCGGCACGCCTTCCTTGGCCTCCAGCGCCTGGTGCTGGCCGTCCGAATAACGGCGGCCCGGCATCATGCGGCCGGTGAACTCGTCAATGATGACGACCTCGCCGCCCCGGACGATGTAGTCCACCTCGCGCGTGAACAGCGTGTTGGCGCGCAGGCACATTGTGGCCGCGTGCATCAGGTTCACGTTCTCGGGATCGTAGAGGTTGCCCTGCGGCATCAGACCCGCTTCGCGCAGGAGCTTTTCCACATGCTCCAAGCCCTGTTCGGTGAAGGCGACGGCCCGTTCCTTCTCGTCCTTCTCGTAGTCCTCGGGCCCCAACTGCTTGATGATGGCGTCCATCTTTTCGTAGAGATCGCCTGCCTGTTCGGCCGGGCCGGAAATAATCAACGGCGTGCGCGCCTCGTCGATCAGGATGGAGTCCACCTCGTCCACGATCGCGAAATAATGGCCGCGCTGCACCAGATCCTCGCGCGAGAAGGCCATGTTGTCGCGCAGATAATCGAAACCGAACTCATTGTTCGTGCCATAGGTGATGTCGGCGGCGTAGGCGGCGCGGCGCTGCTGATTGTCCAGCCCATGCACGATCACGCCCGTTTCCATGCCGAGGAAGCGATAGAGCCGTCCCATCCATTCGGCGTCGCGGCGTGCCAGGTAATCGTTCACGGTCACCACGTGGACGCCCTTGCCGGTGAGCGCATTCAGGTACACCGGCAGCGTGGCCATCAGCGTCTTGCCCTCGCCGGTCTTCATCTCGGCGATCTTGCCCTGATGCAGGATCATGCCGCCGATCAACTGCACATCGAAATGACGCATGCCCAGCACCCGTCGGCCGGCTTCGCGCACCACCGCAAAGGCCTCGGGCAGCAGATCGTCCAGGCTTTCGCCCGCTTCCAGCCGCTGTTTGAATTCGCCCGTCTTGGCCTGAAGCTCGGCGTCGGAGAGCGCTTCGACGTCGTTCTCCAGCGCATTGATGCGATCCACGACGGGATAGAGGGATTTGAGGATTCGGTCGTT
>CAYQMA010000129.1:0-3274 GCA_964418535.1 uncultured Zetaproteobacteria bacterium | reverse complement strand
CCTCGGGGATATGCCAGCGGCCGGGGTTCTTCATCATCCACACGGCCAGCGCCACGAGCAGCACGCCGCCGATCAATCGCACCAGCAACATCCGGTCATCGCCTCCATGGCCGGTCATGACGCCGATGGCGATCATCATCGGCACGATCGCGATGTCCTGCATCAGCAGCACGGCCAGCGCATTCTGGCCGAAGGGGTGCTCCAGTTCGCCGGAGTCCTGGAGCATGGTCAGCACCACGGCGGTGGAGCTCAGGCTGACGATGAAACCGATGAGCACGCCGGTTTGCCACGGCTGGCCGAAAACGACCGCCCCCAGCGTGCAGATGGCGACGCTGGCGGCGATCTGCGCGCCGGTGCCCAACACCGCCACGCGCCATTGCGACACCAGTCGCGGCAACGAGACTTCCATGCCGATGAAGAACATCAGCATGATGACGCCCAATTCACCCATGTGGCGGAGCAGCTCGCGATCGTGCACCAGATCCATGCCGCTGGGGCCGATGGCGATGCCGGTGGCGATGTAGGCAATGGCCGCCGGCATCTTCAGCTCGCGCAGCACAAAGGCCAGCGCCAGCGAGCAGCCGATGGCGACGACCAGAATCAGCAGCATTGTGTTCATTTCCATGCCGGCCGGATCACTCCTTGCGCCCGAACAGTCGTTCCAGCGCCGCCAGCGACAGGCGCGCATAGGTAGGCCGGCCATGATTGCACTGGGCGATGTTCGGCGTTTGCTCCATCTGGCGCAACAGCGCCTCCTGTTCCGCCGGCGACATCACGCGGCCGGATTTGATGGCGCCCTTGCAGGCGCGATTGCCCAGCCAGCGTTCCAGGATGCGGCCCGAGCCTTCGGCCCCGGCGCCGTGGCGCATCAGGGCTTCGACCAGCTCGGCCAAGAGCGGCACGGGCGCTTCGCCGGCAAGCTGCGCCGGCATGGCCAGCACCTCGAAGCTTTCCTCGCCTCGGGGCGTCACCTCAAAGCCATAGCGCTCCAGCTCGGCCAGATGGTCGTGCAGCCAGGCGGCGATGCGCGCATCCGGCTGCCAGCGTTCGGGCGTCAACAGCCGCTGGCTGGCGACGCCGCCCCGGCGCAACTGGCGCTTGAGGGTCTCATAAGCGATGCGTTCGGCCGCCGCATGCTGATCCACGAGCACGATGCCGTCGGCGGTCTGGGCCAGAATGTAGCAGCGATGAATCTGCGCCAGCGGTGTGCCGAGATCGAGCGTTTCGGTTTTGTTTCCGCTCCAGTCCGGAGCCTCGGGCTCGGCCGACTCCATCGCGCCTGATGGCGCCGGGGCGGAGAACAGCGCCCGCAGCACCGAAGGATCGGGCGCGCCGCCGGAAGGGGGCGATGAACGAATGCTGGCGGCGGCCGGCGCAGGCCGTGCGGCGGGCGCAAGCTGTGCCAACGCCTGTTCGCTCACGGTCGAAGCGACCATCTGGCCGCCTTCGGCGATGGCGGCGCGGGCGCAGGCGATGATGGCTGCGCGCACATCCTGCGGGCATCGGAAGCGCACCTCGCGCTTGGCCGGATGCACGTTCACGTCCACCAGCGCCGGGTCCATCTCCAGCCACAGGACGGCCTGGGGGAAACGGTCGTGAAACATCACGTCGCGATAGCCGGCACGCAGGGCCGCGATGAGCTGTCGGTCGCGCACGACGCGGCCGTTCACAAAGAAGAACATGCGGTCGGCATTGCGATGGTGGCAGGTGGGCAGGCCCATGCAGCCATGCACCCGGATGCCGTGGTGCTCGATGCTGACGGGGCGCTGGTTGGCCGCGAAATCGCGGCCCAGCACCTGGCGCACGCGCGTTTCACGATCGGTCGCGGGCGGTGCGTCCAGCCGCTTGCGGCCGTCGCATTCCAGCACAAATCCGATGCGCGGGCTGGCCAGCGCCAGCGCCCGCATGGTTTCAACGATGACCGCTTCCTCGGTGCGATCGCTGCGCAGAAAGCGCGCCCGCGCCGGCGTGTTGAAGAACAGGTCGCGCACGCGCACGCGCGTGCCGGTGCGCGGCGGAGCGGGGCAAACCTCGCAGGGGCCGCCGCCCTCCTGCACGAGCCGCGTGCCTTCGCCTGCGTCCGCCAGCGCCGTGTGCATGTCCAGTCGCGAGACCGATGCGATGGACGGCAGCGCCTCGCCGCGAAAACCGTGGCTGGCGATGGCTGTCAGTTCCTCGGCCGAGGACAGCTTGCTGGTGGCGTGGCGACGCATGGCCATTTCGGCATCGCGGGCGGACATGCCGCAGCCGTCATCGTCTACCTCGATGAGCCGGCGGCCGGCCCGTTCCACCCGCACGCGGATGCGCCGCGCGCCCGCATCCAGGCTGTTTTCGACCAGTTCCTTGACGATGGAGGCCGGGCGTTCCACCACTTCGCCGGCCGCGATCTGGTTGGCCACGGCGGGCGGCAGCAGGTGAACCACGGAATGCGACATGGGCCTATTCCACCACGAAGCCGCGCCCGCCCGCAACGATTGCCGGAACGGATTCCCTCAGACGCGGCCAGCTGCTAGCATTGGCCGTCTATTCCGGAGGTTTGAACAACATGGCACGAGTCACTGTTGAAGATTGCATTCGCTACTATCCCAACCGCTTCGAGATGGTGCTGCTGGCCGCCCGGCGCGCACGCCAGTTGCTCAAGGGCATGCCCTCGGTGGTGGACGACGGCGAAACCCACAAGCCGGTCGTGCAGGCGCTGAAGGAGATGGGCGAGGGGCACATCACCTGGGAGGCGGTGTTCGACCTCGAGCGCCGCGAGCGCGAGCGCCAGAAGGCGGCCGAGGCGGCGGAGGGCGACGCTGCCGCCTGAGGCCGTCCTGGCTTCCCATGCGTCCGCATCCTGAACGGGCGAGCGGAGCATGAGCCGCATCTTTGAAATCACGGACAAGGTTCGCGCGCACGATCCGCGCGCCGACATTGATCTCATCAATCGCGCCTATGTGTTTGCGGCGCAGGCCCATGCCGGGCAGAAACGCAGCTCCGGCGAGCCTTATCTGACGCATCCGTTGGAGGTGGCGAACATCCTCGCCAGCCTGCGGCTGGACGACAAGAGCATCGTCACTGGCCTGTTGCACGACACGGTCGAGGATACGTCGGTGACGCTGGATGACATCCGCGAGCGTTTCGGCGAGGACGTGGCGCGGCTCGTGGACGGGGTGACCAAGATCGGCCGCATTCCGTTCCAGTCCAGCGAGCACAAGCAGGCGGAGAATTTCCGCAAGATGATTCTGGCCACGGCGCGCGATCTGCGCGTGCTGCTGGTCAAGCTCGCCGA
>CAYQMA010000128.1:0-3288 GCA_964418535.1 uncultured Zetaproteobacteria bacterium | reverse complement strand
AGCGGATTCTGGCGCTGGCGCCGCATGTGTGTGAAATCCTGTTCGCGGTGGGCGCCGGCGATCGCATCGCGGGCGCGGTGGACTACTGCGATTATCCGGCGGCGGCCCGGAAGCTGCCGCGCGTGGGCAGCTATGCCGGCATCAATGTGGAGGCGGCGCTGCGCCTGCATCCCGATCTGGCCATCGTGATGAGCCGGGACGTGCCGGGCGTGCGCAAGCTGGCCGCCTTCGGCGTGCGCGTGGTGGTGTCCAATCCCCGAAGCATCGAGGAGATGATCGGGGATGTCCGGCGCATCGGGCGGCTGGCCGGGCGCGGGGAGGCGGCCGGGAGGCTGGCGGCGCGACTGCGCGAGCGTTTGGCGCGGTTGCGGCGCCATCGCTTGCAACCTCCGGCGCGGGCCTTTTACGAGCTGTGGGGAGAGCCGCTGATGACGGCGGGCGGACGCAGCTTCATCACCGATCTGATGCGGGAGGCGGGGCTGGCCAATGTGTTCGCCGATTCGCCGGTCGAGACGCTGCGCGTGAACGTGGAATCGGTGCTGCGGGCGCATCCCGCGTTCATCATCGTGCCGCTGGAGAAACGAACGCTTGCGTCCCGGCGCGCCTTCTGGCGACGCTGGTTGCCCGATGCGCGCGTGATCGGCGTCAATCCCGATCTGCTGCATCGCCCCGGGCCCCGGCTGCTCGATGGCCTGGAGCGGTTGCAGCGCGCGGTGGCGGCGGGGGCTGCGCCATGATCCGTTGGACTGGCTTTGCGCTGCTGGTCGCCGGCTGTTTCGCCCTGGCGCTGGCCGCCGGCGATACCTGGATCAATCCATTCTCGCCCGGCAACGATTTGAACGCGACCATTCTGTGGGAATTGCGCCTTCCCCGGGCGCTGCTGGCCTTTGCCGTGGGCGGGTTGCTGGCGCTGGCCGGCGCGTGGTTTCAGGTGCTGCTTGGTAATCCGCTGGCCGAGCCTTATGTGCTGGGCGTTGCCGGCTCGGCCTCGGTCGGCGCGGTGGGCGCGCTGATGCTGGGCGCGGGTTCGGCGTTGTCCATGAGCGCGGGCGCGTTCGCGGGCTCTTGGCTGGGCATCGCCTTGGTGATGCTGTTTGCGCCGCTGGGCGCGGGGCGCATGCTGCTCGCCGGCGTGGTGCTGGCGGCGTTCTGGGCCGCCGTGCTGTCGTTGCTGCTGGCGCTGTTGCCCGAGCAGGGACTGTTTCGCGCCTTTGGCTGGATGATGGGCGATCTGTCCGATGCCGGCATGCCGCCTCTGGTCGTGGCCGGCGTTTGGCTGGCCGCCCTGGTTGCGGGGCTTATTCTCGCGCGGCAACTGGATGTGCTGATGTTGGGTGAGACGCACGCGCTGGCCTTGGGCGTGGACGTGCCGGTGCTGCGGCGGCGTCTGCTGTGGCTGGCCAGCGCGGTGACGGCGATTGCGGTCACGGCGGCCGGCACCATCGGTTTCGTGGGGCTGGTGATTCCGCATCTGATGCGTCTGCTGTTCGGCGCCCTGCACCGCAACGTGCTGCCCGCCTCGGCGTTGGGCGGCGGGGCCTTGCTGATGCTCGCCGATGCGGCGGCGCGCACGCTGACCGCGCCGGCGGAATTGCCGGTGGGGGTGCTGACGGCGATGATCGGCGTGCCCGTCTTTCTCTATCTGCTGATCCGGCGGCCGGCATGAGTGGCGGACCGGTCGTGTTGGGCATGCGTGGCGTGGGCGTGGCGCGCGGCGGTCGGCGCCTGTTTGCCGGGTTCGATCTCGAACTGCGGGCCGGGCAGGTGGCGGTGGTCTTGGGCCCCAATGGCGCGGGCAAGTCCAGCTTGTTGCAGGCGGTGGCCGGATTCCTGCCCCATGATGGCAGCCTGACGCTGTCGGGTCGCGCGGCGGCGGAGCTGTCGCGCCGGCAGCGCGCCCGGCTGGCGGCGTGGATGGGGGCGTTGCCGGCGGCCGATTTTGGTTTGACCGTGCGACAGCGGTTGGAGCTGGCCTGCGAGGGTTTGAATCCTGAAGCGGGCGCGGTGGAATCGGCGGCGGAGGCGCTGGATGTGGCCGCGCTGTTGCCGAGATCGCTGGCCGGGCTGTCCAGCGGCGAGCGGCAGCGGGTGGAACTGGCGGCGCTGATGCTGCGCGATGCGCCTCTGTGGCTGGCCGATGAGCCGACCGCGCACCTGGATTTGCGGCATCAGGCCGCCTGTCTGCGTTTGTTGCGCGCCCGTTGCGATGCGGGACGGGCGCTGATGGTGGTGCTGCACGATCTGAATCAGGCGCGGGTCATGCTGCGCGATGGCGATCGGGTGGTGCTGATGGATGACGCGGGCGGCGTGCGGGTTGGCGGCCCGGCGCTGATGGACGATATGCAGGCCCTGTCGGCCGCCTTCGGCGTCCGGTTGCAACGCTGCCACGGGCTTGCGCCCGATTTCGGCGCATGAAACGGAATCCGAAAGGAGCGGACAAATGAAACGGCGAAGCAGGAGAAACGGTCTGATCGTGGTCAATACCGGCGAGGGGAAGGGCAAGTCGTCCTCGGCGTTCGGCATGGCGTTTCGCGCCGCCGGTTGGGGTATGAAGGTGTGCGTGATTCAGTTCATCAAGGGCAAATGGAAGACGGGCGAACAACAGGCGGCCGCCCGGTTCGACAACATCGAGTGGCATGCGCTGGGCGACGGCTTTACCTGGAACACGAAGAATCCCGAGCAGGACATCGCGACCAGCCGTTCCATCTGGGAGCTGTGCCAGCAGAAGTTGCGCTCGCATGCCTACGACATGCTGATCTGGGATGAAATCAACTATTGCTGCGGCTACGGCTGGATTTCGGGCGAGGAGGTTGCGACCTTTCTGCGTCAGGAGCGGCCGCCTTGGATGCACGTGATTCTGACCGGGCGCAACGCGCCGCCGGAGGTGATTGAAATCGCGCATACGGTCACCGAAATGCGACCGATCAAGCATGCCTTCGATCAGGGCATTACGGCTCAGCAGGGGGTGGAGTTTTGATTTCGCCCGAAGCGCGCGAGGCCGTTTATCGCGTCATTCATGCGCGGCGGGACATGCGTCATTTCGCCGGCGGAGCCGTGCCGCCCGCCGTCCTGCGGCGGATTCTGGAGGCGGCTCATGCGGCGCCCAGCGTCGGCTTCATGCAGCCCTGGCGGTTTGTTCGCATCACCGATCGCGATCTGCGCAAGCGGCTGTCGGCGCTGGTGGAGGAAGAGCGCCGGCAAACGGCGGCCGCGATGGGCGAGCGGCGGGATGCGTTTCTGCGCCTGAAGGTGGAGGGCATGCGCGAATGCGCCGAGCTGATCGCGGTG
>CAYQMA010000127.1:0-3294 GCA_964418535.1 uncultured Zetaproteobacteria bacterium | reverse complement strand
CGGGCCAGCATGTCCAGATACATGTCCAACCCGATGGCCTCGATCTGGCCCGATTGCTCCGCGCCCAACAGATTGCCGGCGCCGCGGATTTCCATGTCGTGCCGGGCAATCAGGAACCCGGCGCCCAGCTCGGCGTGTTCGGCGATGACCTGCAGGCGCTCGCGCGCATCCGGCGTCATCGCGCGCGGATCGGGCGTGAACAGATAGGCGTAGGCCTGCCGGTGGCTGCGTCCGACACGGCCGCGGATCTGGTGAAGCTGGGCGAGCCCCAGTAGATCGGCGCGTTCGACAATGAGGGTGTTGGCATTGGGCACGTCCAGCCCGGATTCCACAATCGTGGTGCAGACCAGCACATGCGCGCGCCCTTCATAGAAATGCATCATGGCCCGATCCAGCTCGGATGGCGGCATCTGGCCGTGGGCGATGGCGATTTCCGCCTCCGGAACCTCCTCGCGCAGGCGGCGGGCGATGCGCTCGATGCTCTTCACATGATTGTGCAGATAATAAACCTGGCCGCCGCGATACAGTTCGCGCCGGATGGCCTCGTTGGCCATGTGCGGATCGAACGGCGCCACCATCGTGCGGATGGCCTCGCGTTCGCCGGGCGGCGTGCTGATGATGGAGACGCCGCGCAGGCCCGAAAGCGTCTGGTGCAGGGTGCGCGGGATGGGCGTGGCCGACAGCGTGAGCACGTCCACGCCGGTCTGGAGCGATTTCAACTTCTCCTTGTGTCGGACGCCGAAACGCTGCTCCTCGTCCACGATGACCAGGCCCAGATCCGCGAAGCGAAAGGTGTCCGAAAGCAGGCGATGGGTGCCGATCACAATGCGAATCGCGCCCGAGGCCAGGTCGCGGGCGATGCGCTCGATTTCCTTCGCGGTCTGCAGCCGCGTGACCGCCTCAATGCGCATGTCCGTGCCCGCAAAGCGCTCGCGGAAACTGTTCAGATGCTGGCTGGCCAGCACGGTGGTGGGGGCGAGCAGGGCCACCTGGCGTCCGGCGCGGGCGACCACGAAGGCGGCGCGCATCGCCACCTCGGTCTTGCCGAAGCCGACATCGCCGCAGATGACGCGATCCATCGGCGTCTCGCGCGCCAGATCGCTCAGCACGTCGTCAATGGCGGCGACCTGATCGTCCGTTTCCTCGAAGGGGAAGCGGGCCGCGAAATCCTCATAATCGCGTTTCAGTTCGCCTTCCAGACGATAGGGCCTTCGCCGGGTCTGGCGACGGGCCGCTTCCATGTCCACCAGTTCGTGCGCCATGGCCAGCAGGTCGCGGCGGGCTTTCTCACGCGTGCGTTTCCATTTTTCGGAGCCCAGTTTGTGCAGCGGCGGATTGTCGTCGCCGGTGTAGCGATGCAGGCGCGCAAGCTCGTCCACCGGCACATAGACGCTGGCGCCCTCGGCGTATTCGATCTGAATGAAATCGGCCACGCCGTCGCCGGATTCCAGGCTGACCAGCCCGCGGTAGCGGCCCACGCCATGATCCTCGTGCACGACCGCATCGCCGGGCGCGAGTTCGCGCAGGCTGGTGAAGGCGTCGGCGCGGGTGACGGGTGCGGCGCGGCGTCGGCGGCGGGGCAGGCGCTGACCCAGCACCTCGCGGCCGGTCAGCAGCCACAGGCGGTCGGACTCGATGCACAGCCCCTGATTCAACCAGCCCAGCGCGGACGCGAGCGGTTCGTCGGGCGGCATGTCCGCAAGACCTTCGCAGCGGGGGATCTCGCGCAATTCCAGGGCTTCGAGCATGCGCTCCAGTTGCCCCGGGCCGTGCGCCACGAACAGTGCCCGGCCGCCCTCGTCCAGATGGGTTTGAAGCCGCTGGCGGAAGGCTTGCAGCGGATGGGCGTCGTTGGCCAAAGAGGCCAGCGACGGCGGGTCGCTCACGTCGATGACCGGCGGCGGCGCCTCGGCGCGCACCGGGGTTTCGATCGCATACAACTCCTGCGGACTGATGACCGGGTCGTTCGTGGCGCGCACCAGCTCGAACTGTTCGCGCACCCGGGCGGCGAATTCGTCGCGGCTGGTTTCGATGTCTTCGGGCGCCAGCACGCGCGCATCCGCCGGCAGGTAATCCTCAAGGCGGGCCGTGGTTTCATAAGCCAGCGGCAGCAGCGATTCGATGCCGGGATGCGGGCGGCCGGCTTCCGCGGCCTTTTGCATCGGATGCCCGCGCAGGTGTGGAAAGCGGGCGCGAAAGGCGGCCGTAAAGCGGGCGCGACCCGCATCGTCCAGAATCACTTCGCGCGCCGGCGCGCTGACCAGCGATTCCAGCTCCTCGCCCGAACGCTGCGTTTCCACATCGAAAACGCGAATGGATTCGATTTCGTCACCGAACAGATCCAGCCGCACGGGCCGTTCGCTGGTGGGCGGCCAGACATCCATGACGCCGCCGCGCACCGCGAACTCGCCGCTGGCCAGCACCCGATCCACGGGCTGCATGCCGGCGCGCGCCAGGCGCTCCTTGAGCGCCGCAATGTCCAGCGCGTCGCCTCGCTTGAGTTGCCAGACATGGGCGGAGACGATCTCCGGCGGTGCGATGCGGTGCAGCCAGGCGGGAAGCGAGGTGAGCAGCAGCCCCTGGGGGTGCGGATCGCGCAGCAAACGCGCCAGCGTGGCAAAGCGTTCGCCGACAATGGCGTGATGCGGACTGACGCGGTCGTAAGGCAGCACCTCCCAGGCGGGAAAACGCCACAGGCGCTCGGGCGCATCGTTCAGAAAGAACGCGACCTCCTCGATCAACTGCCGGTAGCTGCGCACATCAGGGCAGATGAACACGCTCAGATGCGGCCTGCGGGCCAGGGCAGCCAGTTGCCAGGCCAGGGCGGTGGAGGGTCGGGGTTCGCTCATGGGCGCGGAATCATGCCGAAAGGCGATGAAAAAGGGGAGGGAGGAGGGAGAATGGCGATCATTGCAGACCGGGTTTCCTCCAACGGCGCCTCATGTAGCATGGCAGAATGAAATCGGGAGACATGCTGAGCACGCGCAATCACGACCGCGATGTCGCGGGCATGCGCTATGTCTATCCAGTGGTTTCGCGTCGCGCGGGCGGCGTGTCCGTCGGCATCAACCTGAATCCGAACAACGCCTGCAATTGGCGCTGCATCTATTGCCAAGTGCCGGATCTGACGCGCGGCGCGGCTCCGGACATCGATTTGCAGCTTCTGGAACAGGAACTGGATGCGATGCTGGGAGCCTTGGTGCATGGCGATTTCATGACCCGGCATGTGCCCGAGGATTGTCGCACGATCAAGGATGTGGCCATTTCCGGTAACGGCGAGCCGACCACCTGCCG
>CAYQMA010000126.1:0-3300 GCA_964418535.1 uncultured Zetaproteobacteria bacterium | reverse complement strand
TCCAGCGTCACGCCGTAGCCGTTGTAGTTGAGCAGCGTGCCCAGTCGCTCCAGCCGGCCCAGCGCCTCCTCATCCAGGGCAAGCGGCCGTGCCGCAAGCCGCGCCGCCTCGTGCAGGTTGTCGCCAAACGCCGCGACCACGGCCCAGGGCAGGAACGCATCACCCAGATTCCGGCTGACCAGGAGCGAGGAGCAGACGCCCGCCGAAGTGTCAATGCACGCATCCAGATTCGGCGTTTCCGGCAACGCGCCCGCATAATGATGATCGAACCACTGAATCCGCGCCCCCGACTCCATCAGTCGCAGCGCGTCCGCCCGATTGGCGTCGAAGGAAATGTCCAGCACCGTCAACGCATCGCCCGCGCCCGCCTCGATCCGCGACAATAGCCGGATATCCCGCTTCACGCCGGTGACCAGCTCGGCCTGCCGGGGCGCGGCAAGCCTGAGTTGATGCAGCGCGCAGATGCCGTCCGCATCGCCATTGAAAACATCGAAATTCAAAACCAGCCCTCCTCCTTGAACGACAACACCTGCTTGCCGGCAATCAGAAAATGATCGAGCACGCGGATATCCAGCGGTTCGCAGGCCTCGCACATGCGCCGAGTGAGCGCGATATCCTCTTGGCTGGCGCGTGGCGTGCCGCCCGGGTGGTTATGGAACAGAATCAACCCCTTGGCATCCAGTTCCAGCGCCCGCTTCATCAAATTGCGCGGGTACACCGCGGTGCGATCCACCGTGCCCTCGAACAGCACCTGGGTGGCGATATGGCGATGCTGCTGGTCGGTAAAGACGGCGCCGAAGCATTCCATGCCGCGTCCCTGCACCAGATAGCGCAGATGCGCCTTGACCTTGTCCGGCCGATCGAAGACCGAACGCCCCTTCAAATCCGAGGCCAGATACCGCAACTCCGCCTGCTTGACCACGGACAGAAACACCGCCGCCTGCTCGCCCACGCCCTCCACGCTTTTCAGCTCCGCCACCGGCGCATCGAACACGCCCGCCAACGTGCCGAAGGTTTTGAGCAAACGCTTGGCGATCGGCTTCACGTCGCAGCGAGGAATAGCGTAGGTCAGCAAGAGCTCCAGCACCTCGTAATCGTGAAATCCCTCGAATCCGTGCGCCGCAAATCGCGCCCGCAGCCGCGCCCTGTGCCCCCTGACCGAATCATCCACATCTGTCATGCCGCATTTATACCCGCACGAACGCGGATTGCACAGCCTGCGCCGGATACGCATACTCCGCCCTCAATTCACGAAAGGGGCCTGATCATGTCCGGTATTCTGAGCGCCGAGGAGCTGGCGCGTTTCAATCGCCATATCATCCTGCCGCAGGTGGGCCAGGAGGGGCAGGAAAAGCTCAAACAGGCCAAGGTGCTGTGCATCGGCACCGGCGGCCTGGGCAGTCCCATCTCACTGTATCTGGCCGCCGCCGGCATCGGCACGGTGGGACTGGTGGATTTCGACGTGGTGGACGAATCGAACCTCCAACGCCAGATCGCGCACACCACGGCCGACGTGGGCCGCCCGAAGGTGGAAAGCGCCCGCGACAAGCTGCTTGGCATCAATCCCTTCATGACCGTAAACCTGCACGGCGAAGGCATCCGCCGCGACAATGTGCGCGAACTGGTGCGCGGCTACGACATCGTCGTGGACGGCACGGACAACTTCCCCACCCGCTACCTGGTCAACGACGCCTGCGTGCTCGAAGGCAAGCCGCTGGTCTATGCATCCATCTTTCAGTTCGAAGGCCAAGCGACGGTGTTCCACCACAAGGACGGCCCTTGTTATCGCTGCCTGTATCCGGAGCCGCCGCCGCCGGGGCTGGTGCCGTCCTGCGCCGAGGGCGGCGTGCTGGGCGTGCTGCCCGGCGTCATCGGCGTCATTCAGGCCACCGAAGCCATCAAGATTATTCTGGACATCGGCAACACGCTGTCCGGCCGCCTGCTGTTGTACGACGCGCTGGACATGAAGTTCCGCGAGGTGAAGCTGCGCCGCGATCCGGCCTGCCCCGCCTGCGGCGAACATCCCGTCATTCACGACGTGGTCGAATACGAGCAATTCTGCGGCCTGCCGCCCACCGAGGTGGAGGAAACGGAAGAGCCATTGGGGCCGGACGACATCACGCCCCGTCAACTGGCGCGCATGATGGAAGAGAATCCCGATCTGTTCATCCTGGACGTGCGCGAGCCGCACGAGGTGGCTATCTGTCGCATCGAAGGTTCCTGGGAGATTCCGCTGGGCGAATTGCCGACCCGCTATGCCGAGGTGCCGCGTGATCGCGATGTGGTCGTGCATTGCAAGATGGGCGGCCGCTCGGCGCAGGCCGTCGAGTTCCTGAAATCCCAGGGCTATGACAATGTGCGCAATCTGGCCGGCGGCATCCTGCGCTGGATCGACGAGGTGGACGGATCGCTGACGCGCTATTGAGGCGCGCGGGCAAGACGCCCGGATTCGAATGGCTGGGGCGGCTGGAATATGCCCCCTGGCTTGCGCGCATGCAGAAACATGCCGATCTGGTGGCCGGGGATCAGGCCGACGAGCGCGTGTTTTGCTGCGAGCATTCGCCCGTTTATGTCACCGGTCGTCGCGGCGTGGACAACCGGACGCAACCTGCGCTGCCGGCGCCCTTCGTCCGGGCCGACCGGGGCGGCGAGACCACCTTTCACGGCCCTGGGCAATTGATGTTCTATCCCGTTGTGCACCTGCGCCGGCGCGGCCTTGGCGTCCGCGACTATGTGCATCTGCTGGAATCTTCCTGTATCGAACTGCTTGCAAGCCTGGGCATTGCGGCTCACAGGAAATGCGGTTTTCCGGGCGTGTGGACCCATCGGGGCAAGATCGCGGCGCTCGGCCTGCGCGTGACCCGGGGCGTGGCCTTTCACGGCATGGCGCTGAACGTGAGCGTGAATCCGGCGTGGTTTGCGCCCATTCGGCCCTGCGGCCTGGATGCGGGCATTTGCCGGCTAGCCGATCTGACGACGGAATCCGAACCGCCGGCGCTGGCCTTGCTGGGGCAACGCTGGTATGATTGTTTTTGCGACAAATTGACGGACTTTTGCAACGTTTACAGGGAAAACGGGAGCCGCTAAGGTTCGCCGCCCGCCGGAATCCGGCGGTTCCGGCTCTGGAGGTGACAGCATGGCACTGAGCAAGGCACAGCTCGAAAAATTCGAGAAGCAGCTCCTTGAATGGCGCAAGGAACTGGACGAGGGACTGAACGAAACCATCCAGTCCATGCACCAGGAAGAGCAGACGGCCTTTCCTGATCCGACCGATCAGGCCACCATCGAGACCGATCGCAA